>CAYFWJ010000030.1:0-9383 GCA_964346755.1 uncultured Ectothiorhodospiraceae bacterium
TCTTTGCTGCGCAGGGTCGGGGCGAGGGCCGGGGTGAGCCCCTGGCGATTGGCCCGCTCGATGAGCCGTGGCCAGGCCGCCGGCTCGGGGAAGGGGTCGAGGGGGTTGATCCACGGGCTGAGCACTCGGGCGAGGGCGTTGAGCTGGGGGTCGGTGTGCATGGATGAGGCCTGTCTCGCGCGCGTCGCGGGGGGCTTGGGCCCATGTCGTGAGCTCGGGCGGGGCGGTGCCGGTTCGGTTGCCCCGCGGTGGCGTCCTGGGTGCCGCCGTGGCCCGGCGGCGCCCGATGGGCTTTGGGGTCAGCGTGTGGCGTCGTGCCGCCGATCGGGCGGCACGGGCTCAAAAAGAGACGGCGATCCCGAGGGATCCGGTCCAGGACTCGCTCATGCTAAGCCCTTTGCCGGCCTCGAGGACTACGCCCAGGTGGCGATGCACGACCAGATCAGTCCCGAGGACGGCGCGGGCGACGCCGTGGTCGCCGAGGAAGTCCCGCAGGTCGTTGTCTTTGTCGGTGAACTCGTCGGTGGCGGCGAAGTTTTCCGCCTCGTTGGCCCCCAAGAAATGCCGTCCGAAGCCGAGGTCGAAGCCGGCGTTGGGGACGATGGCGACTGGCCCGAAGCGGAAGGGTTCGTTGTGGGGGCCGAGCTCGGTCAGCTGGAGGCGGAGTTGCAGGTTGGCTTCCCAGGCCACGGAGGATTCCCCGGTTTTGTCGAGTGGCTCGTTCGTGCTGTCTTCCGCGCCCAGCAGGGCGAGGCCGTAGCGGAAGAAGCTGTGGTTTCGGGTATAGGCCAGTTGGACACCGCCGAAACCGGTGGCCCCTTTGAAGTCGCCCCCCGGTTGCAGGTAGAGATACTGCACGCGCAGGCTGTTGCCGGCGCGTAGGTGTTGGACGCGTTGCCGTATGACGTCGCTGGCATAGAACCGGGCAGTGACCGTTTTATCCAGCCCGGGCTCGAGGTCGATTTGGCCGCTTTTGACCTTGTCGCCGGCGGGGTCGGGGAAGGTGACTGTGTACGTGAGGGTGCCATTGCAGTCATCGGGGAACGCCAGGGGCTCGCCCAGCGCTCGGGGCGCATTATTGACCTCGAGCGTGATGGCCTCCCGTGGGGGCCGGTTGGTCTTGAAGGTGATCACGGGATGGGCGTTGGCTTCGAGCTCGGGCGCGATCTCCTTGTCATCCAGGGATTCGCCGGCGGTATTCGCGCGCACCGTGAAGGTGTCCGTGATGTCGCAAAACGTTGAGCCGGTGAGCCGGAAGCTGTGCTCCCCGGGCTCGAGGAGGAGGCGTTGACGGGTCCCGGCCCCGGTATCGGTGGCCACCGGCTGTTCGTCCACGTAGAGGGTGTCGAAGTCCCCGGCGATGATGAACCGAACCCCCTGATTGATCCATTGTTCCAGTTCCCCAACGAGGCGGTCCTTGGTTGCGGTCAGCCGCTGTATCGGGTCCTCGGCAATCGTATCCTGGAAGAAGACGACCAAGGGTTCGACGCCGTTGATGGTGGCGATCCAGTCCTTCAGCCGTTGGACCCGCGCCGTGCGATCCGCCGGTGGCGGGAGTCGTTCAAGTTGATAGCCGGCAATCGTTGCCAAATGCGTGCGGGTCCGCTCGAGCAAGGCGGCCCGTTCGATGGAGGCCCGATAGGGGCAGGGGGTCTGACCGGTCGGTTCGACGCGGACCCCGCTGAGATTGACTTCGGTGGTTTGCTCGCTCGTGACCGTGAGGCGCGTGGAGGTGTCCACGGTCTCGGTATCGCCGCCCCCGATGAGCATCTGCAGCCACGCGGGTCGGGCGTTCGGGCCCCGCTCCCGGGCCATCGCCTGGGTGGTGACGTCTTTGACTTCAACCGAAATAAACTTGGCGAATGCCGCACGGGCGGCCTCGGGGGTTTCGCCGCACGCGCTGAGGGTTTCGGCGGCCACGGGCGCAAGCGCGGTGAGGGCGTGAGCAACCGTGGCGATCAGGGCCATCCGGAACGAAAAGACAGGGCGCATCAATGGGCTCCTTGGGTCTCGCAACACCGGCACCGGGAGGCGGGACCGGCGTGCGCTGTGTTGCCTCTCGGGTCCCTTTGCCCCGACCCGACGGTTTGTGGGGCTGGCGCGGCGCTAATCGACTTCGATGGTGTAGATCAAGTCGCCGCCGGTCTGATCTTGCCCGGTCGAGGTCTCGAGCGTCCAGTCCTCGTCGAGTTGGTATTCGAGTCCGACGCTTTCGGTCTGGCCGCGGAAGTTGAGTCCGTAGCTCAGGTAGAGCCGGGGGGTGAGGTAGCGGCCGAGGACGACGGCGCTGGTGGCGAGCTCGTCGCCGCCCTCGAATTCCAGGGTCTCGAAGCCGAAGCGCCGGCGGATGTCCTGGGCGAGCAGCCCGCCGGCGGCGCCGAGGGCAGTGGCGGCGGCGCTGAGCTGTTCGCCTTCCTCCTGGGAGGCCTGGCGCAGCGGCCGACCGGTGACGAGGTAGGCGAGGATATCGGATTGGCCGAGGGTGGGCTCCGAGAACAGGGTGAGTTTCGGGTCCTGGGCGACGCCGGTGACGTGGGCGCCGACGGTGACGTCGTCCCGTTCAATGGTCCGTGTGGCCCGGAGATCGAGGCCCGGGTTGTCGACGGGGGTGCCGGCGTAGAAGATCCGGCCGTCGCGGACGGTGAGATCTTGGCCGTAGGCCTGGTAGGTCCCGCGGCGGATGGTGAGCTGGCCGGTGGCAATGGGCTCCTCGGTGGGTTTCTGGATGAGGCGCAGATCGCCGCCGAGTTCGGCGTCCAGGCCGAAGCCCCGGAATCGGACCCGATCCCCGAGGCGCAGGCGTAGATCCAGATCGAGGGGCAGGGCTTCGGTGGGCTCGGACGGACTGGCGGCGCCGGTTGCGTTGTCGACGATCACGATGTCCTCGGAGGGCTTTTGCGCACCCTTGGGGAGGCGTTGGGGCTCGAGGAGGAGCCGGGGTACGGCCAATTCCCCCCGCACGGCGATCCGTTCGGGGGATGTCTCGATCGTGAGATCGGGGCTGATGGAGGCCCGGTATTCCATGCGATTGGCGACCCGCACCCGCTCGCCGCGGAGGCGGACGCGGGCGGGCCAGCCGCGCTCCGGATCCAGGGCCACCTGGCCGTCGAGGTCGAGTCGCCCGGATTCGCTGTCGATCCAGCCGGCAAGGGTGAGCCGATCCCCGCGCCCGGTCAGCGTGAGTTCGTAGCCGGGGACATCCACGCCCAAGGCCTCGATGCCGTCGATTGCCCCGGTGAGCTGGGCTTGACCGTCGAGGCGCGGTCGGGCCAGCGAGCCGCGGAGGCGCAGATCGCTCTGGGCGCCGCCGCGGATCGCCGTGACCCCGGGGACGAGGCCCGGCGGGAGTCGATAGCGCTCGACGCCCACCGCGACCCGGGCCGTGACGGGGGCGGCCAAGGGATCCGCCCGGTCGGGCGGCTCTGGAAGGCGCCCCGATACCGCGATGCGGTTGCCGTCGTCGAGTCGAACGACCCCCTCGAGGCCGGCCCAGGCCTCGGGGCCTGCGCCGCCGTCGGGTAAGGCGGCGGTGCCCCGTCCGGGGCCCAACGAGGCCCCAGGTTGGACGACGGCGTCGAGCTGCAGGCCCTCGTGGGGCAGCTCGAGGGTCTTGCCCCCGGTGGTGTAGCGCAGGCGCCCCGGGGGGAGCTGCAGCGCCACGTCGGCGACGGCGGCCTGCCAGGCCTCAGCGGATAGGGCCTCGGGGACTGCGGCGACCACGGCGAGGTTGGCTCGGCCCTCGGCGTCGATCTCGGGCGGAAGGAAGGGCGTGGCCCAGGCGAGGGGCACCTGGGCGATCTGGACCCGGGCGCGGGTGTTCTGTGGGGACCACTGGGCATCGAGGCAGGCGGCCGCGGGGGCGCGCACGAGGCAGAGCGGTTCGAGGGTGGCCCCATCGGCCCCGGCCGCGAGGGCCGTGGGTCGTTCCAGGCGCCAGTCGCCGAGCGGT
Organism: uncultured Ectothiorhodospiraceae bacterium; assembly: GCA_964346755.1. Classification (GTDB taxonomy): domain Bacteria; phylum Pseudomonadota; class Gammaproteobacteria; order CAYFWJ01; family CAYFWJ01; genus CAYFWJ01. The sequence continues at coordinate 3,950 of CAYFWJ010000030.1, forward strand.
GTGCCGGCGAGCTCCAGGCGGGTGAGCCGCCCCGCCCAGCGTCCCGCCTCGCTGAGTCCACCCCGGGCGGTCAGTCCGAGGGTCTCCGGGGCGCGTTTGACGTCCAGCGTCAGGGTGTGTGCGGCGCGGGTGCCGGCCAAGTCCACCGCGAGTTGTTGGATGGCCTGGTCGCCGGCCCGGAGGGTTGTGCCCTTTAGCTGCAGGGCGAGCGGGCCGTCGAGGCTGAGGTCCGCCGAGCCCGTGAGTTCGGCCAGGTCGAGATCGCTGTACCGGAGCTCGTGGGCGCGCCAGTCTGCGGTGAGTCGCGGGGCGCTCCGGGTGCCCTGGAGTTGGGCGTTGAGCCGGGCCTCGCCGCGGCCCGCCGGCAGCAGGGCGCCCAACCGCGGGATCTCGAGCGCCAAGGCGAGGTTCGAGCCATCGGCGGCGAGGGGGCCATCGGCGGTGAGCCGGGCCTCGCCGAGTTGGAGGCGCAGGGCCTCGACGGTGGCCGTGGCCTCACGCAGGGCGATGCGGCCGCCCCCGTCCAGGGCCTGGCCGCGGAAGCGGCCGGCGAGGTCTTCGAGGGTGATCGTCGCCTCCAGAGCCGCAAGCCCCGGCGGCGACGGGTTCGCGGGCGCGTTGGCAACGCGCCGGGGTCTGGCGCCGTCGCGCCGGGCCGTCGTCGGGGCGAGTCGGCCCTGGCTGGTGAGTTGTAGGTCGATCGAGCCGTCCCATCCTGCGCGGTAACGGCCCGGATCGAGCGCGGCGGTGCGCAGCTCGAGATCCCACTGGGGTGCGGGGGCCCAGCCCACCTCGCCCCGGAGCGCGAGGGTCCCGCCGAGCAACGCGCCGGTCAGGGATTCCAGGCGGGCCTGCTCGGTATCGCCGGCGAGGGCGAGCTGCCAATCCCCGGGGGGGACGGCCTCCCCCTCGACCCGCGTCTCCACCCGGACCCGGTAGGCCTCGGGGTGGCCGGTGAGGCTGAGCGCCCCCGTGGGGCTCGCGACGGCACTCGGGCCGTCGAGGGGCCAGGCGAGTTGGTGCCAGTCGCCGCTCAGGTCCAGTCGCGGCGCGCTGCCCCCGAGCCCGACGGTACCGGCGAGTTGGGCGCGCCCCGGCCCGTTGGCCTGGGCGAGTCGAAGCCGTTCCAGGTCGAGGGTGAGTGCGTCGAGGTCGGCCTGGAGGCGGGTCGCGAGATCCCAGGCCCCGAGGGCGGGGTCGGTGTCCCGGACCCGCAGATCGCCCTGGGCGGTGACGCGCTGGCGATCGCCGGCGGCGCGGACCGAGCCGCTCAATCGCCCCGGGGGAAGCACGGGGTCCAGGCGTTGACCCGCGAGGACGAGCTCGTTCAGATCCGCCTGCCAGGTCACATCCCCCAGGACATCCTGCGCCCGGGCGGACAGCCCCAGGCGCAGCCAATCGGCCGTGGCCCGGGTGCCGTTCGCCGTGACCGTCGCCTCGAGGGCCTGAAGATCCCCGTCGAGTTGGATCTGCCCGGCCAGATCGCTCCCCGCCAGGGGGGCACCGAGGGCCTCGGGGGCGTGGTAGCCGCCCGTGACGCGGAGGGTCAGGGGGTAGGCGCCGATCGGCTGGACCGTCCCGCTCGCCCGGGCGTGGGCCCCCATGCCGGCCAGCTCCAGGGGGTCGAGGGTGATCCCGGTTCGGTCCCACCGGGCGGCCAGCTGGAGCCGCTCGAGGCGGAGCGGCTCCCCCGAGCCGATCTGCAGGGCGGCATCCTCAAGCCGGACGTCCGCCAGCCGGATCGTCACGGGCAGCTCGAGCTCGGGGAGCTCCAGGGGCCCGGCGGCGGGCGGGGCCGGATCGGGCGCGCTCGTGCTCAGCCGCTGCACGACGGTGAGCCCGTTCACGGCCAGGCGGGCGAGGTGCACCTCGCGGTCGATGAGATCCTGCCAGCGCCAGTCCCATTCCGCCGTGGTCAAGGTGACCTCGAGGGCGGGACTGCGATAGCTCAGCCCCGTCAACCGAAGTGGTCCGAGGGGGGCCCCCTGGATCGACTCGATCGTCAGCTCACCGGGCACGAACGGCGTGGCCTGGCGCACCAGCCAGCGAAAGCCCGGCTCGGTCGCGAGTAGGCCGGTCGCCCCCGCCGCGAGGGTGGCGATCAGCAACAAGAGACTGAGCAGCAGCGTGACGAGTCGACGCCACCCACGACTGCGTTGAGCCATGATTCCTCCGGGGGTCGTTCGAACGCGCCTTGGCGGGTGCTAAAAGGCCGGTCCGATCCGCAGATGCAGGATTTGTCGATCGCCGGCGTCGGCATCGAGTCCACGCGCCAGGTCGATCCGGACCGGGCCAATCGGCGACCACCAACGCAGCCCGAGGCCGACGCTGGAGACCAGGGGATCGCTCGTGCGGGTGATGGCGTTGCCGGTGTCGACGAAGGCCGCGAGGCTCCAATTGGCGGCGATGGGGTGATCGTACTCGAGTCCCGTGACCACGAGGCGTTCCCCCCCGCGACGCTCGCCGTTGGCATCCCGCGGGGCGAGGCTCTGGTAGGCATAGCCCCGGACGCTGGTGTCGCCCCCCGCGAAGAAGCGCAGGCTGGCCGGCAGGCGGCTGAAGTCCTCCACGGTGGTGGTGCCGAGCTCGAGTTTGGCGAGCAGGCGTCCGGCGTTCTCGCCGAGGCCGAGTACCCCGTCCAGTCGCAGGGTCCCTTGCACGAATGAGGTCTCGGAGCCGATCCCGGTGCTCGACCCCTGCAGCCCCCAACGGATCCGATAGCCCCGTCGGGGGCGTTCCCGGTCGTCGACGCGGGCCCGGCTGGCCTCGAGCTCCGGGATTAGGAAGAACACTCGGGCGCTGTCCGGGCCGACATCGAAGCGCTCGCGGCGCAGGTTTAGACTCGCCTGCCAGGACCAGCCGATGCGGCGCCATTGCCGCCCCAGGCTGCCTTCCAGCCGTTCGCTGTTCTGGGCGTCGGTGAACAGGTCCTGGCGTTCGGCCTGCAGGAACCACTGGTCGGTAGCCGGGTGGCGGCCGGGGATCGCGTAGCGCCCGCTGACCCGGCGTTCGATGGCGGAGGCCCCGAGCGTGGCCCGGAGTCGGTGCCCGGCTCGGTTGACCCGGCGCAGGGCCCAGTCGATCTGGCCGCGGGGGCCGGTGTCGGTTCCGAATCCGCCGCCGATGCGATAGCGCTGGCGCTCGTTGGGGGTGAGGTCGATGCGGATTGGGACCTGCCGGTCGGGACCTGCGGCCTCCCGCTGCGGCCGGATCGCCACGTTGTTGAAATACTCGCTCGAGCGCAAGGCGTCCTGGAGGTTGATCAGGGTCTCGGCGCGGTAGGGGGCGCCGGGTTCGAAGCGCACGAAGCGTTGGAGCAAGTCGGTGTCGAGGGTCTGGCCGGCGAAGCGCACTGCGCCGAGGCGGTACGCTGGCCCGGTGGCGAGGACCAAGCGGACCGTTGCCGTGTGGTTCTGCGTGTCGACCGCCACCCGGGCCGTCTCGGCGGTGACATCCAGGTAACCCTGGCGCCGGGCCTGGGACAGCAGCCCATCTCGGGCTTGCGTGTAGCGAGCGTGGATCAGCGGATCCCCGGGGGCGAGGGGAAAGGCCTCGCGCGCGGCCTGAAGCCGGGGGTCATCCGCGCCCGGGCCCGTCCAGCTGATATCCACCGTGCGCACCGTGACCCGAGGCCCGGGGGTGATCGTGTAGCGGGCCCGCCAGCCGTTGTCCGTCGACTCGAGCGCCGGCTCGAGGGTCGGCGCGTAATAGCCGAAGGGGATGAGGGCCTGGCGGATGTCCTCGGCGGCCTCGGCGTGCTGACGCCGAATCTGGCGGTCCGTCCGGTCGTCGGCTTGGCGAAGGGCTTCGATCCCGAGATAGGCCTTGATATTGTCTCGCAATGGCCCGCTGACCCCCTTGATCTGCACCGTGAGGGCGGGGGGCGCGGCTTGTTGGGCCAGTCCGGCGCCGTTGAGGCATGTGAGCACGAACCCCAGTACAAGGTGGTGCACGAGCGGTCGACAGCGGATGATCGGATACTCCACAGGGTGGGCGCAGGTGGCGCGAAGGCGCGTCGAGGCGAAAAGCGACCTAGACTAGCGTTGACGTCCGCATCCGGCAATGTCACGTGGTTTCGTGTTGTGTCATCGTGTGAGGATGAGGGGAGCCTTCCATGGCCTTACGTCAAATCGCCCGGCTCGGGCACCCGGTCTTGCGCCAGCCGACCCATACGCTGAGCGAGGCGGCGATCACCGATCCCGCGACGCAGCGGCTGATCGAGGACATGGTGGCGACGATGCGGGATGCGGATGGGGTCGGCATAGCCGCCCCGCAGGTGCACGAGGCGTTACGCCTCTTCGTCATCGAGGTTCGGGGCGATAACCCGCGATACCCGGGGCAATCGGCGGTGCCGTTGACCGTGGCCATCAATCCGAGGGTGCAGTACCCGGAGTTGACCTCACGAGCAGAGCGCCTCGTCGGTTGGGAGGGGTGCCTCAGCATCCCGGATCTGCGGGGACGGGTGCCGCGCTGGCCCCGGGTGACGCTGCAGGCGTGGGATCAGCACGGACAACCCTATACCCGGGCGGCAACGGGCTTCTTCGCCCGGGTCATTCAACACGAGATGGACCATCTCGAGGAGACGGTCTTCCTCGATCGCGTGGAGGATCGGCGGAGTTTGACCCACCTGCGGGAATTCGCTCGGTATTTCTGATCGCCGTGGGAGGCAGGCCGGCGCCCAACCCGCCGAATCCTCGGGCCGCCGCCTCGGCTGGCCTGGTGTTCGGGGCTCGAGGGGGCGATCCGCGTCCCGGTCGAAGGCGCGTTCTCGGGCGGGGGTATCGCGCTTGGTTCCGAGCGTCTGAGGCCAGTCGTCGCGTTCCGGGCGGCCCTCGGCGGCGCGGAGGCGTTGACGGGGCGATTCAGATGGTGAGGTTTTTGTATAGGACATAGGCATCCACGTCGCCGTGCTCGGGATGCTGGAAGGCCTTCGGCAAGATCCCCACCACGTGGAGCCCGAGCCGCTGCCATAGCCGCAGGGCCCCCGGGTTGGTGGAGACGACCAGGTTATATTGCATGGCTCGAAATCCGAGCCGCACCGCCTGTTCTTCCGCGTGTCGAGCCATGGCCGAGCCGACCCCCTGACGGCGGGCCCACGTGTGGACCGCATAGCCGCAATTGCAGACATGGGCCCCGAGGGCGGGTTGGTTGGGCTTGATGTAATAGGTGCCGAGCGCGCGACCCGAGGCGTCGCGACATACGTAGGTGGCGCTTGGCTGTTCGATCCACGCCCGATAGGCCTCGGCCTCGGTGATGTTGGGAGCGAACGGGAAGGTCGTTCCGGCGCGGAAGACGGGCTCGAGGATGGCCCATACCTCCGGCCAGTCCCGGTCTGCATCGGTCTCCAGGATGAACATGCATGCTCCGCGGGTCGGGTCGCCCGGTGGGCCCCCCGGTCCGTGGGTGCCGGCGGGGCCTCCTGCGGGGCGAGGGC
>CAYFWJ010000030.1:9483-21663 GCA_964346755.1 uncultured Ectothiorhodospiraceae bacterium
GGGCGAGGGCCATCCCCATCCCCGTTCGCCTCGGCGGCGAGTCCCGGGCGAAGGGGTAACCGGTGGCGATCAGATCGCCATCTCGTCCTCTTCCCCGGTGCGGATCCGCACGACCCGCTCGACCGGTTGGACAAAGATCTTGCCGTCGCCGATCTTGCCCGTATGGGCGGCCTGGCTGATCGCGGCGATGCAATCGTCGACCCGTTGGTCCTCAACCACGATCTCCAGCTTCAGCTTCGGGAGGAAGTCGACGACGTACTCTGCCCCCCGGTAGAGCTCGGTGTGACCCTTCTGGCGCCCGAATCCCTTGACCTCGGTGGCGGTCATGCCGGTGATGCCCAGTTCGGTGAGGGCCTCCCGGACCTCGTCGAGCTTGAACGGTTTGATAACGGCCTGGATCAGTTTCATGACGAATGCCTCTCAAACGGGGGGATGGCCCCGGCGACGAAAACCGGAGGTAATCGGGTAGCGCCGATCCCGCCCGAAGGCGCGTCGGGAGAGTCGAACCCCGGGGGGAGCCTGACGGCGCTTGTATTCGTTGCGATCTACCAAGCGTATGACCTGTTCAACGATCGATCGATCATAGCCTGCTTGGACAAGGGCCTCGAGTCCAAAGTCCTGCTCGACATAGCGTTCGAGGATGGGGTCGAGCCGCTCGTAGGGGGGAAGGCTGTCCTGATCCTGCTGCCCCTCGGCGAGTTCGGCGGTGGGGGGGCGCTCGAGGACCCGTGTCGGGATCACCGGCGTGCATTGATTGCGATAGTGGGCCAGTCGATAGACGGCTGTTTTGGGGAGATCCTTGAGGGGCGCGAAGCCACCGGCCATGTCCCCGTAGAGGGTCGAGTAACCGACGGCCATCTCGCTTTTGTTGCCGGTGGAGAGCAAGAGACGACCCGTTCGGTTGGAGCGCGCCATGAGGATGACACCGCGGCAGCGGGCCTGGATGTTCTCCTCAGTCGTACCCCAACGGTGGCTGGCCTGGGGGCTGCCGAGGACCTCGAGAAAGGCCTGGAATGGGGGCTCGATGGGGATCTCCCGGGCTTGCACGCCGAGGGCTTGGGCCTCGGCCCGGGCGTCTTCGAGGCTCATGGCGGCGGTGAACCGCGAGGGCATGAGCACGGCCTCGACCCCCTCGCCGCCCAGGGCGTCGGCGGCGATGGCCAGGGTGAGGGCGGAGTCGATGCCGCCCGATAGCCCGAGGAGGGCGCCCGGGAACCGGTTCTTGCGGACGTAGTCGCGGACCCCGAGGATGAGCGCGGCGTAGAGACTTGCCTCGTCCGTCGGCGGCTCGGGGAGCGGGTTCGGGGGGGGAGCGATCCGCCCCTCAGCGGTCACCCGAACCGAGCGCAGCGCCGGCCGGAACGCCGGAAGCCGTTGGCGGGTTACGCCGGTTCGCTCGACGATGAGGGATCCCCCGTCGAAGACCAACTCATCCTGGCCGCCGACGAGGTTGGCGTACACGATGGTGAGGTCGTGGTCCACGCAGCGCTGCGTCAGCAACGCCTCCCGCTCGCGATCTTTACGCAAGTGGAAGGGCGAGGCGTTGAGGTTGAGCATGAGGTGGGCGCCGGTGGCCGCGGCCTGGCGCACCGGCGCGGGACTCCAGATGTCCTCGCAGATGCTCAGGCAGCAGGGGACGCCCTTGAGGTCGAAACGGCAGGCCTCGGTGCCAGGGACGAAGTAGCGTTTCTCGTCGAAGACGCTGTAGTTCGGGAGGTCGTGCTTGTAGTATTCGGCCAGGCAGGCCCCGTCGGCGAAGACCCCCGCCGTGTTGCGCAGCCCCGGCCCGCGCCGGCTGGGATAGCCGAGGACCGCGGCGATCCCACGGATGCGCGCTTGTAGCCGCGCAACCGCCGCCTCGACGCGTTCGAGGAACTCCGGTCGGAGGAGCAGATCCTCCGGCGGATAGCCGCAGACACAGAGCTCCGGGAAGACGACGATGTCGGCCCCCTGCTCGTCGCGGGCCGCGGCGGTCAGCTCCACGATGCGTTCGACGTTGCCGTCGATGTCGCCGACCAGGAAGTCGCTCTGGGCGATCGCGACCGTGAGCGATGGGGTGGCGTCAGTCAGGGCCATCATGGGGTCGCGGCTCTCAGGTCGGCCGGTCGGCGGGGTCGCCGCCGAGACGCTCCTCGATGGTGGCGCCGATCCGCGCGGGTGAGCGCACGGTCGTGACACCGGCGGACTCCAGCGCCGCGAATTTATCATCGGCCTGACCCTGCCCGCCGGCGGTGACCGCCCCGGCGTGGCCCATCCGCCGGCCCGGCGGGGCGGTCACCCCGGCGATGTAGGCGACCACGGGTTTGGACATCCCGCGGGCGATGTAATCGGCGGCCTCTTCCTCGGCGACCCCACCGATCTCACCGACCAGGACGACGCCTTCGGTGGCCGGGTCCGCCTCGAAGCGGCGCAGACAATCCACGAAATCCAAGCCGATGATCGGATCCCCGCCGATGCCGATGCAGGTGGTCTGACCGAGGCCGGCCTGGGTCGTCTGGAGCACCGCCTCGTAGGTCAACGTCCCGGAACGCGAGACGATGCCGACGCGCCCGGGGCGGTGGATGGCCCCCGGCATGATCCCGATCTTGCAGCCGCCCGGGGTGATGATCCCGGGGCAGTTCGGGCCGATGAGGCAGACCTCTGGGTAGGCCGCGAGGCTCGCCTTGACGCGCAGCATGTCCTGGACCGGGATCCCTTCGGTGATGCAGACGATGACCCGGATCCCCGCATCCGCGGCCTCGAGGATGGCGTCGGGGGCGAAGGGTGCGGGCACGTAGATCATCGTCGCCTCCGCCCCGGTCGCGGCCACGGCCTCGTGGACGGTGTCGAAGACCGGGCGCTCGAGATGGGTCTGGCCCCCTTTGCCCGGGGTGACCCCGCCGACCAACCGGGTCCCATATTGGAGCGCCTGTTCCGAGTGGAAGGTCCCCTGCTTGCCGGTGAACCCCTGACAGATGACCTGGGTGTCGGCGTCGATCAGTATGGCCATAGTGCTTAAGACTCCCCGCGTGCCGCCTCGACGGCCTTGCGGGCGGCCTCCTCAAGGCTGGCGGCCGTGGTCAGGGCCAAGCCACTGGAACGCAAACGCTCCAATCCGGCCTCGGCGCGCGTGCCTTCGAGGCGGACCACCACCGGCACGGCGATATCGGTCTCGGCGACCGCTTGGATCAGCCCCTCGGCGATGAGGTCGCAGCGGACGATGCCGCCGAAGATGTTGACGAGGATGCTGCGCACGCCCGCATCCGAGAGGATGAGTCGAAAGGCGGCGGCGACCCGGTCGGCCGTGGTGCCACCCCCGACGTCCAGGAAGTTGGCGGGCTCGCCCCCGTGGAGCTGGATGAGGTCCATGGTGGCCATGGCCAGCCCCGCGCCGTTGACCAGGCAGGCGATATCCCCGTGGAGTGGGATGTAGTTCAGCCCGTGGTGGTGGGCTTCCCGCTCGCGGGGATCGGTTTGGCTGGGGTCGGTGAGGGCGCTGAGCTCGCGCTGGCGAAAGGCGGCATTGTCATCCAGCGACACCTTGGCATCCAGTGCCAACCACTCGCCGGCTGGGTTCAGCGCCAGCGGATTGATCTCGACCAAGCTCGCGTCGCTGGCCTGGAGCAGGTTCACTAACCCGCCGAGCACGCCGGCGAGGGCCTTGGCCTGGGCCGCGGAGCGTCCGAGGGCGAAGCCGAGGCGTCGTCCCTGATAGGGCATGAATCCGACGATCGGATCGACCCAGACCCGATGGACGGCCGTGGGATCCCGGGCGGCGGCGGACTCGATGTCCGTGCCCCCGAGCCCCGAGAGGAGTACGGCGATGCGCTCGGCCTGGCGGTCGATCACGGCGGCCGCATAGAACTCCTGCTGGATCGGCGAGATGGGCTCGGCGAGTAGCCCCGCCACGGGCAGGCCCTCGGGCCCGGTCTGGCGGGTCACCAAGGGGGCAGCCTGCCATTCGGCCCACAGGGATTCGGCCTCGGCCACCGAGTGCACCGTGCGGACCGCGCCCGCCTCGCCCCGGCCGCCGGCATGGACTTGGGCCTTGACGATCCACGGGGGACCGGCCAGCTCCGCCAGCGCCGGCGCCAGATTCGCCGCGTGGGCGATGAAGCGAAACGCCGGGACGGGAATGCCGTGGCGGTGGAACAGTTCCTTGGCCTGATATTCGTGGAGGTTCATGGGCGGGTCGCTGGCGAAATGCTCTATTGTGTCGAACTGCTCACCGCGGGGCAAACCCGGTTGACCGTTGGCGGGGGAGGCGGGTGCCGGGTAGGGGATCAACCCTGCTAAGATGAATGAAGGGTCCATCCGGGCTCGCCCGCGAGGGTCGCTCGGCCCGCCCGGGGCGAGCGCCGCCCTGCCACCGATTGATTCGCAACCGGGTATCGACCGCACGCCGTGTCCCCCGTCGCTGATTCGCCCCTCCGTGGCATACGGGCCGGTGGTCCGTATGCCCGCATCCCCGAGCGTGCCTGGCTCGGGTTGCGCCTATTCGCCGGCTACCGCCTGCTGCTCGGGCTCGCGCTCTGGCTGCACGTCTTGACGGATTGGGGGCCCTCCTTGCTGGGCCAGTCCTACGTTGGCGTCTTTCAGTGGGCCACGCTCGGGTATCTCGGGCTGGGCTTCGTGGCGGCGGCGTTGGCCCATGCCAAACGGCCCCACTTCGATCGGCAGGTCGTTCTGGCTGTCCATGTGGACATCGTTGCGATCGCGGTCTTTCTGTATACCAGCGGGGGGCTATCCAGCGGCCTGGGGACCCTGATGATCATCTCGGTCGCGGTGGGGAGTCTCTTGCTCGGGGGCCGACTGGCGACCTTATTCGCCGCGTCGGCGACGCTCGCCATCTTCGCTGACGAGATCTTGGCACTGCTCTTTGCCCAACGTCAGGCGACCTCGTTTACCCACGCGGGGATCCTGGGCACGGCGCTGTTTACCACCTCCATCCTGGCGCATTTTCTGGCCTTGCGTCTGCGGGAGAGCGAGGCCATCGCGCAGCGCCGTGAGATCGACCTGGCCAAGATGGAGACCGTGGCGGAGCACATCGTGCACAAGCTCAAGATCGGTGTCCTCGTGTTGGATGACGACGGCCGGATTCGCATCATCAACCAGGCCGCCCGGCAACTCTTGCGACTCCGCGAGCATTCCTATCTCGGGCGGCTCATCGAGCAGGTCTCCCCCACCCTGCATGGGGTCTGGCGGCAATGGTGCCGGGAGCCGAGTGACGACACGATCCCGCTACCGCCATTGAATCAGATCCAACTGGAGTTCTTGCCGCTGAGCGAGCAGCCCCATCGCAACGGGACCTTGGTCTTCCTCGAGGATACCTCCGAGCGTCAGCGCCAGCTTCAGCAGATGAAGCTGGCATCGGTGGGCCGCCTGACCGCGAATATCGCCCACGAGATCCGCAATCCCCTCGGAGCGATTAGCCATGCCTCCCAACTCCTCGGCGAGGCCTCGACGCTCGACCCGGCGGATCAGCGCTTGCTGCGCATCATTCAGAACCACGGTCAGCGGGTGAATACCATCATCAACGAGATCCTCCAGCTCTCCGCCGGCGGGAGTCCCCGCCGGCGCCCCGTGGATCTGCGGGTGTGGCTGGGCGAGTTCGCCGAGGAGCTGGAGCAATCCCTGCAGCTCGAGCGCGAGACCTTGAGTGTGCAGACCCCGAGCGCGTCGTTACCGGTGGAGGTCGATCCCAACCATCTTCATCAAATCGTGACGAACCTGTGCCACAATGCCGTGCACCACGGTACGGCGGCGGGGCATCGGCCCGCGGTTTGGTTACGGGCCGGACGCCAGGGCGGCACGGGGGCGCCCTTCTTGGATGTCCTGGACCGCGGGGCAGGCATCTCCCCCGAGGCGGAATCCCAGCTATTCGAGCCGTTCTTCACGACCCGTTCCGACGGGACGGGGCTCGGTTTGTATCTGTCCAAAGAACTCGCCCAACTCAACGATGCCGTATTGAATTACTTCCCGCGCCCCGATGGCGGCAGCTGTTTTCGGGTCTTGTTCGCGAAGGCCCTCCCAACCGAAAGTGACCCGACCCATGAGTGAGTGCGGCCGAGCCCTCGTCGTGGACGATGAGCCCGACATTCGCGAGCTCTTCGAGATTACCTTCCAGCGAATGGGGCTCGAAGTGTGTGCGGTGGAGAATCTCCACAAGGCCTACACCGAGTTGCATCGCGGGCGTTTCGATATCTGTCTCACGGATATGCGTCTGCCCGATGGAGACGGAATCCAGCTTGTCGAGCACATCCAACACTACCATCCGCGGTTGCCCGTGGCGGTCATCACCGCCTACGGCAATATGGAGGCGGCGATTCGCGCCTTGAAGGCCGGTGCCTTCGACTTCGTCTCCAAGCCGGTCGACCTGGAAGTCCTCCGCCGGTTGGTCAGCAGTGCGATCCGCAGCACCGGCGAGCCCGAGCAGCAGGACGAGCGACTGCGGTTGGTCGGTCGCTCCCACGCTATGAGCGAGCTGCGCGAGACGATCGGGAAGCTCGCCCGCAGTCAAGCGCCGATCTATATCAGCGGCGAATCGGGCAGTGGTAAGGAACTGGTGGCGCGACTCATCCATATGCAGGGGCCGCGCTCGGAGGGGCCCTTCGTCCCGGTGAACTGCGGGGCGATCCCGACCGAGTTGGTGGAGAGCGAGTTTTTCGGCCACCGCAAGGGTAGCTTTACCGGCGCGACCAGCGACAAGGCGGGCCTGTTTCAGGCGGCGAGCGAAGGGACACTGTTCCTGGACGAGGTGGCCGATCTGCCGGTGCACATGCAGGTCAAGTTGCTGCGCGCCATTCAGGAGAAGGCCGTGCGTCCGGTGGGGGCGCACAAGGAGGTCCCCGTCGATGTTCGCATCCTGAGCGCGACCCACAAGGACATGACCCACCTGGTTCGGGAGGGCGTCTTCCGGGAGGATTTGTATTATCGAATCAATGTGATCCAGTTGCCCGTGCCGAGCCTCCGCGAGCGTCCGGAGGATATCCCCGAGCTGGCCCGCTTCATCCTCGAGCGCATCAGCCGTCACCAGGGGATCGAGTGCGCAACGCTCACCCCGGAGGCGGAAGCCACCCTCAAGCAGTACAGCTTCCCAGGCAATGTACGTGAACTGGAGAATATCCTGGAACGCGCCGTTGCCTTGAACGAGGGGGGCGTCATCCGAGGCGATGATCTGCGGCTCCCGGAAGGCGATGCCGTGCCCCAGGTCGCCCAGCTCGCCGACGCCACGGAGATGAGCCCCGGCGGGAACGAGCGGACACTCCCCAAGGTCTTGGATACGGTGGAGAAGCAGGCCATCCTTCAGGCCCTGGATCAGACCCGTTGGAACCGCACCGCCGCCGCCCGCCAACTCGGCCTGACACCGCGCCAGTTGCGCTATCGGTTGAAAAAGCTCGGCGTTGAATGAGTCGCGCCGCGAATCCTCCTGACGACTCCATCCGCGTTTTTCTGCACCCAGGAGACGATCGAACGATGAATCGTACCGATGCCCTGAGCTATTACCGCCACATCACCTACAACCACAGTCAGTGGAAAGCGCTCGTCCCCGTGAACGTCAGCTACCGCGGTAAGCGCTACCACGGCTATCTCGAGTCCCGGGTTGCGCCGTATCGGGTGCGCCTGGTCCAACAGATCGAGAACGGCCGCTTTCGCTTCATGCCGGAACGCCTCGTTGAGCTAGACGACCTGACCGGGGTGGATTTCATCCACCAGGGCCACGCCGCGGAATGGCCCGAAACGCGGGCTTGAGGCGGTTCCAGGCCGGGGCTGAGGCCTTCTAGTTCCGGCCGAAGAGCCAGCCCAGGAGGCCGCGGCGTTTGGTCGATCGAGCGGGCTTGTCGGCGATGCCCGGGGGGGTCCGAGACCCGGCCCGGACGAAGGCCGTGGCCTCCTCGCGCGGCTCGCTCAAGGGGGCCTGTCGGGACCCGCGCGCCTCGGGCCACTCCTCCGGGGGGCCCGCCTCGAAGAGGAGCTCATGGGTCCCGATCCGGATCACGTCGCCGTCCTTCAAGGCGCGTCGGGCGATGGTCTCGCCGTTGACGGTGGTGCCGTTGGTGCTGATGAGATCCTCCACGTAGAACACCCCATCGGCGAACTCGACCCGGGCGTGGTAGCCGCTGACATTGGTGTCGGGCAAGACCACGTCGTTGTTCTCGTGGCGTCCAACGCTCAGGCGGGTCGTGGTGACGGGGTAATCGTGGTAGTCGAGCACGGGCTGACGATGGTAAAGGCGAGCCATGGAAAACGCCCTCGTACGGCTGCAGTCAATGAACCTTGGCGGCTCGGTTGAATGCCGGCGGGCGTTGTCACCGCCTGTGCCGTCACCGACCCGCCCCCTTTGCGTCATCGGAGCTGTCCATGAGGACCGCCCTCGTCTGGTTTCGCCGGGATCTGCGTCTTGCGGACAACCCGGCCTTGAATGCCGCGCTCGAGGCCGCCGAGCGCGTCGTGCCGGTCTATATCCAGGCGCCGGAGGACGAGGCGCCGTGGTCACCGGGCGGGGCATCGCGCTGGTGGCTCCACGGGAGCTTGGAGGCCTTGGACGCGGCATTGCGCGCCCGGGGCAGCCGCCTCATCCGGCGTCGGTCGGAGCAGGCGGAGGCCGCCCTTTGGCGCGTCGTGCAGGAGACGCAGGCCGAGGCGGTGCATTGGAATCGCGACTACGAACCGGCCTTCATCGATCGGGACACCCGGATCAAGGCCCGGTTGCGGACCGCGGGGATCACGGCGGTGAGTCACCCGGGCACGCTCATCCAGGAACCGTGGCGCGTCACCCGCGGTGACGATCAGCCGTACAAGGTCTTCACGCCTTACTACAAGGCGGCCCGGCGGGAGACGCCCCCGGAGCCAAGCCGGGCCCCGAGCGCGCTGCCCCCAGTGGATCCGGCCCTCGGGTCCGCCGCGCTCGATACCTTGGCGCTCCGTTCCGGTCGGCCCTGGGAAGGCGGGCTCGCCCGGGTCTGGAGACCGGGTGAGGGAGCCGCCCACGAGCGCCTCGAGTCCTTCGCCGAGGCGCGTCTGCCCGCCTACGGAACGGCCCGGGATCAGCCGGGGGTCCCCGGGACCTCCGGGTTGTCGCCGCATCTCCGGTTCGGGGAGATCACACCCGCCTGGATCCTCGAGCGGGTGGCGGGTTGGGGCGAGGCCAGCGAACCCTTCGTGCGGCAACTCTACTGGCGGGATTTCGCCCGCCAGCTACTATATCACTTTCCCCGCACCCCGGAGGAACCCATGGATCCGCGGTTTGCGGACTTCCCTTGGGTGTCGGACTATGCTAAGACTCTTCGGGCCTGGCAGGCGGGGGAGACGGGTATCCCCTTGGTCGATGCCGGGATGCGTGAGCTCTGGCAAACCGGTTGGATGCACAATCGGGTCCGGATGACCGTGGCGTCGTTCCTGACGAAAAACCTGCGTATCCCGTGGCAGGCCGGTGAGGCCTGGTTTTGGGATACCTTGGTGGATGCGGACCTGGCCAACAATGCCATGGGTTGGCAATGGGTGGCCGGCAGCGGCGCGGATGCGGCGCCCTACTTCCGCATCTTCAACCCGGTCCGCCAGAGCGAGCGCTTCGATCCGGAGGGGACCTATATCCATCGCTGGCTGCCGGAATTGGCCTCCCTCGCCCCGCCGGCGCTCTTCGATCCGAGCCAGGCCCGGCCTGCGGCGCTGCGGGCCGCCGGGGTTCGCTTGGAACGGGACTATCCCCAGGCGATCGTCGATCTGCAGGCCAGTCGTCGAGCGGCCCTGGCGGCCTACGAGACGATCAAGGGCGGGGGGCGCTAAGGGGCCGATTCAAAGACCCCCGGTGGGGTCGTGCGGCGGCTGGTTGTCTGCCTTGTCAGAACCGTGGCTCACCGCCTCCCGCGCCCCGGCCGGGGCGTCGGTCCCCCTCGATACGGCGAACGAACGATAGCGATCCCACCATGACCACCGCTTCTCCCCTTTCCGTCGATGAGGGCATCGAAGATCGCCCGGTCCACACCTTCATGGAGAAGGCGTATCTGGATTACTCCATGTACGTCATCCTCGATCGGGCGCTCCCCCACCTCGGCGACGGCCTCAAACCCGTGCAGCGGCGCATCGTCTACGCCATGTCCGAGTTGGGCCTATCCGCCCAATCCAAGCCGAAGAAGGCGGCTCGGACCGTCGGTGATGTGCTGGGGAAATTCCATCCCCATGGCGATACCGCCTGCTACGAGGCCATGGTCCTCATGGCCCAACCCTTCTCCTCGCGCTATCCGCTGATCGAGGGCCACGGGAACTGGGGTTCCCAGGACGATCCGAAGTCGTTTGCGGCGATGCGCTACACCGAGGCCCGGCTAACCCCCTACGCGCGGCTCTTGCTGCAGGAGCTGGGGCAGGGGACCGTGGACTGGCGGGTCAATTTCGACGGTACCCTCGAGGAGCCGGCGGTGCTACCCGCCCGGTTGCCGAATGTGCTGTTGAACGGCACGACCGGGATCGCCGTGGGGATGGCGACGGATATCCCGCCCCACAACCTGCGGGAGGTGGCGAACGCCTGTATCCGACTGCTTGAGGACGATTCGCACTCCGCCGAGGCCATCGGCGAGTGGATCCCCGGTCCCGATTTCCCGACGGAGGCGGAGATTGTCACCCCGGCGGCGGATCTTCAGGCCATGTACCGCAAGGGTCACGGGTCGGTGCGTTTGCGGGCCCGTTACGTGCGCGAGGACGCGGATATCGTGATCACGGCCCTGCCGTACCACACGGCCGCCGCGCGGGTCATGGAGCAGATCGCCGCGCAGATGCAGAGCAAGAAGCTCCCCTCGGTCGATGATCTCCGGGACGAATCCGACCAAAACCACCCGGTCCGCCTGGTGATCGGCCTGCGGAATCGGCGGGCCGATGCGGATGCCTTGATGTCCCATCTGTTTGCGACCACCGACCTGGAACGCAGCTACCGGGTCAATCTCAACGTCATCGATCGGGAGGGCCGGCCTCAGACCCGATCCCTGGAACAACTCCTGCGGGAGTGGCTGGGGTTCCGGGAGGAGACGGTGCGGCGGCGGCTGCGCTGGCGCCTGGGCAAGATCACCCAACGCCTGCATGTCCTGGACGGACTGCTGATCGCCTTCCTCAACCTGGATGCGGTGATTCAGATCATCCGTGAGGCGGAGGATCCCAAGGCGGAGCTCATCGCCCGCTTCGATCTGAGCGCCGTGCAGGCCGATGCCATCCTCGATACCCGACTCCGTCATCTGGCGCGATTGGAGGAGGAGAAGCTCCGCGGGGAGCGCAACACGCTGGAGACGGAACGCGTCGATATCGAGGCGACCTTGGATTCCGAGGAGCGGCTGCGGGGACTCCTGCGTCAGGAGATCCAGGCCGATGCGGATCACTACGGCGATGCGCGGCGCTCGCCCCTCGTGCAGCGGGCCCCGGCCCAGGCCATCGACCAGGAGGCCCTCGCGCCGGCGGAGCCGGTCACCGTCATCCTCTCCCGCAAGGGCTGGGTGCGTGCCGCCAAGGGGCACGGCGTGGATGCCGCGAACCTCAACTACAAGGCCGGCGACGCGTTGCTCCAGGCCGTCGAGGCCCAGAGCCATGAGACGGCGATCTTCCTTGATTCCACGGGGCGAGCCTACTCGGTGGCCATCGCCTCGATGCCCTCGGCCCGCAGCCAGGGCGAGCCCTTGACCGGGCGTGTGACCCCGCCCGAAGGGGCCCATTTCACCACGGCCCTGGCCGCCGGCGATCGGTTCTACGTGCTCGCCTCCGATCGGGGCTATGGCTTCCGGATCGTGGCGAACGATATGGTCGGTCGGAACCGCTCGGGCAAGCAGATCCTCACCTTGCCGGAGGGGGCGGCCTTGATGCCGCCCGCCCCGATCCAGGATCCGGAGACCGACACCCTGGCCCTGGCGACCCGTGAGGGCCGGGTGCTTCTGTTCCCCGTCAAGGAGCTCCCCCAGCTCAACAAGGGCAAGGGGAATAAACTGATCGACTTGAGTCTCACCACCGAGCCCCCGGAGCGGCTGGCGGCGCTGACCACCATCCCGGCGGCGGAGAATCTGCTCGTGGTCAGTGGCCAACGCAAGATGACTTTGGATGGCGAGGACTTCCACGCCTACTGGGGGGAGCGCGGCCGGCGGGGGCGGCTGTTGCCCAAGGGGTTCCGTCAGGTGGCCACGCTGTCGCCCACCGGTGAGGCGAAGCGCGGCTGAGCGGGGCGCGGTC
>CAYFWJ010000030.1:21763-27847 GCA_964346755.1 uncultured Ectothiorhodospiraceae bacterium
GGCTGATTCGTCGGGGGCGGCGTCGAGGCGTGGGATAAGCCGGTGATTCACCGGGCCAGCGCGATCCGCTATCCTGGATAGCGGTGACCTGAAACGGCAACGATAACGATACGCCCCCATGATCGACCGGAGTCCCTGGCATCGCGCTGTCGCCGAGACGCTGGCGCTGTTCTACCGCGATATGGCTTGCCCGCCCCGTGCCTGGCGGCAACTGGAGCACCGCTGGTTGGAGCGATTGTCCGTCGATCCCCGCGGTCTCGATGGCGAGGCGGTGGCGGCGCTTTTGCCCGAGGGGCGATGGGTCTGGTTCGATTACGAACGCATGGAGGCGTATTTTGTGGATCCCGGCCGACATGCGCCGTTGGTGCCGATCCAGGTGGAGAATCTCACCCTCGTGCCCGCCATCGGTGAGGTCTCCCTGCCCCAACTCCGTTGGCGTGAACTGATCGACTTACTCTCAAGCCAGGAGATCGCCGCCCTCCTCAAGACCCGCCAATGCTGGGAGGGCCCGGCGCCCCGGGATCGAGCCGGTCATGAGGCCCGCCTGCTCGAGCAGGAAGCGACCATGCGCTGGTTCTGCGAGCAATACGTGGAGCGGCGCAATCGGCGCCGGATCCGGGATGCGATCCGGCGCCATCGCCGGTTGCGCCACCAGGCGATTGCCGATGCCCTCGCGTTGAGCATCCAGCAGATGGCCTACAAGCGCTATCAAGCGCAACGGCGGGATGCCCAGCCGACGGCCTCCGCCCCCTGGTGGCGTTTCACCGCCGTGCGGGACCCGCGGTGCCCCGAGTTCCTCGAGCTCCGAGACGGTATCACGCTGCCCCCAGACCATCCGTGGTGGCAGCAGAATACGCCCCCGTTGATGATCGGGGATCGCTCGAGCCGCGTGCCCGTTGCCCCCGAGGCGACGGGGGAGGTCGAGCCCACGCCCCGGGAGGCCCTGCCCGAACCCCCGCCGTTTCCCGATCTCTTCCCGTCCCTGGTAGGGGCGGATTCGCGGGTTGATTAGGCCGATACGGAGGCGACGCGTCCCAGTGCCAGGGCCTCACGGAGCAGGGCGCGGCATTGCAAGCAGGTAAGCTCCGCGAACAGCTCCCGGTAGCCGGCCTCGGTCATCGGGACCCGCCAGCCGATCGATGCGCCGGCCTCGGTCTCCTCTGGGAGTTGCAGCTCGGCCACCAGCCCCCAGAGGCGTTGGCTCGAGAAGGCGCTATCCACGGGCCAGGGCGCCGTGTTGATGGCCCGGGTGGCCACGATGGCGTTCCCGGGGACCCCGAGTTCCCGTTCCAGCAGGGTCGCGGCGCGCGCCCCGGCCGGGGTCTCCGGGGTGAAGCGCCCGCCCGGGAAGTCCCAGGTTGCGGCCTGGATACCCGGTCGAAATTGGGGTCGGGGAAGCAGCAAGTGGCCACGGTGGACGGGCAGCACGATCAGGGAATCCGCCCGCTCGACGCGCCAGTATTCCAGCCGCTGGCCCTCGGCGTCGGTCCAGCGCTCCGCCTTGACCTCGATCCACGGCGATTCGAGCCGGGCGATCGTGCCGTGGAAATCCCATTGCGTTTCAGTGCTCATCGGATACCTGCTGTGACGATAGAAAGCCTCGGATGGTTGGAGCCGGGTCGAAGGGGGCCCGGGCGCCTCAGTCGAGGAGGACGGTCTTGTCCCCGTGGATGACCACGCGATCTTCCAGGAAGGCCTGGACGCCGCGGGCGAGGACCAGGCGTTCCACATCCCGGCCCCGCCGAATCATGTCCTCCACGGCATCGCGATGGGAGACTCGGATGACATCCTGCTCGATGATCGGGCCGGCATCCAAGGCCTCGGTGACGAAATGGCAGGTCGCCCCAACCAGCTTGACCCCGCGTTCAAAGGCCTGGTGGTAGGGGCGCGCCCCGACGAAGGACGGCAAGAAACTGTGATGGATGTTGATCACGCGGCCGGCGTAGCGGGCGCAGAGGAAGGCCGGCAGGATCTGCATGTAGCGGGCGAGGACGATCCCGTCGGGGGCATACCGCTCGATGGCCTCGCCGAGGCGGGTAAACCCCGCGGTCTTGTCCGTTGCGGCGATGGGGCAATGCGCGAAGGGGATGCCGTGCCAGGCGACCAGCGGTTCGAGATCCGGATGATTCGACAGGACCGCCACGATCTCACCGGCCAGTTCGCCCCGGCGCCAACGGTAGAGGAGATCGGCCAGGCAATGATCCTGTCGGCTGGCCAAGAGGACCAGCCGTTTGGGGACGGACGAGTCCGTGATCTGCCAGCGCATCTCGAACTTGGCGGCGACGGGCGCGAAATCCGCCCGCAGCTCGGCCAGGGATCGATCGACGGAGGCGGCGTCGATCGCCTGGCGGACGAAGAACCCGCCGCTGGCGTGGTCCTGGTGGTGGCTTGCCTCCGTGATGTTGCCCCCGCGTTCGGCGACGAAGCGCCCGAGGGCGGCGACGATCCCGACCCGATCGGGGCAGGCGGCGAGCAGTCGGTAGGTGGGGCGCATGACCCGGCGGACCTCCTCGGGGACGGGGCCTCAGAATGCCAACTGAACCCCGAAGCGCGGGGCATTCTCGAAACGCACTTGGCCACCGCGGGGTGGATCGATGGCGAGTCGCTGATAGCCGACGAAGAAGAAGCTCTGCCGGGTGACCTCGGCCGTCACCCGGAACGACCAGCGGAACAGTGCGTCGGCGTCGCCGATCGTGGCGATCTCCGGGGCGTAGATCCCCGAGGCCTCGACGCCCACGGGGATGGCAAGCCCCGGCCAGCGATATCGGATACGCCCGCCCGGGCCGATGGCCCCGATGCCTTCGTCGCCGAGTTCGTCGGGGCGATTCCAAAAGAGGCCGTAGGCCTCGGCCCCGATGCCGAAGCTCAACCGCTCATCGACGTCACGGGTGACCATGAGGCCCGTGCGGGCGATAAAGTCATTATCCTCGGTGAACCAGCCACCGAGTAACCAATCCGTTCGGGCCTCCGGCTCGGGTTGCCGTGTCTCCGTGGTGTAGGACAAGGCCACCGCATCCTCGCTGAGTCCGATCCCGATCCGGCCCTCCGCCGAGGCCGTCGCATGGACCACAAGCCCCGCCAGGAGTCCTGTGACCAGCATGTGCCGTCCGCTCATAACCATTCGCTCCACACGCCTAAAGGGGACCCAAGTCTAGGGCAATGGCCGGGCCCGCTCAAATGGGGCCGGTGAGCCGCGGGGCTCGTCCAGGGCGATCACCCCGGCCGGGACCGGTTCCAGGACCCGCGCGGGGCCGGGCAGGAGGCGTATCGGCGTTCCGTTGGTCACCACGGGGGCATCGCGGATGCCACAATCCCGAGCGAGCTGGGCGTTGGCGGCGAGGCGGGGGGGATCCCCGTGCATCGGCAGGACGCGTCGAGGGCGCAGGGTCGTATAGAGCCAGATCAGGTCCGCTTGCGGGGGATGGCCCGAGGCGTGCACCGCGGGATCCTCCGTCCAGTCGATCACCTCCACGCCGAGTCGCTGCAGCCCGCGAACGACTCGGGCTACGTCGGCCTCGTTGCCCGGAATCGTGCGGGCGGAGACGATGACCGTATCGCCCGCCTCCAGGGCCAGGGCCGGGTGTTGGTCCGCCGCCAGGCGGGCCAGCGCGGCGGCCGGTTCCCCTTGGCTGCCAGTGCAGGCAACGACCAGGTGGTCCCGCGGGAAGTAGCCGAGGTCCGGGGCCGGGACCCCGATCCGCGGCGCCGCGCGATAACCGTAGCGTGCCCCCACTCGGGCGAAGCGCTCGAGGGAGCGGCCGAGCAGGCCCACCGCCCGATCGCTGGCATCCGCCGCCTGTTGGATCCCGGCCAGGCGGCCCAGGTTGCTGGCGAATCCGGTGACCACGATGCGGCCGCGACGCGGCCGGATGAGCTGGTGCAAGCGATCGGCCACGGCCCGCTCCGAGCCGGCGCGTCCCGGTCGATGGGCGTTGGTGGAGTCGCTGATGACCGCGGCGACGCCCTCCCGCGCCAGGGCCTCGAAGGGGCCCGGATCGAAGGCCGGGGTGACCAAGGGCGCGGGATCCCGCTTCCAATCACCGGTGTGCAGGAGCGTGCCCCGGGGGGTGCGAAGGACCAGGGCATTGGCCTCGGGCACGGAGTGGGTGACCTCCAGCCACTCGACGTCGAAGGGCCCGATGCGTTGGCGGCCACCTCGCGGCACGACGGTGATGGCCGCCCGGAGCGGGTCCTGGGGCTCCAGTTTGGCCCGTAGGATGTCCGCCGTGAACGGGGTGGCGAACACGGGACACTGGAGCTGGGGCCACAGCGCCGGGACCGCCCCGAGGTGGTCCTCGTGGGCATGGGTGAGGACCAAGCCGACGAGATCCCCGCGATGGGTCCGGGGGAACCGGATATCCGGCGCGAAGCGTCGGCGGATGCCCGTGTCCGGATGTTGAAAGGCGACCCCCAGATCCACCATCAGCCACGCGTCGTCGTGACCGTAGAGGCTCAGGTTCATCCCGATCTCGCCGCAGCCCCCGAGGGGTAGGAAATACACCCCTCGGGGCGAGTAGGGCCAATCCGTTTTTGGCATAATCCCCCTTCGCGTGGCCGCCGGCATCGATGAGCCCGGGGGCCGATGCGTCGTTGACTGGTACCCGTCCCATTCCCGGATCACGTCCTGTGGAGGATCCCTGGCCATGCCCGCCTCACCCCCGTCGCTCGACACCGCACGTATCGGTGTCATCGGTCTCGGCTACGTCGGCCTGCCCGTGGCCGTTGCCTTCGGTCGCCACTTCGAGACCGTGGGTTTCGATATCGACACCGTCCGGGTCGCGGAGCTCCGTGCCGGACGGGATCGGACCCGGGAGGTGACCCCGGAGGCCTTGGCCGCCGCGGAGCACCTGCGTCTCAGCAACGATGAGGCGGCCCTGCGAGCGTGCAATGTCTACGTGCTGACCGTGCCCACCCCCATCGATCGGTTCAAGAACCCGGACCTCGCGCCCCTCCTTGGGGCCAGCGAGACGGTCGGTCGGGTGCTCGCCGATGGGGATGTCGTCGTCTACGAGTCGACCGTCTATCCGGGCGCGACGGAGGAGGTCTGCGTGCCCCGGCTCGAGGCCATCTCGGGGCTTTGCTATCACAGCGGCCCCGCGGCGCCGAATCGGCCCGGGTTCTTCGTCGGCTACAGCCCGGAGCGCATCAACCCCGGGGATGCCGAGCACCGCCTGGAGACCATCCAAAAGGTCACCGCCGGCTCCACCCCCGAATCGGCCCGCTTTGTCGATGCCCTGTACGGGACCATCATCACCGCCGGCACCCACCTGGCCGAGGATATCCGCACCGCCGAGGCCGCCAAGGTCATCGAGAACACCCAACGGGATGTGAACATTGCCTTGATCAATGAGTTGGCCATCCTCTTCAACCGCCTCGGATTGGACACGGAGGCGGTCCTGAAGGCGGCCGGCACCAAGTGGAATTTCCTGCCGTTCCGGCCCGGTCTGGTGGGCGGGCATTGCATCGGCGTCGATCCCTACTACCTCACCCACAAGGCCCAGGAGGTCGGTCTGCATCCGGAGATGATCCTCGCCGGTCGGCGGATCAACGATCACATGGGAGCCTATGTGGCCAACGAGGTGGCCCGGTTGATGACGCGCCGGCGTATCCCGTTGATCGACGCCCGGGTGCTGGTCCTGGGGGCGAGTTTCAAGGAGAACTGTCCGGATCTGCGGAACACCCGAGTGGGGGATATCCTCGCGGAGCTGGCCGATTGCCACATGCACCTGGAGGTCTACGACCCGTGGGTGGACCCCGAGGAGGCGGCCCACGCGTTGAACCATCCCGTGCGGACCGCCGAGCCGGAGCCGGGGGGCTACGACGCCATCATCATCGCCGTCGGCCACCGGATCTTTCGCGACTGGGGTCCCGAGGGCATCCGCGCCCTCGGTCGGCCCGACGGCATCGTCTACGACGTCAAGAAGATCCTGCCCCGGGAGTCGGTCGATGGTCGGTTGTAGGGGCCGGGTCGCGGCCGCCTGCTGCGTGCCCGGCCGGCCCTAGCCGCCGACGTAGCCGGGCGACCCGCTGCTCGCGGTCCGGTCCGGGGGGGAGTCGCTCGGCGAAACCGAGGGCCGTTTGCGG
>CAYFWJ010000031.1:0-3187 GCA_964346755.1 uncultured Ectothiorhodospiraceae bacterium
CTAGGATGGTTGCTCCGATCGCCACGCATCGATCCATGTCGCGATTTGGTCTAGGCCATCGGTCAACGCCGCGGGTCCCGGTTGGAGGATATCCGCCGACTTGATCTCGTGGAGTCGGCCGTTTCGCACCGCGGGAATGGCGGACCAGCCCGGACGTTCGGCGACCTGGTTGGGGCGGAATTTCTTGCCGCACCAGGATCCGAGGATCACATCGGGCGCCCGCTCGACGACTTCTCGGGGATCGGACAGGATCCGCTCCCGGGCACCCGGGTAGTGGCGAAGCTCCGGGAAACAATCCTCGCCCCCGGCGATCTCGATCAGCTCGGAGACCCAACGGATCCCGGTGATCATCGGGTCGTCCCATTCCTCGAAATACACCCGAGGTCGTGCGCTATCCGCCGGGGGGCGCCCAGCGACCCGATCTCGATGGGCCTCGAGCTCCGCGATCAGGGCCTCGCCCTGCTCAGGGGCCCCGACCAGTGCGGCGACGGTGCCGATCATGGCGAGGATTCCCTCGACGGAGCGTTGGTTGAAGACATGGACGGCGACGCCCCGGCGGATCAGCTCCGCGGCGATGTCGGCCTGAAGATCCGAGAAGCCGAGGACCAGATCCGGCTTCAGTTCGAGAATGCGCTCGATCTTGGCGCTGGTGAAGGCGGCCACTTTAGGCTTCTCCCGACGCGCCCGCGCGGGGCGCACGGTGAAACCGGAGATGCCGACGATCCGGTCCTCCATCCCGAGCCGGTACAGCGTCTCGGTGGTCTCCTCCGTGAGGCAAACGATGCGTCGCGGATGGCGATCGATCGGTACCGAAGCGCTCATAGCTCGACTCCGGCCTGGGCCTTGATCCCGTTTTGAAAGGCGTGTTTCACCATGGTGGCCTCAGAGACGGTATCGGCGTACTCGATCAACTCCGCCGGAGCGCCGCGCCCGGTGATCACCACGTGCTGATTCGCGGGACGCGCTTCCAGATCCTCCAAGATCGTCTCCACGTCAAGGTAGCCACTCTTCAGGGCGATATTGAGTTCGTCCAAGAGGACGACGCGTCGGGTGGCATCCTGTAGCAGTCCCCGCGCGACCTCCCACGCCGCTTCGGCGGTCTCGGTATCTCGGTCCCGATCTTGGGTCTCCCAGGTGTAACCCTCGCCCATCACGTGGTAGCGCACCTCTGGGAAACGCCGGAAGAAGGCCTCCTCGCCCGTCGAGAAACTGCCCTTGATGAATTGGACGATCCCCACGGAGAAGCCGTGGCCGAGGGCTCGGGCAATCATCCCGAACCCTGCGGTGCTCTTGCCCTTGCCGTTGCCCGTGTGGACGACAACGATCCCCTTCTCGGCGTCCGCTTCGGCGATCTTCGCATCGATCAGGGCCTTTTTGCGGGCCATGCGCGCGCGATGGCGCGCGGCCCGATCCTCTGCCTCACTCATGACCCGCCCCAAGCAAGCGATGGTCCCGGCGGGTTCGTGCGAGGGAAAGGATCCCGACATGAACGAGGACCGCGGACCCGACGTAGATCGCTAGATGGCCGAGCGAAGTCGGGAAATACGCGACGAGACGCTCGCCGAAGCCCGCGAGATTCGGGGTTTCGAACTGCCCGGACAGCCAGTAGAAGCCGCCGCTGGAGAATACTTCGCAGACGACCGATCCACCCAAGAGCAGGGCTGTCAGGGGTATAAACGTTGTGACGAAATCCCGGTGAAACGCGCGATACAAGCGCCCGGCACCCCAGAGTGCCCCATAGGCCGGGATCAGGGTGAAATAGGCCGGGGTGATACACGCTGGGCTGACCCCGCCGAGATACACGGCCCCGAGATCCAGGGCGGCTGCCTCGACCAGAAAGAAGCCCAGGGACCCGAGCCGGGGAAGATAGACGCCGGCCAGGAAGAACACCGCCCAGGAGGCGCTCGGCAGAGCGGCGACACTGCCAACGTGATTGCCCCGTGTTACGGCCATCAGTAGCGCCAGGCCCAACAGGATCAACCAGCGGTAACGAGTGGAGGTGAGACTCGTCATGGGCATTTACTCCGTATCACAGAAATCGATGGTAGTCGGGACGAGGGTGGTCGGGATTCGCTCTTCGATGATCGTGTTCGTCGTCGGATCGAGGATCGTGATCCCCGGTTCGTTGCCGTCGCCCCGACTCATCCAGAGGCGGCCCTGGCCATCCACGGCGAGATCGCGGATATCGGCATCCTGAATCCCGGCGACCGAGATTGGGTTGCCATCGGTGTCCTGTTGGATCGCGCCGGTCTCCGGGTCAAAGGCGTAGAGCGCTGTATCCATGAACCCGGCGTAGCCGATCAGATAACCCGTATTTCGGTCGACGAGCTGAAACCCACTGATCTGGCCGAGCGGATGGTCGTCCGCGTCGCCGTCATCGACGCGCAGGATGGTCTCGTAGGTCTCCGGGTGGATGGTGGCGATCCCTCCGGTATACTCCGGGTCTCGATCGCCACGGCCATACCGACCCACGCCCTGGATCATCACCCGGTTCAATGCCGCCGAGTACTGGATATCCAGGGGGTTACGAATCGGCAACTCGATCCCGGGAACGTCCGGGTGCATCCCGGTCTCGATCGCCTCCTGGGTCTCCGTATCAAAGACCGCGACAAAGGCTTTAAGGGGTTTGAAACCATCACCCTGGTCCAGCCGCTGCAGGACGACGAATAGCTTGTCGTCGACAATGATCCCGGTCTGCATCTCGGGGAGCCCGTCGGGGTCCGTTGGCGCACCGTTTTCATCGAGTAGGTCGGTGGTATAGGGCGAAAGATCGAGCTCCCCCGTTTTGAAATCCTCGGCTGCGGTGGCCTCGAGATCCACGATCCACGCGGTCGTTTTGCCATAACGCAGCAAATAGGCCGTATCGGCATCCTTGAAGATCAGGGCACGTGGATTGCTCGAGTTTGGGTCTTGCGGATCGTCCAGCGTGGAGTATTGCCAGTCCGCCGTTGCCGGAGCCGAGATCGGGAATTGCGTGATCCTGTCCTGTTGAAAGCGGGCGACACGGTAAATGGCATCATTGCGGCAACCGAGGGTGATATCCGAGACCGTCGGCGAGAGTTCAGTCTGGGCGGTGAAGGGTGCGGTGGTTTCGATCAGCGCATGGGCACCGCTCGAGAAATCAGACGCGACGGTGGCGACCGCCGCGTATTCGGGTTGCGCCGTCGCATGGTCATCGGGGTCCGTT
>CAYFWJ010000031.1:3287-22880 GCA_964346755.1 uncultured Ectothiorhodospiraceae bacterium
GGTGGCGACCGCCGCGTATTCGGGTTGCGCCGTCGCATGGTCATCGGGGTCCGTTGTGGAATCATTGGTATCCTCTTCATCGGCTGGGTTGTCGCTTCCGGTGTCGGTTTCATTATCGGTCGGGTTGTCGTCATCATTGGTGTCTTCTTCATCGGCTGGGTTATCGCTTCCGGTGTCGGTTTCATTATCGGTCGGATTGTCGTTTTGACCCGGATCCTGAGCCTCATCGTCCATGTCGAGGTTGTCTCCCGGTGGCGTCGAGTCTTGGGAATCCGTGTTGTCGTCGTTACAGCCACCCAAGGCCAGCAGACTGGCAAAAAGTAGTGTGGCCCAAAACATCGATTGGCGTTTCATATGAAGGCTCCATGAGTTGTTGCTCTACCCGTCAGTTTGATTCCGGGTCAGCGTAGCGTTGCAGCGCGTGCCACCCGAGGGTGGAATCGTGCGCCTTTTGGTATGCGAAGGATCGACGACGACATGGGTCGTGCCGTGTTGCATCCTCCGCGATATGAACCGGTTCGGTGACCGACGCGTCGGTGCCACCCGGTCGGGAGAGGGGCGACATCAGCTGGCTCAGGCCGGTGGCTCCCCCTTGAGTACTTGGGGGAGGCCGGCGATGGTGAAGAGCACCTGCTCGCATCGAGCGGCGATGGCCTGATGCAGGTGTCCGGCTTGATCACAGAAACGTCGACTCAGCGCGCCGGCCGGGACGATCCCCAGGCTCACCTCGTTTGCTACAAGGATCACCCGCCCTGGCAGATCGGTCAGGGTTGCGATCAAGGCGTCTCGTTCCTCGTCCAAACGCCTCGGGGCGTCGTCAAGCAATAGGTTGGTCAGCCAAAGGGTCAGGCAGTCGACGAGCATGCAGCCCTCGGGGGTCGCGTGGGCGCGAAGTGCATTCGCCAGCGCCAACGGCTCTTCGACCAACTGCCATTCGGGCGGGCGGCGAACCTGGTGTTGCGCAATCCGTTCCACCATCTCCGGGTCGTCCCCAGCGGTAGCCGTCGCAACATAGGTGACGGGACGCCCGGTGTTGTGAGCCAACCGTTCTGCGAGGCGACTCTTGCCTGATCGGACGCCGCCTAGGATCAAGGTCTTCATGGGCTGTTTCGTCCCGGTCGTCGAGCATTCGAAACGATCCTTCCGATGAGCGCTGCCAACTCAGGGGGCATCCGTGGCGTTGGGCCCCTCGGAGGGCGTCGGCTTGCCCCAGCGAAATCCGATCTCACCGGAGAATGTTCGACCGGGGCGTGGGAAACCATTGAAGTCTTCATAGACAGCATCCGTTAGGTTGCGGACGTGAAACCCCGCATGCCAGTGCCGGCGGTGGTACGTCACTCCAAGGTTGTGCAACGTTTGGTCCTCGGCTCGAAGGAGGTTTGCGCTGTCGAAGAAGCGGCCTTGCTCGATCGCCAACTCATAACCGAGCTCCACATCGCCAAGTGTTTGTTGCAGCCGTATATCGTAGGCACTCGCGACCCGACCCGGCAGACGGTTGCCGCGTTGACTCGCCTGATCGCTGCGATTTTCCGGGGCTTGCAACGTCGCGTGAACGGCGAGTTCTGTGTTCCAGGGAAAGGATGCCCCCGCGCTCAGCTCCCAGCCGCGAATGCGGGCCTCTCCGATGTTCTGAGATTGACCGACGCCGCGTGCGTCAAAGGCCTTGACGATGGCGTCATCGATTCGATTGTCGAAGTAATGAACGGCGCTTCGGATCTGTTGCAGTCCGGGCCAGTTCGGGCGGGCGCGGGCGATGATCCCAACATCCCAATTGGTGCCGCGCTCCGGTTTCAGGTCGGGGTTGCCGAGAAAGAGTCCGCGGTCGCCGAATAGCTCAAAGAACGACGGGGGGCGCAGGTAACGCCCGAACTGGGAGCGCAGGGTCAGTACCGGATGCGGGTCGAAACGCAGGCCGAGCGAGGGACTAAAAACGGTTTCAGTGAGGGGGTCGCCGTTGGCTGCGGCGTCCCGGTCCCATTCGTCCTGGAGGTATCGGAGGCGCAGGGTGGGGACGACACGGAATCGGTCCTGCCAAAGGACAACGGTATCTTGTAAGGCCAAGGCAAGATCGTGGCGCTGATTCGCCGCCTCGGGTTCTGGGCTCAACCGGTCGTCCGAGCGATAACGCTCGGTGCGCAGATCCAGCCTCAGGGCGGGGATCTGGTAACGCCCCGGGCGTTCCGCGTACAGGGCGCCAGCCAGCGTGTCCGTCGTGTCCCGCGTCTGCTGTCTGCCGAGCCCGATCTCGTCCTCGCGGTCGTCGAACCGATCGATCGTCCGGGCACCATAGAGCTCGGCGGAAAAGGCCCACGGGGATCCCGCATCGCGACGTTGGGCATAGCGCAGGCGGGTCTGGTATCGCGTTGTGGCGAGCTCCGCGGAAACCGGGGCATTGTTCCAGTTGGGCAGCCCTTGGTCTCGATGGAATACGTGGAAATAGCCAGTCAGTTGTCGTTGCTCATCGAACCGGTGGCTGAGTTTGAACAGCCCGGAGCCCTGGACCACCTCGGCGTTGCGCCGGGTCTCGCTCCGATCGTCATCGGGGTTGAGGGGCGTTCCGTTGTTGTTCTCGAGGGTGAAATCGTTCGTCGCTCCCCGTCCCGTGACGCTGGCGAGTCCATCCCAGGCGCCGTGGGACAATCCACCGAGGACCGACGCCTTGCGCTCATCGAGGCTCCCGTAGCCGACGCGGCCGTGCAGGAAATCCGTTGATCGCGTCCGATGGGTCCGGATGTTGATTGCCCCACCCACACCACCACGTCCCAATTGGATGGGCGTAAAACCCCGATAAACCTCGATCGCTTCGACCTCGGCGAGCTCAAGATCCGCCAGATTGACCCCACCGCCTGCGGCCTCGTTGAGCGGCATGCCGTCCAGATACACGGTGACCTGCTCACTGTCGGCCCCGCGCAACGAGACCGTTGACAGGCTCCCGAGGCCACCCGAACGGCGCACGTCGACGCCGACCTGGTGCTCCAGGACCTCGCCCAGGGTCTCACGCCCACGGCGGAGCTGAGCGCCCTGGATACGGGACATGGCCCCGGTCGTGGTTTCGGGGGCGACATCGCCGACCCGCACGGTGGTCGGTGTCCGCGTCGATTCCACGGATAGCGGCGCGAGTTCAATGGCAGGGAGTTCTGCCTGAGTCGGCAGCGGGGACAGACCGAGCCATCCGCTCAATGCGACGCACCCAACGCAATACGCACGCTGCCTGAGGCCATGGGGCATGAAGAACGAGCACCAATCGAGGGCGCACGAGGGCAGGGGCGAACACAACGGGGCACGCCGAAGAAGACGAGCAGCGCTATGCTCGCCGGGCAGCCCTCCGCTACCCGCGCGAGTTCAGACAGACAGGCCGGTATCCGGGCTCTCGGTTTGGCTCGCACTCGGCGGATGCCGATCGCGGCCGGGCGGAAGGCCTTCCCACATTGCCAGGGCAATGCAGTGGCCAGGGGTTTCCGCCACCAACCGATCACCGTTGCGGGGGCAGCGTCGGATTAGGGACAGAAGACCTATCCCGCACCGACTTCCCGTTTAACTCACGTCCGAGACCGGACGCGGAGCACCTGCTGCCATTGGATGTCTCGGGATTCGGGAGCGTTACAGGACGATGACCGATCCCAAGACAGATATTAGCCTAGACGGGTTGGCTGCGACGTTGCAACCCCCGATGATCCGAAAGGCCTCGGGATAGACTCCTCAGCTTGATAAATATTTTTTAAAAACAATACTCTAAAGCGAATCCTTCAAGGTACCGATGCAACGGATGCTTGATGCGGATCCGTTGGATTGAGGCGGGCCGGGGGATCCGGGGCGGCCGAAACAACTCGGTGCTTGTCCCCGGATGGGGGTAGGCAATCCAAGCTGCGGTCCGCGGAGGCTCCCCGAAAAACGTCGCCGGGGTTCGATTCGGGGCCGAGGGGATGCAGTCGGGCGGAGGGATAAAGGCGGAGAAGGCGTCCAGCCACGGGGCGGGCCGCGGCCGGACGGCAACGAGCGGCCCGTTGGCGAGCCGCTCGAGGTCGAGTTACAGCGACTCGCTGTGACCGGCCAGGTACTCGGCGACGCCGTCGGGGCTCTCTTTCATGGCCGCCTTGCCCTTCTGCCAACCGGCGGGGCAAACCTCGCCATGCTCCTCATGGTACTGGAGCGCATCGACCATGCGCAGCATCTCATCGATGTTGCGGCCGAGGGGGAGGTCGTTGACGACCTGATGGCGCACGATGCCGGCGCGATCGATCAGGAACGAACCGCGGTAGGCCACGCCACCGTCCGGGGTCTCGACGCCGTAGGCCTTGGCGACAGAGTGGCTCATATCAGCGATGATCGGGTAGCGTACGGGGCCGATGCCCCCCTTATCCACTGGCGTGTTGCGCCACGCGTTGTGGGTGAAGTGGGAGTCGATGGATACCCCGAAGACCTCGGTATTGCGCTGCTTGAACTCGTCGAGGCGATGGTCGAAGGCGATGATCTCCGAGGGGCAGACGAAGGTAAAGTCGAGGGGATAGAAGAAGAGCACGGCATAGCGCCCTTCGCGCTGCTTGGAGAAGTGGAATTCATCGCTGATGGTGCCGTCACCGAGGACGGCTGGGGTCGTGAAATCGGGGGCTTGACGACCGACGAGTACCGACATGGGCGAATCTCCAGGTGGCTGTATTAGATTGGATCTAAACACGACGTCTGGAAAATTACCAAGTCTCCCACGAGCAATCAAGCCGAATTGGCCCCGACAATTGGTCGCGACCCCGGGATCCGTTAGCCTGGCCGGCTTAAGTGCGCGGCACGTTCCCGCGAACCGCCTCGTTCCGTTGCCCAACCGCTCTCTTGTCTAGGACATAATGACGCCTACCCCGCGAACTCCTTTGGACAAGGCGCGGCGCCTGAGCACCGCGCCGATGATCATGTGGTCCACGCGCCATGCACGCTACCTCTGGCGCCTGTTGTCCCGTCATGCCTTGCTGTATACGGAGATGGTCACCACCGGCGCCCTACGTTACGGGCCTCGGGATCAGCTACTGGCCCACCATCCTGCGGAGCGGCCGTTGGCCCTGCAGATCGGGGGGGCGGAGCCGAAGGCCCTGGCCGAGTGCGCACGGATGGCCGAAGACGCCGGTTTCGACGAGGTTAATCTCAATGTCGGCTGCCCCTCGGATCGCGTCCAAACCGGCCACTTCGGGGCCTGTCTGATGCTCGATCCGAGCGGGGTCGCCCGGTCGGTCGAGGCGATGCGTGCGGCGGTGGATCGGCCCGTCACGGTTAAACACCGCATCGGCGTGGATCATCAAGTGCCGGAGCAGAGCTTGCCCCGTTTCCTGCGGGCGTTGCGGGATGCCGGCTGTGACCATGTCATTATCCATGCCCGCAAGGCCTGGCTTCAGGGGCTGGATCCCAAGGCCAACCGCAATGTCCCACCGCTGCGTTATGCCCTGGTGCGGGACATGAAGCGCGCCTTCCCGACCCTCGGAATCACGGTGAATGGGGGGATCCATGACCTGGAGACCGCCGCGGGGTTCCTTGAACAGGGCTTCGATGGGGTCATGATGGGGCGCGCCGTTTACAATCACCCCAGCCTGCTCGCCGCGGCGGATCGGCGGATCTTCGGCGATGTCACGCCCGACCCGGATCCCCGCGCGGTCGTCCTGGACTATGCGGAGTATGCCGAAGCGGCCCTTGCCGAGGGGGCGACCTTCCGGCATCTCGTCCCGCCGCTATTGGGCCTTTTCCCGGGGCGTCCCGGGGCCCGTCGTTGGCGTCGCCATCTAAGCGAGGCCGGGTCGGAGGCGGGTCCGGAAACCATTCGTGAGGCGCTTGAGCACCTGCACGCCAAGCCGCCCGGCACCCGCGCACCCGGGTTCGAGGAGGCGCCCCGATGATCCCCGGTCACCCCTGGGGACTGGCGACCCTGTTCCTCACGGAGATGTGGGAACGCTTCTCCTACTACGGGATGCGGGCCCTACTGGTCCTGTATCGGGTCAACCCCCTGGAGGTGGAGCGGGCCGACGCCCTGTCCGTCTAGGCCACGTATACCGCCCGGGTGTATCTTGCCCCGGTGCTCGGTGGCTACCTGGCGGATCCCGGGTTGGGGTTGCGCCGGGCGGTCATCATCGGCGCGATCGTCATGGCCCTCGGCCACTTCGCGATGGCCGTGCCCAGCCTCCTAAACATCCGCCTTGGCCTGCTGATCGCTGGCAATGGCTTCTTTAAGGGCAATAGGACGGCGCTGGTCGGGGCGTTGTATCCGCCGGGCGATGCGCGCTGCGACGCGGGATACACGGTTCTCGCCCCCCTGGTGGCCGGGACCCTGGGCGAAACGTGGGGTTGGCACTGGGGCTTCACGGCCGCTGGTGTGGGTATGGTCGCGGGGTTGATCGTGTTCCTAGCCGGTCAGGGACGACTGGGCCGTGCCGGTCTCCCGGCCGGTCAGGCCCGCCTGGGGGGTCGGGATTGGGGTCTCATCCTCGGGTTCAGTGCCGTGACCACGGCCGGGGTCGCCGCCGGCGTGACTCGTTGGCCCGAGCTGACCGCCGCTTGGGGGGCGCTCGGGGGTACCGATCGCGACCTCTTCGGCTGGGAGATGCCGGCCACCGACTTCCAGTCCATCAACCCGCTGCTCATCCTGTTGCTCGCCCCCGGGTTCGCTGTGCTCTGGTCCCGCTGGGACCATTCGCGGTTCGTCCGCTCCGCGGCGACCAAGCAGGGCCTCGGCATGATCATCCTGGGGCTCGGCTTCGCGGTTCTTGCCGCGGCCGACGCTCGGGCCGAGGCGGTTGGCCCGGTCAGTCCACTCTGGCTCCTCGCCGTTTACGCCCTGCACACCACCGGCGAGCTCTTTCTCTCGCCCATTGGCCTCTCCATGGTAAGTCGCCTCGCCCCGGCTCGCATCGTATCGCTCATGATGGGCATCTGGTTCATCGCCTTCGCCCTGGCCAACGATCTGGCCGGCAACCTCAAGGCCCTGCTCGCCGAGACCGGTCTGCCCCTGTACGGCTTCCTTGTCATGAGCTCGGTGGGCGCCGGTGTCCTGTTGATCCTTCTGAGTCCGTTTCTGCGTTGGCTAGCGGACGGTTATCTCGATAGCCGTCGCACCACTGCGGTGGCGCCGGCCCCAACCTAGTGGGGCGGCCCCATACCGGTCTTCGGGAGAGGTGGGTCCCCGGAGATGCGCCGCCAAGGTCCCGGGGGCGGTTCGGGTCCGGTGCGCGGCCTAGCCCGGCTCGGGTGACACGGGCCGGTTTTCCTCAGCGGACCGCCGTTTAAACGATCAGGTTGAGCGGCCCCCGCTCAAGGAGATTGCCAGCGCCGATTCATTGGGGGGACGTAGGGCTTGGGTTAGCCGAAATCGGGCAGACAGCCCCAGCACGGCGGCCGATCGATGTTTCCACCGGTGCCAACCGAGTCAGTCTTCCGGTGGACCGGCTTCGATGGGGTATCGGCGGAGGAACTCGGCGACGGTCTCGTTGAAGGATTCCGGATGGGTGAGAAACGGCCAGTGATGGCCGGGTACGCTGCGTCGTTCCAAACGGCGGGCGTGGGTTTCGTAGGGACGTAGCTGCCACTGGAATCGGTTGATGCCATGCTCCGGCTGGATGAACAGCGTCGGTGGGATGAGGGGCTTGGTGAGCGTCGCGGTATGCATGACCGCATCGAAGACCTGATCCCGGGCATGACGACTGAATTTGCTGGTCCAGCGGCCGTCGTCCAGCGGTTCCACGCCTTCCTCGAAGACTTGTTTTTGTAAGGCGTTCCAGCCGCGCAGTGGCTTCCGGCGCTGAGCCTTTTGTTCCGCCTCGGTATAGCTGGAAAACGGACCGAGCCCCTGCAGAAACGGGAGGGTTCGAAACAGGATGGGATAGGTCAGGACAAAGGCCCGCGGGATGCGCTGGGGGATGAAGGGGTCGACGAGGGTGAGACTGGCGAAGCGTGCGGGGTCCTGCTGAGCCCATAGGGGTAGGAGTTTTCCGGTCCAGGAGTGACCCACGGCGTGAAAACGGGACCAACCGAGGTGTTCGGTCAGGTGTTCGAGATCGCTGATGACGGTTGCGAAGTCGTAACCCCGGGTGGGATTGCTGGAGTCCCCGTGTCCGCGGAGATCGGGGGCAACGACGTGGTAGTCCTCCGCCAGAGCCGGACCAAGCGCAGCCCAGACCCCGCTGTGGTCAGCGAGTCCGTGGAGGAGCAAGATGGGCGGCTGTCCGGGATGCCCCCAGACGCGATAGGCCAGGGTGACGTCCGGCCGTTCCAGTCGGTGATGGGTTGCAGTCATGGTAGGCTAGGCTTCCTTCGCGGGGTGGGGCGATGTCCCCCAGGCACGGGTGATCTCGCGAATCAATGCCGGGCCACGGTAGATCAGGCCCGTGTAGACCTGCACGAGTTGGGCGCCGGCGGTACGCTTGGCGATTGCCGCTGCGGCGCTGTCGACGCCACCGGCAGCGATCAATGGGATCTCACCCTCGAGTCGTTCGTGCAGCCCGGCGAGGACGGCCGTGGCTCGATCGCGTAGTGGGGCCCCGCTTAACCCTCCTGTCTCATGGGCGTGTCGGTGGCCGACGACGGGATCCCGGACCTGGGTCGTGTTGGTGGCGATGATACCGTCGATTGCAACGTCTCGCATGACCCTGGCGATGGCATCGAGCTCCGCCGGTTCCAGATCCGGCGCGAGTTTGACCACCAGGGGGCGGGTCGGCCCATGCTGGGCGGCCAGCCGATCCCGCTCCTCGCGCAAGCCGCCGAGGAGTCGGTGCAGGGACTCCGGGTGCTGCAGGTCACGCAATCCCGGGGTATTCGGCGAGGAGATGTTAACGGTGAAGTAATCCGCCTGGGGATAGCCGATCTGTAGCCCGATGCGGTAGTCTTCCAGCGCCTCTTCCAGGGGGGTCGATCGGTTCTTACCGAGATTCAGGCCGATCGGGATCGCCGGTCGGTCCGGTCCCCCGAGGCGGGCCACCGCAACCGAAACACCCTGGTTGGCGAATCCCAGCCGATTGATCAGTGCCCGGTGCTTGGCCAGTCGGAACAGGCGTGGCTGCGGGTTGCCCGCCTGAGCCCGCGGCGTGACGGTGCCGACCTCCAGGAAGCCGAATCCGAGCCCGGCGAGTCCGGCGATGGCCTCGGCGTTGTCGTCCCAACCGGCGGCCAACCCCACCGGGTTACGAAACCGCAGCCCCATCACCTCGCAGGGGGATTGCGGTGGGGGACCGACGAACCACCGACTGCGCCGGCCGAGCCCGCGTAGCACAGCGATCCCGAGTCGATGGGCCCGCTCCGGCGGCAAGCGGAAGAGCGCGGCGCGTAGCCACGGATAGGGGATCATCGCAGTCGGCGCGGGCATGAGCGAATCGACGCCGGCGTCGGCCTTGGGTGCTTGCGTTGGCGCGTGGTTCTGCTATTCATTGATGATTGCAAGACCGGGTGTCGTATCCGGGAATGCCTCGCCCGAGGCCACGACCTTCCTTGAGGAGGCACGCGATGCAGGATGCCCATCGTTCCAAATCGTGATTCATTCCATCCCATGTGTGAGGAGCCTGATCCATGTTGAGAACCATCATCATCGCCGTGATCGTCGCTGTAGCCACCCTGTTGCACGGGACGACGGTACTGGCCGGCGATGGGGACGCCGGTCGTGAGAAGGCGAAGGCGCTGTATTGCGTCGGCTGTCACGGTCAGGAGGGGCTGAGCACCCTTCCCAAGTGGCCCAATCTTGCCGGCCAAAAGGAACAGTACCTGATCACTGCCCTCCAGGGGTACCGCTCGAGGGAACGGGCGGGTTCGGAGAATGCTGCCACCATGTGGCCCCTGGCCCAGGGCCTATCCGATGAGGATATCGAAGACCTGGCGGCTTACTACGCCAACCAGGATTGGCGGACCAGCGCTGATCAATAGCGGCGGCGAGTCGGCGCGCCCCGGCGGGCGCGCTGCCCGAGGCTAGCCTAGCCGTTCGAGGATGAGCGAGCGGATTGGATCGAGCTCCGGTTCCACCGTCACGACCCCGTCGGCGTTTTGGGCGATGGCGGTATCGGGATCCTTGAGGCCGTGGCCGGTGAGGGTGCACACGATGCTGCTGCCCTCGGGGATCCGGCCCGCGCGGAGGTCCTGGAGCAACCCGGCGAGGGAGGCGGCCGAGGCGGGTTCGCAGAAGATTCCCTCGCGGTTGGCCAGCCAGGTCTGGGCCGCCAGGATGTCCGCGTCGCTGCACTCGCGGAACCACCCCTTCGACTCCTCGACCGCGCACCAGGCGTTGGGCCAGGACTGGGGGTTGCCGATGCGGATCGCCGTGGCCACGGTATCCGGCTCTTCCACCGGTTGTCCGCGCAGGAAGGGGGCGGATCCGGCCGCCTGATACCCCACCATCCGCGGACGCCGACCCGCCGTGCCTCCGCCGGCGAAGCGGCAAGTCCCGTGGCAAAAGCTGCAGGCCTCGGTGGTGTGTTCCCCATCGGGTGGGGCGAGCTCGCTGTAGCCCATCCAATGGGCGGTGATGTTGCCGGCATTGCCGACGGGGAGGCAGTGATAGTCCGGGGCGCGACCCAGGGCTTCCACGATCTCAAAGGCGGCGGTCTTCTGACCCTGGAGCCGGAATGGGTTGACCGAATTGACCAGGGTGACCGGGGCGTTCTCCGCTAGCGACTTGACCAGGCGCATCCCGGCATCGAAGTTCCCTTTGATCTGCACCACGACCGCCCCGTGCATCATCGCCTGGGACAGTTTGCCCATGGCGATCTTGCCATCCGGAATGAGCACGAAGGCCCGCATCCCCGCGCGTGCGGCAAAGGCCGCCGCGGAAGCGGAGGTGTTACCGGTGGAGGCACAGATGAGCGCTTCGCTCCCGGCATCCGCCGCCTGGGTCACCGCCATGGTCATGCCACGGTCCTTGAAGGATCCGGTCGGATTGAGTCCCTCGTACTTGACGTAGATGTCCACGTCGACACCCAGGTCGCGGGGGATGTGGTTCAACCGGATGAGCGGCGTGTCGCCCTCACCAAGGCTGATGAGGCGGGTGTCGTCGCGAACGGGCAGGCGATCGCGATAGCGCGCGATCAGGCCGGTGTAGCGGGGCTGAGGGGACATCGGGGGATCCTCGGGGTCGTGGGAACCGGAGTTCGGCCTAGGCGAGTCCGCCCTCGAGGCGGATGCGCCGAACCCGGTCGGTCACCGCCGGCAGACCTTCGATCGCGGCGATCGCTCGATCCATCTGTGCCTCACGGATGCGATGGGTCAGGAGGATGACCGGCACGCTTGTCTCGCCGGCGCGCGGCTCCTTTTGCCATACCGCCTCGATGCTGATCTCGGCGTCCGCGAGGGCGCGGGTGATATCGGCCAGTACCCCGGGCCGGTCGTGGGCCTGAAGGCGCAAGTAATAGGCCGTCTCCACCTCGGTCCGTGGGACCACCGGGGTCTCGGACAAGGCGTGGGGTTGGAAGGCGAGATGGGGCACCCGTTGGCCGGGGTCGACGGTCAGGGTGCGCACCACGTCGACAAGATCCGCGACGACCGCTGAGGCGGTGGGTTCCGCCCCGGCCCCGGGGCCGTAGTATAGGGTCGGCCCCACCGCGTCACCGACGACTCGGATGGCGTTCATGACCCCGTCGACGTTGGCCAGCAGACCCCGCTCCGGGAGCAAGGTGGGATGGACGCGGAGCTCGACGCCCGCCTCGCTCATTCGAGCGATCCCGAGGTGCTTGATTCGGTAGCCGAGTTGTTCGGCGTAGCCGACATCCTCGCGGGTGATCGTATCGATGCCCTCGATGAGGACCCGATCGTATTGCAGCGGGATGCCGAAGGCGATGGAGGCGAGGATGGTGAGCTTGTGGGCGGCATCGAATCCCCCCACGTCGGCGGTTGGGTCCGCCTCGGCGTAACCCCGTCGTTGGGCCTCGGCCAGGACGTCGTCGAAGTCTCGGTCTTCGTCGCCCATGGCCGTCAGGATGAAGTTGCCAGTGCCGTTGATGATGCCGGCGATATCCTGGATCCGGTTGCCGGCGAGGGCCTCGCGAACGGCCTTGATGATCGGGATGCCACCGGCGACGGCCGCCTCGAAGTTCACCATGACCCCCCGCGCCTGGGCCTCGGCAAAGATCGTGTTGCCATGGACGGCGATCAGGGCCTTGTTGGCGGTGACTACATGTTTGCCTGCGGCGATGGCCCGGCGAACCAGCTCCTGGGCCGGTTCGTAGCCCCCGATGAGCTCGACGATGACCTCGGTCTCGGGGTCGTCGACCACCGCATAGGGGTCGTCGGTCAGCGCAATGCCCTCAAGGGAGCACGGGCGCGGGCGCTCGAGGTCGCGGGCGCTGGCCCGTACGACCTGTATCCCGCGTCCGGCCCGACGGGTGATCTCGTCAGCGTTGCGCGCCAGGACGTCCAAGGTCCCGCAGCCTACGGTACCGAGGCCGAGGAGGCCGATCTTAACCGGATTCACGAACGCGCTCCTCCTGGGGGCCGGTAGGTGCGGTCATCGCCCCCCCATCGCGCCGAAACATTTGCCGGATGCCACGCAGGGCCTGGCGGGTGCGATGCTCGTTCTCGATCAGCGAAAAACGCACATGATCATCCCCGTAGGACCCGAACCCGATGCCCGGCGAAACCGCCACCTTGGCCTCTTGCAGTAGGCGTTTCGAGAACTCCAGGGAGCCGAGGGCCCGGTAGGGCTCGGGCACCGGGGCCCAGACGAACATGGTCGCCTTGGGCGCCTCGACTGGCCAGCCCAGCTGGTTGAGGCCGTTACACAGCACGTCCCGGCGGCGGCGATAGGTCGAGCGGATGTCTTCGACGCAATCCTGCGGGCCTTCCAGGGCCGTGATGGCTGCGACCTGGATGGGCGTGAACATCCCATAATCGAGGTAGGATTTGATGCGCGCCAAGGCCGCGACCATATCCGGGTTGCCACACATGAAGCCGACCCGCCAGCCTGGCATGTTATAGGTCTTCGACAAGGAGTAGAACTCGACCGCGACCTCTTTGGCACCGGGCACTTGCAGGATGGACGGCGCCTCGAAGCCGTCGAAGGTGATCTCCGCGTAGGCGAAGTCATGTACGACGAGGATGTCATGGGTACGGGCGATGGCCACGACCCGCTCGAAGAACTCGAGATCCACGCATTGCGTGGTCGGGTTCGCCGGGAAGCTGAGGATGAGCAGTTTGGGTTTGGGCCAGGAGTCGCGGATCGCCTTCTCCAGCTCTGCGAAGAAATCGACCCCCGGCACTAACGGGACATGGCGGATGTCGGCGTCGGCGATTACACAGCCATAGGGGTGGATCGGGTAGGCCGGATTCGGCACCAGTACCGCGTCGCCCGGGCCGAGCACGGCTAGAGTGAGGTGGGCGAGTCCCTCTTTGGAGCCAATGGTGACAATGGCCTCGGATTCCGGATCGAGTTCGACCCCGAAACGATCGGCGTACCACCGACTGATCGCTCGCCGCAGCCGCGGCACCCCCCGTGAGACGGAGTACCGGTGCGTATCGCCGCGTTGCGCCGCCTCGGTGAGCTTATCGACGATGTGCTGCGGGGTGGGTCGATCCGGGTTGCCCATCCCGAAATCCACGATATCCTCTCCTCGAGCCCGGGCCTTCGCCTTGAGATCGTTGACGATGTTGAAGACGTAGGGCGGGAGCCGTTTGATGCGCGGGAATTCGTGGGTCAAGGCTGGGCTCGTCTGCGCAAGGTGAGATCAATCGGGCACGGCGTTAAGCCGTAGAAAATACGGGCCTTGCCCGAACCTGTCAAACGGCGGGTGACCCCAAGGGCCGAGGCCGGGGTGGCTCGCCGCCGTGCTTTGGGAGTTGTCTGATGAAGCTGAACTTCGATCCCGGGACCGCAACCCACCG
Source organism: uncultured Ectothiorhodospiraceae bacterium (assembly GCA_964346755.1). Taxonomy (GTDB): domain Bacteria; phylum Pseudomonadota; class Gammaproteobacteria; order CAYFWJ01; family CAYFWJ01; genus CAYFWJ01. The sequence goes on from CAYFWJ010000031.1 coordinate 17,109, forward strand.
GATCACGCACTACGAATCGGGCGCGATCACCGTCAACGGCAGCGTGTGGACCGAGCACCTCATCGTCCTCCCCGAACGCATCCATGCCGATTGGGGGGTGCACGCCGTGTCCGAGCTGAGTGTGGAGGACTTTGCGATCCTTGAGTCCTATGATCTCGAGGTGGTCCTCCTCGGCACCGGCGGTCGACAGGCCTTTCCACCGCGAGACGTGATGCGCCACTTCCGGGACCGGCAGATCGGTCTCGAGGTCATGGACACCGCGGCGGCCTGTCGCACCTATAACGTTCTAATGTCTGAGGATCGCCGGGTCGCGGCGGCGCTCATCGTCACCTGAGCGAGCCGTTCGCGCCCGCTCGGCCCGAGCGCCTTCGTCATTGGAACAGGGCGTCGTGGGAAAACCCTTGCGCCTCGAGGATGCCGCGGAGGCGCTTCAGGGCATCCATCTGGATCTGTCGGACACGTTCCCGCGTGACGCCCAGATCCCGTCCGACCTGTTCCAAGGTCGCCCGTTCGTGGCCCCGCAGGCCGAAGCGTCGCACAACCACCTCCCGCTGCTTATCGTCGAGTTGTCTGAGCCAACCGTCGATCTCCCCATGTACCGCGTCGCTTTGGAGCTGCTCCCCCGGTTCCAGGTGGGTCTCGTCCGGGATCAGGTCCAACAAGGGCCGATCGTTATCCTTACCGATGGGGATGTCGACGGAGCTGACGCGCTCGTTGAGTCCCATGACCCGCTCGACCTCGTCGGCAGAGCGGTCCAGGCGGGCGGCGATCTCATCGTAGGTCGGATCGTGGTCCAATTCCTGACTGAGGCGACGGGCGGTCCGCAGATAGACGTTGAGCTCCTTGATCACGTGAATCGGCAAGCGGATCGTGCGGGTTTGATTCATCAGGCCCCGCTCGATGGTTTGGCGGATCCACCAGGTGGCGTAGGTGGAGAAGCGAAAGCCCTTCTCGGGGTCGAACTTCTCCACGGCGCGGATCAAGCCGAGGTTGCCCTCCTCGATGAGATCCAGCAGTGACAGACCGCGATTCATATAGCGGCGGGCGATCTTGACCACGAGGCGTAGATTGCACTCGATCATCTTGGCCCGTGCGGCCTGATCCCCTTGCACGACGCGGCGGGCGTAGGCGACCTCCTCTTCGGGGGTCAGCAGCGGTGAGTACTCGATCTCCCGGAGATACACCCGCGTGGCGTCCAGTTCCTGTTGGGAGAACTCGGCGGCGGAGGACTTACTGTCCGGTTTCGCGGTCTCGGTGGAGGGCTCGGTCTTCGTGACCTCGTCCTCGGCTAAGGCCTCGGGCTCGGCCTCGAGCTCAGGATTCAAGGCGGGTTCATCGGTCGCTGGGCCCATCGCGGCTGGATCGGGGGCGGCGGCATCGAAGGTCTTCGTCGTTCGGTTATGTCCCATCAAATTACTCCTCACGCCTCTGGGGTCTCGCATCACCGACCTTGGTGGCTGGCAGGTAGCCGAGCGGATCGACCGCCGAACCACTTTTTCTTATCTCGAAGTAGATTTTTCGTTTGCCTTTATTAGAACTTTCTACCTTTCCGATGATCTCTCCCTTTTTGACTTTTTTCCCTTTCTGAGTCAAAGACATATTGTCTATGGCGTAGGCGCTTAGAATGCGTCTGTCATGCTTCAGAATAATAAGCTCTCCACGCCGCCCGAGTCCAGCGCCACTGTACACGACGACTCCATCAGCGGCGGCTCGCAAGGGGGCATCGGCCGGGGCGAGGATGGTAAGCCCTTGGGATGGAAGACGCTCCGTATCCGTCCTAATCAGTTCGATCGGCTCGCGAATGGGCCACGTCCAGTCCCGCACCGTCCCCCGGCCCGCCTCCTCCGGGCCTGAGCCTAGCTCGGCGGTCCACGCGGTCTCACCGTCTGCGGGGATCTTCAACCGGTCGCCGGGATAGATCGTGTAGGGAGGGTCGATGTCGTTATAGGCGGCAAGCGACCGGTAATCGAGGTCGTAGCGATGCGCGATGCCGTAGAGGGTATCGCCCCGGTGGACCCGATAGGTTGTCGGGCCTGCCGGCTCGGCGGCCTCTGGGGGGCGTGGATTCCCTTCAGACGGTGGTGGCGACTGGCAGGCCGTGAGCAGCGCGAGGGCGAGAACGAGAAGGCTGCGATTCCCCGTCGAGCGGCAAGGCCTTTGCACCCGTGGCGCATCCGTCCAGCCGGGTGTCGCATTCCCCCGTATCCGATCGGGATCGCGCGTCCCCACGATCACCCCCTCAATTCCTTGGCCACCGCTCGGTGGGGTTATTGGACCGGTTCGAGCGGCGTGGGCCGAAGGGGCCGGTCGTCTCCATCACAGGTAACCTTCGAGTAAAGGCACGAACTGGACGGCTTCGGGGTCTGGATTGGCGATTCGTCGACCGCGGCGCGTGATCTGATGCAATTCCTGCCGACCCTCGGTGCCCAAGGGGATGATCAAACGCCCGGCCGGGGTGAGCTGGCGCAAAAGGCCCTCCGGCAGCCGCCGAGCCCCGGCTGTGACGACGATCGCATCGAAGGGCCCGACCGCGGTCCAACCCCAGCGACCGTCGCCGTGGCGTAGCGCGACATTGGGGATGCCGAGTCGGGCCAGGCGCTCTCGGGCTGTCTCATGGAGACCCTGAAGGCGTTCCACGGTGTACACGTGAGGGACCAGTTGGGCCAAGACCGCGGCCTGATACCCGGACCCTGTCCCGATCTCGAGGACGCTTCGAGGCGGATGCGCCGCCAGGAGCAGCTCCGTCATGCGGGCCACGATCCAGGGCTGTGAGAGGGTTTGGCCATGCCCGATCGGTAATGCGGTGTCCTGATAAGCCAGACGCCTCAATGCGTCCTCGACGAAGGCGTGGCGGGCCACCGACGCCAGGGCATCCAAGACCCGCGGGTCTTGGATGCCATCCCGGCGGAGCCGAGCGGCCATGTGCCGGGCCGCAGGAGGGCGTCGGGCAGCCCCGTCGATGGGGACGTCTACGGCGCGTTCAAGCCCCATCGCCGAGCCAGTCGGTCAGATCATCGATGGCGCGGTGGCGGGTGAGATCCACTTGCAGCGGGGTGATCGAGATCGCTCCGTCTTGGATCGCCTGAAAATCGGTGCCCGGGCCTGCATCTTGCTCCAACCCCGGTGGTCCGATCCAGAAGAAGGATCGCCCCCGGGGGTCCGTATCCCGAATCGCCGGCTCGGCCTTGTGTCGATGGCCGAGGCGCGTGATCCGAATGCCTCGAACGTCCGCCCAAGGGCGGTCCGGCACGTTGACATTGAGGATGCTGTCCTGGGCGATGGGTCGCTCGCGCAGGCGATCGATTAACCACCGGATGGTCCGCTCGGCGGTCGCAAAATGCTGGGGTGGTGAACCCGCCAGCGAGATCGCCACCGCCGGTAAGCCGAGGAACCGACCTTCCATCGCCGCGGCAACGGTACCCGAGTAGATGACATCGTCACCTAAGTTGGCCCCGTGATTGATCCCCGAGACGACCATATCCGGGAGGGTCTCGAGCAATCCGGTCAGGGCGATGTGGACGCAATCCGTCGGCGTGCCCGAGACACAGATGGTACGAGGGTCCAGGTGCTGGTAACGGATGGGGTGATCAAGCGTCAACGAATTGCTTGCCCCGCTTCGGTCCCGGTCTGGCGCCACGACGACCACGTCGTTGTGGTCCGTCAAGGCCTGGGTGAGATGGCGAATGCCCGGGGATTGGCACCCATCATCATTACTTATTAAAATCCGCATGCAACAACCGCTGTCCAAATGGCAAACGATGGGAAACGCACGTTGCGACGTGGCCTAAGCCGGGAGGCCCAGCCAAAACGAGCGACAGTGTACACTGAAGCCAGGGTCTCGCGTTACCACCCGCGGCCCGGCCCGAACCCGTAGGTAGCGGTGATGGCCAGCGACTCCCGTGATCTTTTCCATCGCTCCGCCCGCGAGCCGGACGCCCCGAACACCGACGAAGACGAGCTCAGCCTGTTTCGTCAGGCGGTCGGCAATGTCCGGCCCGTGGGCGACGATCGGGCGGTGCCGGACACCCCACCCCCGCCGCCACGCCCGCGACAGCGGGATCGGGACGAGGCCGAGGCCCTCGAAGCCGCCCACCACGGCTACGCCGCGAACCGTCTGCCGGCGGGTGAGTGGATCGACCCCGAGCTCTATGAGACGGATGAACCGGTTGCCTACGCCCGCCCCGGGCTTCAGCACGGGGTCTTACGTAAGCTCAAGCGAGGCCACTACCGGGTCTCCGCGGAACTCGACCTGCATGGGTTCAATGCCGCGGCGGCGCGCGAGGCCATTCAGGTCTTCCTCCTCGAGAGCCGCCGCACCGACCGACGGTGCGTCAAGATCATCCACGGCAAGGGGCGAGGATCGCGCAACCGTGGCCCGGTACTCAAGCCCCTGGTCCACCACTGGCTTCGCCGTTGGGATGCAACCCTCGCCTATTGCTCGGCTCGACCGGTCGACGGGGGCTCCGGCGCGATCTATGTCTTGCTCAAGCGCGAACGGGACGGAGGGTGAGCCGTTGGGTTTGTCTATTTCAATAGACGATAATAAACTCATCGGCTGATCACCGGGTCCGAGCCTGCTTGCCGGCAGCCGGCCGGCCCGAGGCTAGGATCCGCCCATTCGTCTTCTGAAGGTGAAGTCCATGACCCGACCCCCCCTGGTTCGCGCTGCCCGCTCGATCGGCCTCGTTTCTGTCACCGGAATGCTATTCGCTTGCTCACCGAGCTCTGAAACCGTGAGTTTTCAGGCCGATGTGCAACCGATTTTGCAGGAGCAATGCGTCAGTTGTCATCAACAACCCGACGGCAAGGGCTATGAGGCCAGTGGCTTGTTGTTGACCAGCTATGAGGGGATTATGGAAGGAACCACGCTTGGTCCCGTGGTTCAGCCCGGCGAGCCGTTGAACAGTACCCTGATCCGCCTGGTCGAAGGCAAGGCCGATCCGTCCATCGCCATGCCGCACAACGAATCGCTCCTTCCCGAGGCCCAACGCGAAACCCTGCGGCTGTGGGTCGCCCAAGGGGCCAAAAATAACTGATCATCGGTCGCACACCCGATCTTTGGCATCGGTTCGGATCGCGCCCATCGTTCGAAAAACCGCACATTACTCGACACACGAGAATGATACCCATGTCCAAATCGTTGTACCGACTCACCGTACTGCTATTGGCCGGGTTTGCCCTCGGTCTGGTCGGCTGTCAGGCCGACTCGGCAGCCGATTCCGAGGATTCGGCGTCCACGCCCACACTGACGGACCAAGAGCTGGAAGAGCGGGCGGCGGCCAGCCGCGAGGCGGCCAAGAAACTTGGCGGACAGCTAAAACAACGGCTGCAAGCTGCCATCCAGGAGCAAGGTCCTCCGGCGGCCATTGGGGTCTGCCAAGACATCGCGCCGTCCATCGCTCAGCAGGTCTCGCAGGACACCGGTTGGGAAGTGGCACGCACGGCCTTGAGGGTGCGCAACCCCGATAACCAGCCCGATGCCTGGGAACGACAGGCCATGAAAGACTTCCAGGATCGAAACGCCGGAGGCGAGTCCTACAAAGGGATGCAGCACTATGAGGTCGTATCCGAAGGCGGCGAGGCCCGTTTTCGCTATCTGATGGCCATCCCCACGCAAGGGGTTTGCTTGACCTGCCACGGTGAAACCATTGATCCCGCAGTGGAACAGGCGATCGAGGCCGCCTATCCCAACGATCAGGCGCGCGGTTTCGAGGTCGGCGACCTTCGCGGGGCCTTCACGGTGACCCAATCCCTGTAACGGGTCCCCGCCGC
>CAYFWJ010000031.1:22980-27226 GCA_964346755.1 uncultured Ectothiorhodospiraceae bacterium
GTCCCCGCCGCCGGACCCCGCTCGCTCCGGGGGCTGCCCCCGGGGCCGGAGGCGTGGGCCAGCCGACCTGTTCCGGCACGGGTTTCAGTCCGCCGGGGCCCCATCATCGAGCCTGAAAAACCCGTCGATGACCGGTGCAAAACGCTCGAAATCGACCAAAAACGCATCGTGCCCCTGCACCGATGGCAAATGCACCAGCTGCGTTGCCACGCCAGCAGCCTCGAGACCTGCAGCCAATTCGTTCTGTTGTTCCGGTGGAAACAGGATATCCGTGGCGATGGATAGGACTAGAGCTCGTTCCAGTCCTCGATAGCGCATGGCCTCGACCAACGAGCCGTAGGTCGTATCGATGTCGAACCAATCCATGGCCCGCGACAGGTAGAGATAGGCGTTGGCGTCGAAATGCGCGACGAACTTCTCTGCCTGATAGGTCAGATAGGACTCAATCTCGAATTCGGGCGCGAAGGCCTGATCGGATTGATGCGCTGGGGCCATCCGCGTGCGCCCGAATCGCTGCTCCCATTCCTGTCCGGACCGATAGGTGGTCACCCCGATCTTGCGCGCGAGCTCCATACCGGCTCGCGGGTTGTGTCCGAGCGGGTAGTGCCCGGCACGCCAATCAGGATCGCGGCGGATCGCCTCCCGCTGGAGGGAGCGAACGGCGATCGCGAAGCTCGATGCGCGCGCTGCGCTCGCGATCAAGATGGCTTGGCGAGCACGCCCGGGGTGTTGGGCAATAAAGCTGAGTGCGGTCATGCCTCCCATAGACGGGCCGATCACCGCGTGGAGTGAGGGCAGGTCGAGGGCGTCGACGACACACCGGCCGGCGGCAGCGATATCCTCGATGCTCAGGGCCGGGAAGTCCAACCGGTAGGGTTGGCCCGTCCGGGGATCGAGACTGATCGGACCGGTGGAGCCGAAACAGCTGCCGAGATTGTTGACGCAGACCACGAAATAGCGGGTGGTATCCAGGGGGGCGCCGGGTCCGATAATGCCCTCCCACCAACCCGGGCGATGATCCCGCTCCGACGAAGCGGCATGGGCGCTCGTGGAAAGGCCCGTGAAGACCAGAATCCCGTTGTCACGCCGGGCATTCGGCTCACCCCAGTACTCGTAGACAACCCGCCCGCCGGGCAATGCCCCGCCCCGATGGAGCGGAAACGGGTCCGGCAGGGCGATCGCAGGCGGCTCGACGTCCGAGGCGGACAGGGCGGTCTCGGAGGACTCCGTGACCTGATCGGGCATAGCGACGCATCTCCTGGGCTCGATAAACGGTTGGCACGGAATGTGCGCTATCTACGCGGCCGGGCCGCGGCATCTCCCTTCGATTGACGGCGATCGCCTTGGAGCACGGCATGCGTGTAATCACATTCAATGCCAACGGGATTCGTGCGGCGGCGCGTAAGGGGTTCTACGATTGGCTCAGCACCCAAGACGCGGACTTCGTGTGTATTCAGGAGCTCAAGGCCCAAGCGGAGCAATTGCAGAACCCGATCTTTTGGCCCGCCGGCTATCGGTGCTTCTACCGTAGCGCGGCCAAGAAAGGGTACTCCGGGGTCGCGGTCTACAGTCGCTGGCCACCGGACGCCGTCGAGTACACCCTGGATTGGCCCGCCATGGATACCGAGGGGCGCTTTGTCGAGGTCCGTCTCGGGAACCTCTCCGTGGTCTCGGTCTATCTCCCGTCCGGTTCTTCGGGGCAGGCACGCCAATCCTTTAAGGACGATCTACTGGATGGTTTCGCAGATCTCCTGCAGCGGTTCCAGGCCTCCGGACGTTCCTATATCCTGGCCGGCGATTGGAACATCGCCCATCGCCCCATCGATCTCAAGAATTGGAAAAGTAACCAGAAAAATTCTGGGTTTTTGCCCGAGGAGCGAGCCTGGCTCGATCGGATCTTCGACGAGCTCGGTTGGGTCGACGCCTTTCGCGTCGTGAACCAACAGCCCGAGCACTATACCTGGTGGTCCCATCGGGGCCAAGCATGGGCCAAGAACGTGGGATGGCGCATCGACTACCAAGTCGTGACCCCGGATCTCGCCGAGCGGGTGCGGCATGCCGAGATCTACACCGAGACCCGGTTTTCGGATCACGCGCCGTTGACCCTGGATTACGCCGCAGCGCCCGGGTCCTGAACGCGCGCGTTGGAGCCGCTGCCAACATCCGCCGAAAGCCGGTGGGGTTTACCGTTCGTCACGTTCCGAGGTTCCGTCATGACCCTGTTGCTGGAGACCACACTTTTCCTCGCCGCCGCTGTTGTGGCCGTGCCCCTATTCCGATGGATCGGCTTGGGGGCAATCCTCGGTTACCTGGTCGCCGGACTGATCATCGGACCACATGGGACGGGGTTAATCGAGGATTCTAAGGAAATACTTCATTTTGCGGAGTTTGGGATCGTTCTGCTGCTGTTCTTGATCGGTTTGGAACTTCAGCCGAAACGTTTGTGGGAACTCCGCGGCCCCGTCTTCGGCTATGGGAGTCTCCAGCTGCTGTTGAGCGGGCTCGGCCTGTTTCCCATCGGTTTGGCCCTCGGTCTCTCCTGGCCCTTGGCGCTGCTGATCGGCCTCATCCTCGGTCTCTCGTCAACCGCCTTCGCGCTGCAGTTGCTGGCCGAGCGTCAGCAACTCGCGAGCCCTTCAGGACAGACGGCTTTTGCGATCCTGTTGTTCCAGGATCTGGCCTTCGTGCCGCTGCTTGCCTTCATCCCGCTGATGACCGCCGACCCGGGGGCCGACCCCCTTTCGTGGGTCGCCATCCTGCAAGTCCTAGGCTCGATCGCGGGGGTCGTGATCGTCGGTCATTTCCTGGTGCCGGTCTTTCTGCGCCTGGTTGCGGGTAGCCATGTCCACGAGGCCTTCACCGCGGCAGCCCTGCTCGTGGTCCTCGGGACCGGCTTGCTGATGGAGGCGGTAGGCCTGTCGATGTCCCTCGGGGCCTTTCTCGCGGGGGTGCTGCTCGCCGATACCATCTACCGCCACGAACTCGAGGCGACGATTGAGCCCTTCAAGGGCTTACTGATGGGTCTGTTCTTCATCGCCGTGGGGATGTCGTTGGATATCACCCTCATCCTGAGCGAATGGGTCACGGTCGTTGCCATCGTCGTCGCCATGGTCGGGGTGAAGCTCGTCGTGATCGGCCTCATGGGTTGGTTGATGCGATGGCCGCTGGGGACGACCCTGCCCTTGGCGGCGGTGTTGTCCCAGGGGGGCGAATTCGATTTCGTGCTGCTCGGGGCGGCCGTGACCGTCGGGGTCTTGACCGGCTCGGTCGCGGATCTGCTGATCGCGGCGGTGACCGTGTCCATGGCCCTAACTCCCTTCCTGTTCATGGCGGCGCAACGTCTGGCGCGCCGCTGGGGGCCCCGGCCGCCGGATGCCGACGCCATCGACCCGGCGGCGGGTCAGGTCTTGATCGCGGGATTCGGCCGCTTCGCGCAGATCATCGCCCGGATCCTGCGCACCCAGGGCATCCCGTTCACCGCCCTGGAGCCGAATTTCCAGCAGGTGGAGTTCGTTCGGCGGTACGGCAACAAGGTGTATTTCGGCGATGCCTCAAAGCTCGAGGTGCTGCGGGCGGCGGGGGCAGATCAAGCGCGGTTGATCATCCTGGCGATGGATGATCCCGAGGCCTCGCTCCGGGCCTTGGACCTGTGTCGTCGCTATTTCCCGAGGCTCAAGGTCTACGCTCGGGCCCGCAATCGGCATCATGCCTATCAGCTCCTAGACCACGGAGCGGACTTTGTGATCCGCGAGACCTTCGTCTCCAGCCTCGAGATGGCCCAGGAGGTGTTAGAGGGATTGGGATTCCCGGGCTCGACGGCGACCGAGGCCGTCCGCCGCTTCCGGGAGTTCGACGAGGAGCAGGTCCTGAAGAACTACTCGTTGCATCACAACGAAGAGGCCCTGATCGAGTCCGCCAAGGAGGCAGCCGAAGAGCTCAAGGAGCTGTTCGGGGAAAACCGGCGGGATGGCCGGCGCTGAAGGGCGCGGGACCGTGGTCAATTACTCGTTGGGGGCAGTTGGGGCCCAGGGGGCGTGCGCCACTCGGTGCGCGGGGTGCTCCGGGGCATCGCGAGATGTCGTCGGTGGGCCGGTGGTGGATCCCTCGTTGCTCACAGCCGGCCGCGATGGTGTCCGATCCCGCCGGGGGCGACGAGGTCTCCCCGGTGTCAAGGCCGGTCCCCGTCATCCCCACGGCGATTAAGGCAGGACAGCCAATAGGACGCCCGGAGCCAGGTTACTGCGTT
>CAYFWJ010000032.1:0-8022 GCA_964346755.1 uncultured Ectothiorhodospiraceae bacterium
AACCCACATCATCAGCTTGGAAGGCTGAGGTTCTACCATTGAACTACACCCGCAGCGCCCTTCGAGCCACCTCAGCTGATGACGAATCCCCGAGTACTTAACTGGTGGAGGGGGTAGGATTCGAACCTACGAAGGCTGTGCCAGCAGATTTACAGTCTGCCCCCGTTGGCCGCTTGGGTACCCCTCCCGCTTGCAGAATCCGCAATTGTACCCTCTGGTTCGTGCGTGTCAAGGATCGCGCCAATCCCCGAATCCATACGATGATCCCAGGGCGTTTGCCTGGCCGACGGATCGCCGCTCGACACCATCGGCGTGCTGCGTATGATCGAGCCATCGACCGGTCGAACACCGGGGGATCCTGGACGCGCCCGGTGCGAACCGGACCGCATCACCCATCGACTCGCCCGAGGAGGCGTAGCATATGACGCGTATCTTGGCTTTCGTCGGCGACACCTATGAAGATCTGGAGCTTCTCTATCCGAAGCTTCGCTTCGAAGAAGAGGGGTGGGAGGTCGTCGTGGCCGGCCCCCAGGCCGGCCAGCTCTATCATGGCAAGCACGGCTATCCCTGCCCCGCGGATACCAACTTCGAGTCGGTCAGCGCCGAGGACTTCGACGCCTTACTCATCCCCGGGGGCTTCATGCCAGACAAACTTCGCCGAGACCCGCAGGTACTCAACCTCGTGCGGGCCTTCGATACCCAACGCAAACCGATCGCCATGATCTGCCACGGCGGCTGGATCCCAATCTCTGCGGGCATCCTCGGCGGCCGACGAGCCACCAGCACCCCGGGCATTCGAGATGACATGACCAACGCCGGCGTGGAATGGTCCGACGAACCGCTCGTAATCGACGGCAACCTGATCAGCTCACGACAACCCCGGGATCTCCCCGTATTCGCCCGTGCCGTCGTGGAGGCCCTCACGTCGTGATCGGCCGGTGGCTTCGAGTAACAGCTCAGCCCCCCCAGCACCGGGTCGAGATCCCCGATTGGCCCGTGTTCGCGGGACTGACGGAGGCGGAGTGCACGCGTCTGCGCGGGTTAGCCGAAGCCCTGTTACAGACCAAACGTTGGGTCCGCCCCCAGGGACACCCCGACGCAATCCCGCCGGAGCAAGCAAACACGATCGCCTGCCTCGCCGCCCTGCCGGTGCTCGAGCTGAGTCTCGACTGGTACCGGGACTGGCAGACGATCATCCTCTACCCCGGCGGTTTTCAATCTCTTCTCGTGGAAGAAGATGAGGCCGGGATCGTCCACGAGTGGTTCGAGGAGCGTAGCGGTGAGGCCTGGCCCGGCGGGCCGACCGTATTGTCTTGGGATGATGTCGCCGCGGCCCGTACGGGTGAGGGCCCCAATGTCGTCATTCATGAGATGGCACATCGCTTGGATGCCTGTCGCGGTGCCGTCAACGGGTTTCCCCCGCTGCCCCGCTCCATGGACCCAGCGCACTGGACTCAGGTATTCACCGAGGCCTTCGACCGCCTCAATGATAGGCTGGACCGGGACGATCCACCGCCCCTCGACGCGTACGCCGCCGAGGACCCCGGCGAGTTCTTTGCCGTAACCAGCGAGTGGTTCTTCGAGTGCCCCGCAGACCTGATCGCCTTCGCGCCCCAGGTCTTCGGTCAGCTCCGCGCCTTCTACGGCCAGGACCCCCACCGCCGGGGGGCCACACCCCCTGCACCGACGGTATAATACCCCTGAGGACCGGCACGAGGGCCGGGTCCCGATCGCCCCGCAGCCGGAGGCCACGCCGAGGCGGGGCTAACCCCCCCCGTCAGCCGGCCCCGACATGCATCCTCAGCGAACCGGCGGATGCCGAACGGAGCGGAATCAATATGCCCTTTTACGAGTTCTACTGCCCCGAGTGTCACCGACTTTTCAATTTCTATGCGCGCCGCATCAATACCACGGCCCGCCCCGCGTGCCCCCGTTGTGAACGACCGGAGATGGAGCGCCAGGTCTCGTTGTTTGCGATCTCCAAGGGGCGAGGGGATAGCGACGAGGACGATGATGCCCTGGCGGGGATGGACGAGGCCAAACTCGAGCGCGCCCTCGGGTCGATGGCCGGCGAGCTCGAACACCTCGACGAGAACGACCCGAAGGCCGCCGCCAAGGCCATGCGCAAGCTCTTCAAAGAGGGCGGTTTGAAGATGGGCGACAGCATGGAAGAGGCCATTGCGCGCATGGAAGGCGGCGAGGATCCGGATCAGATCGAGGCCGAGCTGGGAGACACCCTGGAATCGGACGAACCCTTCACGCTCAAAGGCGGTACGATCGGCCTGAACGAGTCGATGCGCCGACGCCTTCCACCCGCGGTCGACGAGGGGATCTACGAACTTTGATCCGATGGCGGCTCCGCCGCCTCCGGGAAGGCCGCCCCACGGAGCAACTGCAGCGGCCCCTGGGCCTGAACCGTGGCCAGTCGGGCGTGATCCTTGACGAACAGCGAGCCGACATAAGCCAAGCTATTCAACGAAACACCGGCCACCCGCTCCTGCTGACGGGGCACCAGGAGCATCCAATGGCGCGTTAGCACCAGATTATACGGCACCCCTTGCCAGTACCCCTCGTCACGCTCGACCACCGGCAACCCACAATACGCGATCAACCGCTGAAAGGTGGTCTCGAGCTCCTCCGCGGTGCGCTCGGGGCCGTCCTCCAAGAAGCGCACCAGTCCGTGCCGGAAGGGAAACCCAGCGAAACGAAAGGGTTCGAGCCGAGGCGGTAGGGCCCGAAAACACGCCTCGAGGGGGAGACCGGCGGGGTCGCGGTGATCGCCTCGAGCGGATCCGGGATCCGAAGCGGCCAAGGACTCGAGGGGGACGATTTGCAGATGCTTGTGCGGCTGACTGGCCCCAGCCCCGGGACCTCCGTTATAGAACGCGAGGCCATCGATGGCCGCCAGGCCAAAGGCCAATGCCTCGAAGTCCTCGCGCGTCAACAGCTGTTCCTGATCCTCATAATCCCGAGTCACGATCAGCAGATGGTGATCCATCACGTTAAATTTATTCAGCACGGCACAGTGCCGCGGCGGAATCGCCCCAACGGTTAGCGCGGGCTCGGGCGGCAGGAAGGGGCTATCCTCCCGCCGCCTTGGCGACCGCGCCTTCTGATGAAGGTTATAGGCGATGCGAACCGTGAAGGGCAGATCCGCCTCGGTCAGTGAGACGAGCTCCGTTTCGATCGGACACAGAGCCGCTAACCGCTGGGCGGTCGCAGCCTGATCGATTACCGCCTGACGAAGGGCCGCAGGCGTCGATCGCAGCGGGTAACGCGTGGACATAGGATCGAGCGATGCGCGCGGACAGGTGAAGCCGGCCATGGCACGCGGCCAGGCTTGAATACAACCTGAGATAGCCTGCCCCATTTCGTGGGTTGCCTCAAGCCCGATATCCACCAACCCGGGGAGCGGCACCGATTTGGCCCCCGCCACACCGTCAGCCGAGCCTAAAGCACAAAGCGAGCGGATGGGTCACTGAGGGCATTCAAGGCCCGTGGCGGTCCCGCGCACGCGAGACACCCGCCCACCAGAGCAACCCGCCGAGACCAAGCGCCTGCGCCGCACCCGCCCACCAGGCTGACCCCTGCACCCCGAGTCCCGCCGCAAGCGCCATGGCCATCCCGGCGATCACCAGCAACTGCCCAATCCGGCGCGTCAATCGATGCAAGCCCCGACGCCCCGCACGCCGGCCTCGTTGCTCAAGGCCGGTCACCCTCAGCACCGCACGGAACGGCCGGGGATACAGACGCCAGGCCACGACCAGGAGGATCAACAGTAGGAGGGGGAGGAAGTGCATCTCAACGATTCATTAGCCGGTTTTGAACGGATTCCTGGCAAACCCTCCGCACCTTCGTCGGGACGACGCACGGATCGATCGATTCGGTCGATGATCCAGCCCGGCCACCACGGCGAGGACACCCCTCACACGAAACACGATGCCTCGGGGGAACCGATCACGGCCCGTCCAATCGTGCAGCCTGATCGCAAAGTGACCTCATCGACGCACTGAACGGTCCTCGGCAACCCCTGAAGCGCTCACGGCACCGCCAGATGAGGGTCTTGGGCCCACACGCGCCGGGCCATGTGAATGGCTGAGAGGGCGTGATACGTGGAATCCAACCGCAACGTGTTGTCATAGGGCTTCATGGCGAAGGCCCCGACGATCCGCTCCGGATGGGGGAGGTAGTAGGTCGCCGGCCGTGTGAATTGGAGACCGGCGAGGTAGTTGATATTGCCCTCGAGGACCTCCCGGTAGCGCCGGGTGCGCGCGGTGTCTCCCGTTGCCCGGGCCAACCGATAGGCGGCCACCAGGCCCTCGGCGTAGACCCCGGTCGAGGCGAACATGCCGGCGAACGCCCCCCGTTGGCCGATCGGGGCCTCTGAACCCAGGGGCGGATAGCTGTCCAGTAGCCAATCCTGAAGCCTGAAGACGTAGTCACGATACGCGGTCTTACCGGTGGCTTCATAGGCCGCCGCGTAGGCTCGAACCTGCCAGGGCACGAAGGGACCTTCCTGGCGGCGGGACCAAAAGTCTTGGTAATAAGGGAAGGCGCGTTCCACAACCGCCAGGGCCTCGGGGTCCTGGCTGACCTGGTAGTAGCGCATCAGGGCCAGCAACGTCTCGCCGGGGTAGTAGAGTTGATCGACCGCTCGCCCCTCGCCTCGGAAGTCCGTGCGCAAGCGGCCGGATTCCGCTTGCCTGTCGGCCAAGCTCCCCGCGAGCTTGGCCATCAAGGCGGAGTCACCGGGACGATCACGGGTCGCCAGGGTGGCGAGCAGGAAGGCGGTCGCGGCGATGCTGGTCTCGTCCCGCGGCGAGGGGCCCCACAGGAAGTGTCGATCATTGTCTGTGGTCAGGTAACGGCTATACGCATCGAGGGCCTGCCCCAGGCTCTCGGTCAGCGCCGCGCCGTAGTCGCCGTGCCTAGCCAACTCGGCCAGCACGAACAGCGCGTTGAGCTCACGCAGGATCCACCGCTCCGAGACGGCGCGGCCTTCGTCCGGCCGATAGGCGTAGAGATAACGCCCACTCGGCTCCTGATTACGCACGAACCAGCCGACGGCCCGGGCCTCAAGGCGACGAAGGTCGTCGACGCCCCAATCCCGCGGATAAATGGCCTCACGACCATAAGCAACCTCAAAAATGGGCGAGGATGTTTCCACCCCGACTCGCTTGACGAAGGTCTGGACCTTAAAGCGACTCAGCCGGAACCCATCGTCGGGTTCCCGCCAGCGATCGGGCAGCTGACCCGCAAGTCGCGTTAATCGCCCGAGCACGGCCTCACCCGATTGGAAGTTGGTCGCCTGGAGGGCGATCGGAAGCCGATGGGCGCGCTGATCGTGCCAAATCAGGCGGAACCCCTGATCGTCCCGTAACGTCTGCCGGACGCTCAGCGGCTCCGGGGCAATCGGCACGGGTTCGTGAACAAACGTGATCTCCAGCGCATCGTACCCCGATTCGGGTTCAATCGACTGAAGACTCTCGGCGATCGCGGATTCCAAAGGCGTTTCGAGACTCATGTGTCGCTCGATGAGGCGACCTTCGGAAAAGACACGAATCGCCAATCCCAGGGGCCGATCGCGGACCGCTTCGGGGATCGATTCCGGTACATCCGAGCTCGAGTGATCACCGAGAATAAACGAATGGACCGTTTCAGTCAGGTTCTCTGCCACTTCGTGGCTCACGCGATTCGCCCGATAGGACGCTTGCTGCTGGTAATAGGGGACCTCGGCCGACGAAGCGACAACCTCGAAGCGCGCACGGCCGATGTATCGATCGTCCAAGCGTACCCCAACATGCCACTCGCCGACCTGGAGCGGCCTTGGGCCACGATAGTGGACTAGGGTGCGTCGCCAGCCCGGCTGCACCGTGAAATCGGTCTGATCGGCTTGCCGGCCATCCGGTGCGCGCCAAACAAACCGGACCGTATACGGATCGGGCCGCGGCATCCATTGCCCTTGGACCGCGACCGGCTCCGTGGGTGTGATCGCGATGCGCGCAGGACGCACGCGATTAGGGCCGGGTATCCCCGGGATAAGCGCCCGAAGTGGCGCCTCATCGCCGGCGGGGATCGGATCGATCACCCCTTGCTTCGGCGCCTGAAGCCATCTCACAGCGACCCCCATCGCGACTGCTACAATAACCACAGCAGCCAGGGATCGTATCACTAAAGTCATACGAGGTTTCACAATCCGCATTGCACTCAAGGTCTCCGTTCTTGGGGCGATTGATGAGGAAATACGACTTATGTCAAATAAAACCAAGCAGCGGTCACCCGCCGAGCTCGAATAGACCCGACTGAAAGCCCGAAACCCTCTTCCGGAGTCCTCCGATCGGCTACCGAATCGTCCCGCTACGACTGACCGGTCATCCATCAAAAAAGGGCGCCCCGAGGGCGCCCCGAATCAATCGGCCGACTCAGCTCGGGGACGCGCTGTGGGGCACGCCCCCCTCTCGCACTCGAGCCGCGTCATGATTGGCCTGGCTTAACTACCACCGTTGATCGGCGCATAGCCGTCGATGACGAGACCGCCCCACTGGCCACGTCCCGTGAAGTCCGTCGGATCGCCCTCGATCTCGCCGCTCCCGATATCGTATGCAACGGCGGACATGATCACCGGAAGCTCTGCCGTTCCGTCAATCACGATATCAGCCCCTCGCGTCACCCGAAGCTGCGTTTGGGTGCCGGCAGCCCCGAAGAGCTGAGTCCCCGCTTCAATCGTTAGGGTCACATCCAGGGCATCCGCGGGGGCCGTATCCCTGACGCTCCCATTGCCGACCTTCCGGTTACCCAACACCACATAAACGCGATCATTGGTCAACGTCGTATCCTCGAGGATATCGACGTCGATCAGACAGACCGGGAACTCGGTGCCAGCCACATCGACGGTTGTCGGCTCATCCTCGCCGGAGATCGCCGTGCCCGCCGGGCAACCGTCTGCAGGATCCGCCGCACTCAGGGTGCCATCCTGAATCTCAGCGGCCAGCGGATGGAAGGTCTGGTCCTCAAGCGAACCATTGAAGTTAGCACCGGCGTCGGATGGAACGTCCACGGTCCACCCCTGCCACCAAGGGTCCCCGACCGCATCCGGATCCACGGCGCCGATGTAGCCCTCGTCCCGGATACCACGATCCAGAGCCACCTGCGGGATGTCAGTCAAACCGCCGAGATCGACGCTGGGGGTCACGGCAAACGTGCTCGGGTTAATCGTCGCACTGGTATCCGAGAAAACGTTCTCTCCCTCCGTGAAGTTGGCATCCGCATTCGTCTGGCTCTCGGCGTCGACGAACTTGTTGGCCGCGCAGTTATAGATCACGTCCTGGTAGGTGAGACCGGATGCCGAGTTGGCTTGGTCATCGATATTGAAGCAGCCGGCCGCGAATTGACCGCCACGTAGCGAGTCATCGAGATAGGCGGAGCGCCAGATCTGGCCACCGTAGCCCTCACGATGCACGACGGCCTGCGAGCTCCCCTTGCCGCGGTTCCCAAGGATGGTGACGTTGGCAATGATCGGACGGGTCCGCGGCTCGGCGTCGAAGTCATCGCCGTTGTTATCGCTCTCCATACCCCGGTCGCCGTCGTTATCCCCCATCCGCACGAGGGCGTTCTGGAGATAGCCCTGCCAGCCCTGATCCTGGTCAAGGGCGTCATCGTCTGGGGCGTTAATGACGAGATAGCGCATGCCGACCGTGCCGCCGAACCACTCGATCCCATCGTCTTCCGAGCCCAGGACCTGGAGGTATTCAAGCTCGGTCCCGCTGCCCACGCCCTCCAGGGTCAGGCCCTGAACCTCTTGGTCGATACGGAAGGCGACACCTGATTCGGCGATGACGAGATATCGGATCGAGCCGCTGTTATCGGCCGGAAGTGGACCGCCGAACCAGGTATCATCGTCGTCGGGCGGAGCCGCTTCGCTCTTGGCTTCGTTCGCAACGCCGTCGCCGCCGCCGTTGCCATCGCCGGTGTTGCCGGTGTCACCCGTGTTGCCGGTGTCACCCGTGTTGCCGGTGTCACCCG
>CAYFWJ010000032.1:8122-26138 GCA_964346755.1 uncultured Ectothiorhodospiraceae bacterium
GTGTCACCCGTGTTGCCGGTGTCACCGGTATCACCGTCATCGTCGTCGTCATCATCACCGCAAGCCGCGATGGCGATGCCCAGCATCAAGATGAATAGAATCTTCAGTAGTCGCTGATAGCTCAGCATGAACACACTCCTATGGGTTGGCAAAGAAACCGTTAAAGACCATATTCGACCGACAATCCAAAGTCAATGCCCTTGGTAAGGCTCCGTTCAATCTTGTTTCCTTGACGAAATTGAATATCCGGATCAAGGAGATTCTGTGCTTTGAACTTCCATTTCCAGCGTTCTGCCGGCTGGTACCCCCAGACAAAGTCTAAATCCCCGACCGGCTCTTGAAAGATGTCGGGCTCGCCACTCGTCCCAGCACGATCCAACCGCTCGCCAACCCGGTTAAACAGGACACTCCAATCATAGCGTTCTCCGTCGTAGCCGAGTTGCAGGTTGAGGACTGTTTCGGCCTGCCCCTGGAGCCGTCGGCGATCATTCGTCGCCTGGCCGGCATCCTCGCCAAGGTCGACTTCGGAGTCCATGAGCGTAAAGTTACCCTGGACGTAACTGTTCTGTAACCAACCACGGAACCATCCCTCGGATGCCGCCCAATCAAGACCGAACCGAGCCCCAAGCTCATAACCCGTCACCTCGGCCTCCGGCGCATTCTCGATGGCATTTTCTTCCCCCCCACCGGCCAGCGGCACGATAATCTGCTCAATCGCGTTGGTGTAGTCCTTTCGAAACCAGGCGAATGTGAGGGATTCGGTCTTCGAGGGATACCATTCCCAGCGCACGTCCAAACTATCGATCTCCGTTGGCTGGAGCTCCGGGTTCCCCCGGAAGCGCTCCACGGAATCCGGGTCGAAGTAGGCTGTATCCGAGAGCTCGACCAACAGAGGGCGTGAGATCGTCTCGCCAAAGGCGGTCCGCAGCTGCATGGAGTCGGTCAAGAAGCCGGTCACTGCGATGCTGCGCAGCGTGTTCGAGGTATCGAAGCCACTCTCGATGACCGTACCGTCAGCCCGAAACGTCGTGACATCGAATTCCGCATCTTCCTGCCGCGCCCCCGCAATGAGGCGCACCCGTTGCCATAGCGTCGTGTCGGCTGAAAGGTAGTAACCACTGACATCGGCCGTACCATCGTAGGAATCGGAGCCCTGCGTCAAATTCTCCAACCGCTCGACATTGCCCGGCTCCAAAATCGCTTCAGGATTCTGCTGCAGCAGATCCACGTTGGCGGCCGGGATCAGGCGAAGGATCTCGGTCTCCGACTCCCGTTCCTGACTCGATTGGGAGTATCCGGACTTGAGTTCGAGCTGAGCGGCATCTCGATCCAGCACGTTGAAGGTGAGATCGGCCCCCCAACTATCGACGGAGTCGTCCACCGTGTTATACCGACGGGTTGCCGATTCCTCGTCGAAGCGAAATTCGCCCTCGGCATTCTGTATATAGCGATATTCCCGCCGATCTGGGGATTCGCGATCGCCAAAGGCGGTCAGATAGCGCCAATCGAAGGCCAACCCATCAATCACATCGTGGCTACCGAGAAGCTGCTGGATGATCAGACGCCGTTCATTCCACTCCAGCAGGAAGTTGCGCTCGACGCGATCGTCACTGATGGCAGAAATGCCTTCACTCACCTCCGAACGCTTGGTCGTGTCTTGAATGAAAAAGGTATTACTCGTCACCCGATGGCGGTCCCACTCGCCACTCATGACGAACAGGGTCCCGAGGCTCACGTCCATATCGGTTCGGATCTCGTCGAGTTCCTTGCCGAGGCTCAGAGCCGCCCCACGAAAGTCACGATCCGTCTCCTCTTGAAGTCGCCACTTCTGCGACCACGAAACCGAGCCGAGGAAACCGATGCTGCCGCCGAGCCAGTCGAATTTGCGCCCCCCGGAGAGACCGACACTCCGATCGGGCGGTAAGGTCTTGTCGGTTATCTCATAATTATTCGGCAATGTATCGACCAACTCTCGGTCGAGCCGGGTCTCAATCGAGACCAAATCGTCAATACCCGCCTCAACCTCACCCGGAAGCGCTCGCGTCCCGTCATCGATGCCGAGCCAATCCCGGCCACCGCCATCATGGTCGAGCCCTTCCTCGAACGTGCTCTGGGTATTAAAGCCTGCCCCTGTCGAGATCGCGAGGAAACCCTGATCAGGCACGCCCTTGGTATTGAGCTTGACAAGCCCTGCCCCGAAGCTCCCGGGCTGATCCGCCGTAAAACTCTTTTGAACTTGCACGCTCGACAACAAACCGGTCGGAAACAGGTCCAGGGGGACGACTCGCTTGATGGGGTCCGGGCTGGGCAGCGGCGATCCGTTCCACGTCGTTTGCGTGTAGCGGGCGGGTTGGCCCCGGATGTTGACGAACTTGCCACCACTCAAGGTCAAGCCCGTGACGCGCTTGAGGGCGGCTGCCGCATCGGAGTCTCCGGCGCGGGACATCTCGTCGGCTCCGATGACCTCGGTGACCGCTTCGTCTGCCCGTTGCGAGGCGACGGTGGCGGCGACACTGCCCTCGATGTAGGGCGCCAGCACGGTAAAGGTCTCGAGCTGAAGGCCTGCCGGGGTGAGCGCAATGTCTTGTTGCACGGCGGTCTTCGGCACGACCTTGACGTCATCAACGGTTTGGGTGCTGTAATCCGGATGGACGACCGAGAGCGTGTAAGTCCCGGAGGGCACCTCCATCTCGAAGACCCCGTCCTCGTTGGTGGTTGCCTCAAGTGGTGTGCCGGCAACGAAGACTCGCGCGTTGGCGATCGGGCTGTCGTCTTCGCTGGAGTCGATCCGTCCCCGGAGCAGACCCGGCTCGCCTTGGGGCCTTTCCGTCGCGGCGCGCGCGGTCCCTTGCCGGGCCGCCCCCTCGTGGGAGCTCTCGACGTAGAGTTCGGGCGGTGCGCCGTCTCGAAGCGTCAGGATAAGAACCTTGTTCTCGTTCTCGGAGATCGAGATCTCGAGCTCCGCGAGGACAGTCTCCCCCTCTCGAAGCACCAAGGGATAGGTCCCGGGGGGCAGCTCCTGGTTGATCGCCCCATTGCGGTTCGTCGTATCGGTGCGGTCTTCGCCGACTTGAACCTGGACATCGGGCTTCGGGTTGCCCTGTTGGAACAGGTACAACGAGATCTCACCGGGGGCGGCAGCGGAGCCAGTCGCTGTCCAAAACAGACTCATGGCGAACAACAACAGGAGATAGCGGGTCATAATCGTTTGTTCACTTCGCCGTGGGACGCCGCGAGGCGGCCGGGATTCACAGGCATTGCCAGCGCGCATCCTGGCATTTCGAGATGGTTTTTCGAAGTTCCGCAGCCTTGCGAACGAGGTCGCTGCGGGTCAGGGCCTGAAGGTGCTCTTCGGCGGCGTCGTAATCGCCAACTCGGTAGTGCGCATAGGCGAGGGCGTAGCGGAGGTCCTGATTGGAGAGCAAGGCCGCACGGTAGAAGGCATCTTCGAGGGTTGCGGCCTTCTCGAAGTCCTCGAGCTCGAGCAGCAGGGCCATGCGCTGCTTGTACTTCGTTTTGGGCTCGACGACCCGGGCGTTGAGCGCCAAGGCCCGGTAGAGATTCCCGCCTCGGCGAAATAACTCCGCGGCCTCCTGAGCGAACTTCGGTTGACGCGCCGCCAACTGCTGGAAGAGCTCCGCGGCGATGAGCGTCTTGCCCATATCCAGGTAGGTGCTTGCCAACTCGACGGCGATCTGGGTGTTATCCGGGTAGCGCAGCCGGGCAAGCTCCAGGAAATCACGGGCCTTCTCCAGGCGATCACTCTTGCGGAAGGTGTTGCCGATGGCCAGGTAACTGGAGGCATTCTGCCCCGTTACCTCGAGAAAATCGTCGGCAATCGTTGAGGCCTGCTGATAGAGCTGCAACTCGACGAGCCAGTAGAACTGTTGGCGGACAAACGACGGGTCATCGGGAAACCGCTGGGTGGCCTCGTCGAGCACCTCCCAGGCGGTGTTCTTCTGGTCCAATCGCCAGTGGGCTTGGGCGCGCATCGCCCAAAGACGGGGCCGGTTGTCGGCTTTCGCGCCAGCCTCTTCGAGCGACGAGATCGTCCCGCGGTACTCGTCGAGGTTGAACTGGGCTTGGGCCAGGTAGATGTAGATCACGGGATCGTCCTGCCCCATGTAGATCGCATTGAACAGGGCATCCTTGGCGGACTCAAAGGCTTGGCGTTGCAGATGGGCGAGCCCCAGCAGGGTGTAGTAGCGCGGGAAGTCCACGTCGCCGGATTTCAGGTCGACCTTCTCGAGGGCCTTCAGGGCGCGCCCGTAGTGACCGTCTTTGATCATAAGGGCCGCCAGGGACACGCGATCGAGCGCCTCCTCGCCCGAGGCATCTTGATCGGACGCTTGGGCCAGCACACTGCCCGAGGCAACCGCCAGGATCATCGCGGCCACTCGAAGTAACGCGAACACTCGATGGATGCGTCGTGGCGTCTCGGCAGAAAGAAGCAGCATCGGTTTCAGGCCCTCGTGGGTCATAGGTGCTCGTCGACTTGCGGAATAAGCGGAAACCACCGAGTGGGCGCCGAGTGGGCACTGGCACCCATCCTCGATCAACTCAGCTGGAACTCGATCCGTTGTTGCGCCCAGACCTTGACGGCCTCGCCCTTGTACATGGCGGGCTGAAAACGCCAGTTCTTGACGGCCTGCAGGGCCACTGAGTCGAACAGATCACCCGGTTCGGATTCGAGTAGCCGTGCCTTTTGGACGGATCCATCCTTGCCGATGAGGAGATTCACCACGACATAGCCGGTTGTCCCCTGGGCCCGCGCTTCGGGGGGATAGTTGATCGCGGCCTGCTGGACCGGCTTCGGTGCGACATCGACCGTTTCATCGGTCATCACCACGTCTTTCATATCCCCGAGCAGGGACTGGTCGATATCCGAGGAGCCGAAATCGAATTGCGGGATGCTGACATCAATACTGCCGATGTCGGACCCGAGCCCCTTCAAGGGTTCCAACGGCCGGGACTCCCGCTGGGGCTTCTTCGGCGGCTCGGGCTCTTGGATCACTTGCTTTTCTTCGGGCGGCGGCTTCTTTTCCACCTGGAAGCGGGTGACATCCTCTCGGTCCTGCTTTTCCGGCGGCTCGGCGAATCGGTTCAGGAACACGATCAGTCCGAACACGACCGTCGATCCGATGACCATCCAGACGATTCCGGAGAGCACCTTACCGGGTTGGAAGTAGGCGGTACGCATCGGCGTCAGGACCCCCGGCCGGCCTCGAGGTGGGTGGCGACCCCCACGTCGTCCGCACCCGACATTCGGGCCTGGTCGACCACCTCCACGAGGCGGCCGGTCCGAACCGCGGTGTCGGCGACGACAAGCACGGACTTGTCCGAACTCACCGACAGGAGATCACGCAATCGGCTTTGAATTGCCCAGACACGCACCGGCTGTTCGTCCAGGTACACGCTGCCGGACTGATCGATATAGATGCGGATGGCCTTGCTCGAGGAAGCACTGGCAGAGGAGGCCGTTGGGCGATCGATATCCAGATCCATATCCTTGACGAAGGTCGTCGTAACCATGAAGAAGATCAACAGGATGAAGACCATATCGATCAACGGCGAGATATTGATGTCTTGCTGGGCGCCTTTCTTCTCGCGGTATCTCATCGTGTGCCTCTCGGGTCGGGAGCCTCGGCTTGCGCGCACAGGATGTCCTTGACCTGATTGAGCTCGCGCTGCAAGAGCCGCTGCCGTTTATCGAGCATGCGCTCGACGATCATGCCGGGGATGGCGATGGCGAGCCCCACCTGGGTCGTAAACAAGGCCTGGGAGATCCCGCCCGCGATGCCGCCCGTCTGGGTGAATAGGGCCATGTCACCGAGGGAATCGAAGGTCTCGATCATGCCCACCACCGTGCCGAGGAGCCCCATGAGCGGCGCGACGGCGACGATGCTGCGCACGAGGATGGCGTGTCGCGCGAGCTGCGCCTCGAGGTCCGCGAAGGCGTCATCCAGACGCCGGCGCAGGTCGGGTCTCC
Organism: uncultured Ectothiorhodospiraceae bacterium; assembly: GCA_964346755.1. Classification (GTDB taxonomy): domain Bacteria; phylum Pseudomonadota; class Gammaproteobacteria; order CAYFWJ01; family CAYFWJ01; genus CAYFWJ01. The sequence continues at coordinate 14,112 of CAYFWJ010000032.1, forward strand.
CGGTTTGGGCGAGCGGAATCCCACGCATCACCGCGGCGTCGAGGACCCCCCGAGGCTTGCGCCGGGCCGCGGCCTCGCCCGCAAGATGGCCATCCACCAGATCTCGAACACTGCGGCGACTCCCGCGCTTGAGCACGGCCGCGCGATAGCCAATCCCGTACCACAGCAGCAGCAGTGCCAGGAAGAGCGGTGGCATCACATACCCACCGACCTCCAGGTATTCCGTCAAATCCTCGAAAACGGTGGTGGCTGCTGTTTCGAGGATCGGCCGCTGAAACGGGATCGGGTCAAGCATGGCCGGTTCCGAGCTCCTGCATGGCGGCCCGGTAGGCGCGCTCGTCCTCGTCCTTCAGGTCTTGATAGACGTTGATCACCCGAAGCGCCGCCTCTTCCATGCTGCTCTTGATGCTTTCCGCCCAGCCGCTCAACAGATTGCCGAGGATTAGCGTCGGGATCGCCACGGCCAGGCCAAGCTCGGTGGTCACCAAGGCCACGGAGATGCCTCCGGAGAGCAGCTTGGGATCCCCGGTGCCGAACTGCGTGATGGTGTCGAACGTGCTGATCATCCCGGTCACCGTGCCGAGCAGACCCAGCAGCGGAGAAACCGCGGCGATTACGATGATCGAGGCATTGAAGCGATCCAGGTGGCTGCTCTCGTGCAGGATGTTCTCGGAGATGATGTCTTCGAGATGGGCTCGCTCCCGCTCGCGGTTGCGCAAGGCCGAGGCGACGACCCGACCGACGGCACCGCCCTTCCGGTTGCAATGCTCAAGGGCGGCATCGATGCGGCCTTCTTTCACATGGGCGGTCACCTGTCGGGTGAGCTTAGTGGTGCTCGCGCTCGCGCCCTGGAGGATGAGGACGCGGATGAGGACGAGCAGCAATGCCACCCCGCCCAGGCCGACGATGATCCAGGCGATGACGCCACCGCTTTGGATCGTCTCCAAGACGGTCTCTTGGGTCCCGCCGGTGTATTCCGTGTCGAGGGATTCAAAGAGAAAGAGGTCGAGCACCGGGGGCTGCTCACCGGCGGCCAAGGCCTCGGCCGTTTCCGGCGTGGACTCCTTCCACACCTTGAGTTCACCGCCGCCCGCCGGCGCAAGCGCGCCAGCGCCCTGGTCGCTGACCCCGAAGGCGGCGATATCGCCGACCCGGATCACACGCCCACTGACCCGTGTCCCGTCGGCGAGAAAGAACTCACCTTGGGTCTCCCGGATCGACGACAGCCGCTGGCTCATGTCCAAGCCCGCATCAAACAGGGTCTCCACCTGGGCCTGAGACGACAGCTCGCTGAACCCCTCGCGATCCGTGAGCTTCGGCTCGCCGTGCTCGGTGAAGGTGGCATCCGCTTGGGTCAGGGTCGTCTTCAAGAGCTCGGCGTTCTGCCGATTGCTCTCGAGGTTTCGTTGCGCGGCCTCCAGCTCCTTTTGCAGCCGAGTCGCCTTCTGGCTCGTCTCGAGGACGCGATTCTCCAGACGCGCAATCCGCCGCTCCATCGCCGCTTCGTCGCCCTCGGCCTGCTCGCGGAAGGCCTCGATGCGCGTGCGCAGGGTGCGCGCCTGGGACTCCAGGAAGGCAAACTCTTTTTGATAGGCGAGCTCAAGATCCGTCGCCTGATCGTCGCCCTCCGCGCGGTCGCCTTGCGATTGGGTACCGTTGTCCCGATTGGCCTCGGATTCGCTCGTTGTCGCCTGCTGAGCCTGCACGCCGGCGGTCACAACGAGCGAGGACCAGGCCAGGACGGCGACAAACGAACGCAGGCGAGGGGTCAACATCGCGCGCATGGGCTACTCCACGGCATAGGGATTGGGAATGGAGAAGAAGCCGGTTCGTACCTGCTTCTGGAGGGATTCGAAGAGCTCGCGGGCCTGCCGTTTCTGGTCGGCGTCGTAGAGGATGCGGTTGGTCCACTGGCCGTCGACGGGCGTCACCATCCCGTACTGATCGTCCTCGGTCTGGAAGTACATCATCACCATGCCGATACGTGCCACGTCGGTCAGCACCTTGCGCCCCTCGATGTCCATACTCTGGCGGTGCTTGCCGTTCTCGCCGGTCAACCGCAGCTCGTCCTGGAGGAAGGTCCAGAGGCTATTGACGGCCCGATGCGCGGTCAGATTGCCGTTCTTCACTTGACGCTCGATGTCGTCCAGTTCGGCGAGTCGCTCATTGCGCTTGAAGGGCAAGGAGTCTTGGACGTGGCGTCGAATTCGTGTTGCCGCCTCGATCACCGTGGGCTTGAGCTCGTCATCGGCGGCGCCGGCGGCCCGGGCCTCGGAACGATTCTCGTCGAGCTCCTGCTGAACCTGCTTGACCTTGACTTGTTCCCGCTTAAGGCTCCCCTCGAGCTCCGAACGCTGCATCCCCAGGGAACTCATCGTGCTTTTGTGCTCCTCCTTGAGTTGGTCCAATTCCCCATGGAGCTCATCGACCTCCATCCGGAGGTTCACGAGCTCCTCGGCGAGATTCTCAAGGCTGTCGGCCTGGACAAACCCCGAGACAACAAGCAACAGCAGAGCCAGTGGCCATCGGGGCCATTGGCTCGAGACGACGATCGGCATGGGTCATTCTCCCACTGGAAATGCGTACACTGACGAAAACACGGTGCGCTCGAGGGAGCGGAGCGTGTGGGCGGCCGCGAGCGCACCTGAGCGGCCCGCGATTCGATGACGTCGAGCGTCGGCCGCCGCGGCTGGAACTCCCGCAGCGCCGATTCGGCGTTCGATTCCCAAGGGGGAGCGCGAGTCGGGGCCCAACCGGGCGGCTCGGCGACTGCGCGCCGACAACACGTGCATAGGGTAGAGGGGTTGAGTTACAGGGTCTTTACAAAACCCGACGTGTATCGGACGAGGGATCAAACGAGGGCGGTGCAGCCCGGTCCAATGGGCTGGAGTCGATAGCCGGCAGAACGAGAACTCGGCCTCGGGACAGGTATTGGGACATGTATTGGGACAGGCACGATGCGATCAATCCCTCGCGCGATCGAGTCTCTCCCAGGCAGGAGATGAGCGATGTTTGATAGCGAATACCGCGTCTTCGGGCGTGCCGTGCTGGGGCTCCTCGGCCTAACCGGGTGCGCATCGGTTACACCGGGCGGCCCGCCGGGCGAGCCACCGGTTCCAACCGAGGAAGCCGCAGCGAACCAAACGGCGGCAACCGACGCCCACCCATCGACCCCCCACCCGCAGGCGAATCGGCGCCGCATCGAGGTCACCCTCGAGGTCCCGGACGGCGGGTGGAGCCTGCGGATTGCCGCCGTCTATCGGACCGAACGGGCCCTGTTCGTCCACGCCGCGGTGGATCGGCGTCCCGGTCCGGCGGTTCAAGCGATCCAGACGCGGACGGCCGTGCGAACCGTACAGGCCCCCGAGGATCTCCCGATCCAGGTCGTCGTTGAGGGCACGCGTTGGGGATGGACGAGCCGACCTGACTACCGCTATCTGCCAGCGGATGAATCATTCCAGCCGCCGAGCGACGCGGAGCGACTGGCGCTGGCGAATCCGACGCCGAACCGCTAGCCGGGGACTCGAGCGAGGGCTTGGCACGTTCGGGGTCGATGAGGTCCGGGGACGGACCGCGCGGTCCCACGACCCGCCGAGTGCCGGACCCGGCGCTGCCTCTAGTGGTATTTCTCGGTGGTGATGTGTCCGGGGTCCCGGCGACGGTGGCGTTTGAGTCCGCGCTCCTCGAGGACGGCGTGGGTATCCTCGATCATATCGGAGTTGCCGCAGAGCATGACGTGGGCCCGCTCCGGCTCGATGGTCAGGCCGGCCTGGGCCTCGAGGGTCCCGTCACGAATGGCCTGGGGGATGCGCGTTGCGAGGCTACCCGGATGAGACTCCCGCGTTACGAGCGGGATGAAACGCATCTGATCGGCGTGCGCCTCCTGGATGGCCTCCCGCGTCTCGGCGTAGTTGAGCTCTTCGGCGTAGCGCACGGAGTGACACACCACGACGTTGCGGAATTGCTCCCAGGGCTGTTGGGTCTTCAGCATCGACAGGAAGGGACCAAGCGCCGTCCCGGTCGCCATCAACCAGAGCTGATCCCGTGCCGGGACCTGGTCGAGGGTCATCACACCCGAGAGCGTATTCGCAACGTAGAACCGATCGCCGGGCTCGAGCGCGACCAAACGGTTTGTCAGGGGCCCTTCCGGCACGATGTTGAAGTAGATGTCGTTCGGCGTCTCGTGGGGTGCGTTGACTAACGAGTAGGGGCGGGCCACTCGCTCGCCGTCGATATCCAGCGCGACCCGCGCGAACTGGCCCGCCTTGAACGTCGGCAAATCCGCCTCGAACCGGATTGAGAAGAGCGTATCCGTCCACTGGACCTTTTCGGTCACTGTCGCATCGAGCCATTCCGCCATGTATCGACCTCATTAAACGATTGAAGGTGACGCCCAAGATCCGCCCGAGCCAGGGGGTGGGCACGCGCGTGATTTCCTTGGACTCGGCAGAGGCGTAACGTTCGTATCCCACACCATCCGACCGGGAACGATGGGGACCCCGCGCACCCACCGAGTGGTGCCTCAGAACGGAACCGGGACCGAGACGGGGCGCCCCGCACCCTCCTCCCAATCCGCCAGCAGCCGGGCGGCGGCGAGGCGCCCGGAGAGGGCCGCCATCGGGACGCCCGGCCCGGGATGGGCCGACCCACCGGCGAGGTACAGCCCCGGCAGCCGCGCCCGCGCCCCGGGTCGCTCAAAGGAGGCCAGCGTGCCATGCGTGGCGCGTCCGTACAGGGCCCCGCCGGTTTCCGGGAACAACTGATGAAAGCGATCCGGGGCGGTCACGACGGCCCCATCGGTCGCTGGCTGCAACTCGAGCCCACAGGCCCGCAATAGGTCGAAGGCACGCCCCTGGAGTTCAGCCACCGTCGCGTGATCGAAGCTCTGCCGGTCCCCGTCGGGAGGGGCATTGATCAGGGCCAGGAGCCGTTCACCGGGGGGTTCCGTCGCGTCCCGCGGGCGGCGCTCGCCGGTCACATCGCGGTCCTGGGCGCATAGATAAACCGTCGGGGCCTGGCTGATCCGGCGATCCCGGAAAATCGCGCGGAACTCCTCGGGATACGCCTGACGGCGACTAAAGAAGACCGTGTGGTGATGCAGCGGGAAACCGCTCGGCTGCCCCCGAAGACACCAGGTCACGGCGGAGAGTGCCCGCTTCGCACGCGGTGTCGGACCACTTGCCCGAGTGACATCGGGACCGAGTCGACCGTTGGCCAGCGCCGCCGTATCCCCGTTGAAAACCACGGCGTCGGCGCTCAGCCGTTCACCATCCGCGAGCACGACCCCCCGGACTTGACCCGCCGGGGCCTCGATCCGATGCACTTCCGTCTCGAGGCGGTAGGTCACCCCGAGCTGCTCGCCCAGTGTCTGCAGGGCCTCGGCGGTGCGCTTCATCCCCCCAACGACCCGCCACACACCGGCTTGCTCGACGTGTGCAACCAACATCAGCGTGGCCGGGGTCTGTAAGGGCGAGGAGCCCACGTAGGTGGAATACCGCGCGAAGAGCTGGCGCAACCGATCGTCCTGGAAGTCTCGACCGAGGGCGGTCCATAGATTCGGCCAAGGGAGGATGCGGAGCTGGGCATCGATCCGCAGGGGGCCGACCCGCCGAACCAGGGCGGGGATGGACGGGCGCTCGCTGGCGATGAACGGCCCGGCGAGCGTGCGGTAGATCCGCGCGGTCCGGATACAGAAGTCCCGATAGCCCCGAGCCGCCCGGGACCCGGCGAAATCACCGATCGCCTCGACAGAGCGGTCTCGATCGGCAAAGAGATCCAAGCGCGTCCCATCATCCCACCCATGACGCGCCAGGACCGCCAGAGGCTGCAGGTCGAGGTGGGCATCCAGCCGACTCCCGGCGGCCTCGAATAAATCATCGAAGATCCCTCGCATGGTGAACACCGTGGGTCCGGCATCCACCCCGATCCCATCCACCGCAACCTCGCGCATCTTGCCACCGACGCTGGGCGCCCGTTCCACGACCGTGACGCCAACGCCCCGCCGGGCCAAATCGACGGCGGCACACAAGCCGCCGATGCCGCCGCCGACGATTACAACCGATTCGGACCCCATCGTGATTCCTCTTGACTACCCCACGACCGCTAAGGCCGGCGGATCGTTGGCGCACGCGACGAGCCTTGAGCCATCGACTCCTCCAGAGCCCCCCTTGACTGCGAACCGGATCGTCACCCCGGCGCGCTTCGTGCAACCCTTGGACCACCCGCCGCGATCGCCGCCCCGAACACTTGGTTTTCGGGTTCGGGTTAGGCTATTTTGTATGGGAGATTACGGATTCGACGCGACTTAGCCCCTTGGGGTGTTCGACCGCAGCACTGGCTGGGGCTTCTTGATGCCGGTAATGAGTCTTCCTGTCCAGGACAGGGAGGCGATGAGCCACCCACGGCCCAAGGGGTTCGGAGATGTTGGCGCAGGAATACTACGATTTCAAAGCCGGGCTGAACCGCCGGGGTATCGTCTTTTCCTTCGCCGGTTATATCTCAGAGGGTATCCTATTCGCCTTGGGCGACGCACTGAAACGCAAGATGGCCATGGACGCGATGGATCAGAACGTCGCCAAGCGAGTCTTTTCGGTGTTCGTCGAGCAGGTTCAAAACATCATCCGCTACTCGGCCGAACGCATCCCGGAGGATCCCGAAACCCCGAGCACCCCCGAGGCGCTGTCTTCCGGTACCATCTCCGTCGGCGTCGAGCAGGAGCGCTTCTTCGTGGTCTGCGGTAACGTCATCCGGCGCGACGACAAAGCGCTCTTGCAGGCGCGATTGGAGTACCTCGCCACTTTGGATCGGGATGGCCTTCGAGCCTATTATCGCCAAAAACTCAAGGAGCCCACGCCGTCCGACGCACCCGGCGGGTCCATCGGATTGATCGAGATCGCCCGGCGATCGAGCGCACCGATCGAGTTCGATTTCCTGGAGCTCGCCGAAGACCGTGCCTTCTTCTGTCTGAAAGCCTACATCTGATGGGGCTGTTCATGGAACGCGTAACCCGTGACCCTACCGAGCGTTCGCCATTCGTGGATTTCGACTTCCCGAACGGCCTGTTGACGATGCGCGGTGAATCCTACCCCGAGAATGCCGCGGCCTTCTTTGGACCGCTGCTCGAAGCCTTGCGCACCTTCCTCGATCGGTTGAGCGGCGCGCGTGTCAAGGTCACCCTCGAGATGGCCTATTTCAACAGCAGCACCGCCAAAGCGCTGATGAACATGTTCCAGGCCCTCGAAGAGGCGGCCCACTCCGGCAATGAGGTTACCATCTACTGGTGCTACCACCCGGAAGACGACACGATGGAGGAGTTCGGCTTGGACTTCGCGGAGGATTTCCACGCGGCTCACTTCCACCTCCACGCAACCGAGGCGCTGTAATCGATGGATGACGGGCAAGCGGAGGGTGAGGGGTACAGCCTCTTCGAGCAGGAGGAACGCATCATCGCCATGGCCGAGGACATGGTCGAGAAGCTGGGCCATGTCGCCGACGGGGTTCGCGCTCTGGCCGATGCCTACCGCCAGGGCTATCGCGAACAACGACGATTGGTTCGGCTGTCGGATCGAATGCAGCTTCAGCTCCAGGAGGCCAACCGGCGCCTCGAAGAGCAAGCCATCGAACTACACCGCTTGGCGATCACCGACCCCCTGACCCGGCTCTACACCCGGGGACATTTCATGGAACTCGCCGCGCACGAGGCGAAGCGCTGCCGAGCGGACGGATTGCCGCTCAGCGTCCTCGTGATCGACATGGATCACTTCAAATCCATCAACGACACCTGGGGGCATGCCACCGGGGATGCGGCATTGATCGCCTTCGCCGAGATCTGCCGTAGCGAACTCGACGCCCTGGATATCGTGGCGCGGCTCGGGGGCGAAGAATTCGCCCTGGTCCTGCCGGGCACGGACATCGGGGCGGCCACCCGATGCGCGGTGCATCTGCGGCAAACCCTGGCGCAGCTCACGATCGAGGGGATGGAACCGGGTTACGGGGTCACGGCAAGCATCGGGGTCGCCAGTCTACGCCGCGACGAAGACAGCATCGAACGGGCGCTCAGCCGAGCGGATCAGGCCCTTTACCAAGCCAAAGCCGCGGGTCGCAATTGTGTTACGGTTCACGACCACACGCATGAGCGGCGTGGGCCCTGCGCCCTGGAGGGATCGTGAGGATCGCAGGTCGAGGCCCGGCCTAGCCCGCCATGGGATGAAGGTGTCCGATTCCGTATGATCAAGCTCCGGTCGCTCCGCCTGCGCTTTGCCCTATGGCTCTTGCCGGTCGTCCTGGGGGTCACCGCGGCGGTCGCCGGCGGGCTGTGGGTCCAACGCGCCCATACCCTGCGAACCGATTTGGAACGAGGCGTCGCAACGGTCCTGTCCAGCCACGCGCCCGTGCTCGCCGAAATGGTCTGGGCGCTGGACGCGACCAATGTGAGACGGCTCCTCCGGGCCATCCACAACACACCGGATATCACCTGCGTCGTCGCAGTCGACACCTGGAGTGATCGTCGCTACGCCGAACCCAACGCGGATTGCCTCGCGGCCATCCCGCCGTCCCATCACCGGGACAGGGCCTTGAACTTCGAGGACGAGCGCGTCGGCCGGGTAACGGCCGGATTCACGGATGCGCGAATCGCGACGGCGCTACAGGATCAACTGCTCGCCGATCTCGCCATGCTCCTCGCCCTGATGACGGCGACGCTGCTCACGGTCTGGATCGCGTTCGGACGCACGGTCGCCCGGCCCTTGCGCCGTCTCCTCCGAAGCATCCAGTCGGGGCCGGCCGGACGGGGCGGGGCACCGGTGGAGTGGCGATCCGATGACGAATTGGGCCGGGTCATCGATGCCTACAACGGCATGGTTCGGGTAGTCGATGAACACGCGACCGAGCTCGAGACAACCAACGAGGCCCTGGCGCGGGAAAAGGCAGAAACCGAGCGGGCCTATGCCGAACTTGGCGCCACGCATACGGCCCTGGAGCGAGCCAATCACCTGCTGCGCGAGAGTATCCACTACGCCCGACGAATCCAAGATTCCCTCCTCCCGGATGCCTCAGCGCTCGGGGACGCGATCGCAGACGTGCAGATCTGGTGGGAACCGCTGGATGTCGTCGGCGGGGATTATTTCTGGTTCGAGCGATTCGACGGCCGTTGTCTCTTCGTCGTTGCCGATTGCACCGGCCACGGGGTGCCGGGTGCCTTTATGACCTTAGTGACCGCCTCCGCCCTCGATCGCATCCTCCATCAGGACGGTCTCCGCGAGCCTCAGGCCATCCTCGAGGCCCTCGACGCGCGGGTCCGCTCGAGGCTTCGTCAGGACTGTCCGGACGTGCAATCCGACGATGGACTGGAGGCCGTCGTCGTCCTGTGGCAGCCAACCACGCGAACCCTGACCTGCTCCGCGGCCGGTCTGCCGCTGATCCGGGTGCGGGCCGACGGTGGCGTGACCTCCATCAAGGGCAACCGAGCCTTCCTCGGCTATCGTAGTCTGCCACCGGCTCGAGATCTCGCCCAGCATTCGATCGCCCTCGAACCGGGGGACCGGGTCTTCCTCTTCACGGATGGGGCAACGGATCACATGGCGGATCAGCCACCGCATTGCCTGTTCGGTCGGCGCCGCCTCGAGACACTGCTCACCGAGACGGCCGAACGGCCCTTGTCGGACCAACTCGACGCCGTGCGTGAGGGGTTGACCGCCTGGCGTGGGGGCGAGCCGGTGCGCGACGATATAACGCTCATCGGCATCATGCCATGGGCGGACGAGGCGAAGGGCAGGACCCCGCAAGAGACGACACATTCCGCTGGACCGTGATCGCCACGCTTCACGCCCCGGAGACCGGACACCCACCAACCGACGAATCACCTAGCCTCCGAGCGCCCCCGCATCATGCGGTCGACCAACCCCTCGGGATGGCCGCCCCGTCCGGCGGGCCACGGAGCGACTCAGCGGGGATCGAATCCTATGAACGCGACGTTCGACCAACGCGCCGTCGCCGCCCTTGCGATGCTCCTGATCGCCTTCCCGGGGGATCACGCCGCTTCCACCGACGAATTGACTCGGGTTCATTATCAGGAGCGGGAGACCACGAATGACACTCGATTCGATTACTTCAATCGACTGCTGGCCCGGGCGCTTGCCGTGACCGAATCCTCCCATGGCCCCTTCGCCCTCGAGGAACTCGATACCTCGATGAATACGGCGCGCATGATCGCCAACATGAAGAACGGCCGGGTGCCGGATGTGCTCTGGATGACAGCCACCCGAGAACGGCAGAACAGCTTGCATGCGGTCCCGGTGCCGCTGCTCGAAGGGGCCCTCGGGGCCCGGGTGCTCATCGTGCGGCGCGAGGCCTTAGCTCGATTCGATCGGATCCGCCGCGTCGCCGATTTCGAGGGGCTGGTCGGAGTTCAAGGCGCCGCTTGGTCCGATACCCGCATCCTGCGGCACAACGGACTCAAGATCTACGGGATCGTCGAGTATGAACGCCTATTCGAGCTAGTCGCTGCCGGCCGCGCCGACTACTTCCCGCGCGGGATCACCGAGGCCGAGGCCGAGTTGGCCGCCCGCCCTCAACTGGATCAGTTAACCATCCATCCGGATTTGGTCTTGCGCTACCCACAGCCCTTGTATTTCTACACGGCGAGTCATCGACCCGCATTAGCGGAGCGACTAACCCAGGGCCTCCGGCAGCTGAGGGCGAGCGGCGAATTGGAGCCGATTCGTGCCGATTTCCCGGAGACCCGCAACCTAGACGATGCCCTCGACCTGAGCGGCAAGCGGGTCTTGGATCTGGAGAATCCCCTGATCGATCGGCCGGATCCGATGGCCAGCCAATAAACTGAGCATCCGATCCCTTAGCGAATAACCCACCTGAGACCAGATTCCAGGGTTACGGGGTTCACCGCTCGGAGCCGCCGGGATTCAGGCTGCGTTGACCGATTGCCATGCCAGCGTTCAGCGCGAACCGCTGGGTTGGAGTCCGGCGGTCCGCACGCGGGTCACGGCGACGGACCCATGTAACCGATCGGTTAATCGAGCCTCGACGGCGGTATCAACGCGAACGGGCATGGCAGAGCACTCAACCGAGGCGTGTTTCCCCCACGGCTGACGATGGCCCGCTACCCGCCTTTCGACTGGAGATCTCGGTATCGATGGATACGCCATCCCAGGAGGACCAATCCAGCCAGCCCGAGCGTCACGCTGCTCGGCTCGGGGATCGGGGACAACGGCGCGCCAAAGTCATTCGGGTCTTCGGCCGCCAAGAATAGACCGTTGAGGTCCGGCCCATTGTTACGGTTTGTCGTAATCTGCAACCCAAAGACTCGCTCACTGGTCGCATTAAACGAATTGAGGTCCAATCCGCCGACCGTGACAGGTTGTGAGTTGCCGATTTCCACCGTGTCAACCTCAATACCGGTCTCCGCGAAGTTTCCACTATTAACCGCTACGGGATCCGATAACTCCGGGGCATCGAACGTCCCGCCGGTTATCAGTTGAACCTCGAATTCGTCATTGCCACCCCGTTCGAACAGAAGGATCTCGGGGGTGTCATCGTCGCCAGGTGAGTTATCCTTCAGGCTGTTTTGAAAGGTGAACTTAAAGGAAAACCCATCTTTGGAATCTCCACCCGCTTCACCGTCAGTCATCTCACTCAAGCTGAGGCTGTTGAGGGCGTTCCGAAGCGCGGGATCCTGGATTGCCGGATCGGTGGTCTCTTGATTCGCGCCCGGATTTCCGCTCTTGGCGAACGGGTTATCATCCCCGTCCGAATCGTCATCGTCGTCGCCCCACTCGGCGTTGATTGCAGCACGGCCCGAGCGTACTTCCAACTGTCGAACCGCCCGGAACGAGTTGGAGGTCGCGAAGTTAGCGTCCCCGATCGTAAGGTCATCGAGTCGAACGTCGTCAGTGAAGGGGCTATTGTTGCTATTAGCAATTGGTCGGAACCGTTGTACCGAGGGATACATTTGTACTGATGATTCCAGCCGCGATCACCGCATCGGGGATCAAGGCAAACACAAACATAGAA
>CAYFWJ010000033.1:0-9083 GCA_964346755.1 uncultured Ectothiorhodospiraceae bacterium
GCGGACCCGTAACCCCGGGTTCACACCCGATGAGCTGACCTATGCGGCAGCGAATGGGGCCACGGGTACGATCCTGGACCCGATCGGTGATCCGGTCCAAACCCCCACCGCTCGCCACCGCCCGGGTCGAGGTTTTCGGCCCGCCCGGCTGGGCGCGCCAGCAGACGCCCCAGGCGGATCCCGGTTGGGGCCTTGCTCCGGTCGACCCGCAGCCCGATGACGACCCAGCTCAAAACGTTTCCGGGTGGCCGACGTTTCGTGCCCTCGGAGACTGTGACGGGCCCGGCGCCGCCGGGCCGGTGACGGCCGCTATGCGGAGGCTTGCCGCGTAAACGGCATTTTTCCGCCCGTCAGACCCGGGCTCGATGGCCGATTGGACCCTGGGGAACGGAACGCTTCGGCGACGCCGGGGCTTGACCCCTTGAAGCCACCGGGCGATACGCCGCGGCGACAGCGGCGGGAGGATCGAGCCTTGGTCATCCCCTCGAACGGCCCGGGCCTGACAGGCAACGGGTAGCCTGACCGCACCACACCCCGGGTATTCAACGCCATGCGCGGCTCCCCTCCAAGACCGGGCGGGCCGGTCAAATCGACGCGCCCGAGACGGCCGGCCAACTCGTCACACGGTTGTCCCCCCCAGCCCCCTCGTTCAGGAACCCGACGAGCCGGTCGCCGGTGGGCCCGCCCATCACCCCCGAGCCGGGCGGCCGCTACCGGTCCAGACTTGGTGACCCCAGCGGGCGTAGGCATGGGGGTTGTGATTGCGGGCGGGTTGGGGGTGTCTTTAGCGGCTCCGTTCCACCGGCTCGCTGCGCGGTGCCGAAACCCGGTTATACCGTCGACGACCGGGCGCGATACCATGGACTCGAGCCGGCACCATCTCGGCGGTCGTTCGCCTGAGCCAAAGGGCCGGTGTCGTGTCCCATCGACCGGTGGGTCCCGCCACCGCTAGCCAGAACAGCGAACGACCGGAGGATCGCGTCGCGCGATAACGATCCAACGCCGCGCCCCCCGACCTGCGTTCCAGCATGCGAGGCCAACCCAAGCGATCCGGCGATTCGTTTATCGCATCGATCGAGGGGCGCGCCACCGGCTCGTGGGGCTTATGGCTTGCGCACTAACCAACCCGCCCATGATAATACCGCGAGCGGGTCGGAGGCTGGGGACGATCCGCTCTTTGCACGACCCGTGAACGCCCATGCTGGCCTCGAGGCCACACGCGCTGCGCCGGGGTCGCGCGACGGGTTCGGGGGTGCGGGCGCATCCCGGGCGACCCCGAACGGCACCCCAAGCGATGTATAATGAGGCGTTCGGATTGGACGCGACTCCACCTGCGTCAGGACCGTTCGTCCGGCGGGCCTGCCAACGCGTGATCGTGCGGGAATCGCCCGCGCCGAACCGACGAGACGGGCTCAAACACACCCGATCACAGCACCGGATGCACCCCCATCGGCAGACACCTCCTTCACCTCATGGCTAGGGCCGATCGCCGCGCCTGCGCACAACGGCACGGCGCGTCGTCCACACCCGAAAGCCGCCGGGCGGGCCGGGAACGGGGATTACGCGACGCTCCGAGCTAGACCATCATGGCCGATGTATGCATTGTCATTGTCGACTTCCTCAAAGGAGCGCGCGCCCAGGAAGCCATCGGGCGACTCCTCGCCCAACAGGCGGTTGACCAACTCAACATCGTTGTGATTGACAACTCGACCTCGGAAGACAACACGAATTGGTATGCGCAAAACCCGAAAAGGGATCATATCCGATATCTTCCCCAAGACCGAAATCTTGGTTATACCAAGGGATGCAACCTGGGCTTCGAGTACTGCGACACCCGGTACGTCGTGTTTTCCAACCCGGATATCCTATTGCCGAATCCCTGGACCCTGCGCCGGTTAACCGAACTCTTCGAGGATGACTCGACCCTGGGGGCGGTTGGTGTCCGACAAATCAATGACGACGGTACGACCCCGAATATTGTCCGGTCCTACCCCTCGCTCATCGCCCAAGTCTTTCGCAACGGACCCTGCCGTCACCTGCCCGGCATTGTCCGAGCGGTGGAGGCCTACGAACTGCGCGGGTTCGATTACGGACAGTCACGCGATGTTCCGTGGTTACAGTCTTCATTTCTGATGCTGCCGAGCACAACCTTTGCGTCCATCGGAGGATTCGATGAGCGCTTCTTCCTATTCATGGCCGACCCGGATCTTTGCTTGCGGGTCTGGCGAGCGGGATACCGGGTCCACTATTTCGCCGAAGAAACCGTCATCGCGGACGGTTATCGCTGCAGCTCGGGGCGATTTATCGACATGTTGAGCGACCCGGTGGCGCGCCGCCATGGCCGGGACGCCCTGAAGTATTATGTCAAACGTCTACTGGAGGACTGAATCATACGGGGAGACAGGTCAGACTTCCGAGCCAACCAGCCCGGGTTTCCCGGTCTCCTGAATTCCGACCCGCCCGGTTGGAATCCCGACGTCGACCGATTGCCCCGTGAGACGCCAAGCGCCACCCAATGACTCGGGCGGCGGTGCGCGTCAACGGCTTGGGCATTCTCCATCGGGATCGCACCCCGGCCCATGGACCGTCTCCAGCCGCGGCGCCCCCCAGGGGGTCGTGTGGACCGCACCCGGCATCCTCCGGGGGCCTCGACGGTTTGACCCGGATGCGCCCACAGCGGAATCCGCTTAAGGCGGCCTGAGTAACCCGCGGATTCAATGAAGGCGGGTGGCATTGCCGGATGATCCCGATGATGATGGGGATCCGCGGGGGTTGCGACTGCGCCCGTCGTCGACTCGCTCGCCCGCTTGACCGGCGGGGTCGCTCGAGCGAATGGCGGGGGCGGCCTGCCGGTCGCCACCCCAATACGGGGCCTCTTCGGGCGCGTCCCCGCCATGACAGCGAGCCCCAGCTGACCCCGGTGGCCGAGGACCACGAGGACGGCAGACGCGCGCGCTCATCCTCACCGCGGGGACCCGAGCCGGACCGGGCGGAATCGGCCGAGGGGGCTCGGGCCGCCGAGGCCATCCGATACCCGGGGCGGCTTCGCAACGGGCCGCCCGTGTCCGGATCGGCCCAGGGTCCCGGATGGGGCCGATTGTCAGTCGCTTGAATGCCGCCGCCCACCGGTTGTGCGCGGTGGTGTACAAGCCATGCGGTCGAGTCGCTCGGCCCGCATCATCCCCAGCCCTGGGGCGGGGGACAACCCGCGATGTTTTCGCTAGAGTGTCCGAGGTTTTCCGATCGATAACGAGTTAAGGTCATCACTGTGCGTACCAAACTAGCGCGTCTCGTGACGCTGTTGCTCCCGCTCATTACCGCCTCGGCGTGGGGACAGAACGTCGATCCGCAAGAGGCCATGGAGCGTTTCCAGTCCCTGTCCTCCGAAGAACAGCGCCAGATCCTGGAGCGTGCGCGGGAGGCCCGTGGAGGCCTCGCCGAGCCGGGTCGGCGCGAGCCCGGCCCCCAGGGCACGAAGCGGGATCCGGGACAGACGGGCCTCGATCCGGACGCGCCGGTCGTTCGGCCTTCCCCCCGTCCCCCGACTCCCGATAACGTAACCGGAGAAGTCCCCACGCGTTCAGCCGAAACACCTGCCGAGCCCGCGGATCAACCACTGAGTCGGCTCGAACGCAGGATGAATCGGGTTCGAGAAGCCGGGGAACTTGAGGTTGAGTCGCAGCCACGAAACATCCGGCAGACCTTGCGGCAATTCGGCTATGACCTGTTTCGCGGTACGCCCACGACATTTGCCCCGGCGACCGATATCCCCGTGCCCTCGGACTACGTCATCGGTCCTCAAGACACGCTGAACATCAACCTATTCGGGACGACTAATCGACGCCTCACCCTCGAGGTCAATCGGGAGGGTCGAATCGATTTCCCCGAGGTTGGCCCGCTCACCGTTGCCGGTATGGAATTCGACCAGCTCCAGTCCTTTTTGGAGAAAAAGGTGAGGCGCCATCTGGTGGGTGCCGAGTTGAGCGTGTCCCTCGGGCCCCTGCGCTCGATCCGAGTCTTCGTACTCGGGGATGTACGCCGGCCGGGCACCTTCACCGTGAGCGCGTTATCCACGATTACCAATGCGCTGTTCGTGAGTGGGGGCATCCAAACCAATGGCTCGCTGCGACAGATCCAGCTCAAACGCAACGGCGCCCGCGTCACCGAACTGGATCTCTACGAGCTCCTCCTACGCGGGGATACCCGGGCTGATGTTCGCCTCCAGCCCGGGGACGTGATCTTTGTGCCCCCGATCGGCGAGACCGTTGGGGTCGCCGGCGAGGTCAAACGGCCCGGGATCTATGAAGTCATCGACGAAAAGACCGTCCAAGGGGCCATTGAATTGGCCGGTGGCCTGTCCTCCATGGCCTCGCCGGAACACGTGCAACTGGATCGGATCGCAACGCGCGACGGGCGCCAAATGTTCGACCTGGACCTCGGCCAGAGGGCAGGCCGCCGAACGACGATCCAAGACGGTGACTTGATCCGAGTCTACGACGCGAGCCGCGATTTGGCGGATGTCGTCCTGCTCCGCGGCCACGTGAAAAGGCCGGGGTCGTATCAATGGCGCCCTGGGATGCGCTTGACGGATCTGCTCCCTGATCTCGACAGCTTGCGCGCCACGCCGGATCTTGATTACGTGCTCATCACGAGGGAAATGCCGCAGAGCAAGCGGATCACCGTCCGCTCGACGAGCCTCGACCGGGCGCTGGATGCCCCCAGCGGCCCCGCCGACCTCCGCCTGGCGGAACGGGACACGGTCCGGGTGTTTAATCGGGCAAAGGACCGTCAAGCGGCGCTTGCCCCCGTGCTTGAGACGCTCCGAAACCAGGCGCATCAAGGCGCCCGAACCCAGATCGTGACGGTTCGGGGACGGGTGCGCGACCCGGGTGATTACCCCCTGGAACGCCAGATGTCGGTCAACGACCTGATTCGGGCGGCGGGCGGCCTTCGGGAGGATGCCTACACGCTCTCGGCGGAATTGACACGATTTGACGTCGCGGAAGACGAGCGACAGACACAGACGCGAGCGATTGCACTCGGCAAGACAGGGGAGACGATCCGTCTCCAGCCCGATGACACCTTGAACGTAAAAGTCGTTCCCCGTTGGTACGAAAAAGAGTCGGTTCGAGTGGAGGGGGAAATCCGATTCCCCGGGAAGTTCACCATTTCTCGCGGCGAGACACTGACAAGCGTCCTTGAGCGAGCCGGCGGATTGACCGAGGAGGCCTACCCGGAGGGCGCGGTCCTATCGCGGCAATCGCTCCGCGCCAAAGAGGCAAAAGAACTGGCGCGTCTGAAACGTCGCCTCCGAAGCGAGCTCGCCGCGGTTTCCCTCGAGCAGTTGCAAGGCCCAGACGGTTCGGCGACAGGCCTCGGACAGGCCCAGAGTCTGATCAACCAGATTGAAGACGTCGAGCCAGTCGGGCGGCTGGTCGTCGACCTGCCGGCGGTGCTCGCCGGGCGCCAATCCGTGCGGATGCGGGACGGGGACCAATTGGTCATCCCCCCGACCCCGGAAGAGGTCACGATACTCGGCGAGGTGCAACAGACGACCTCGTTGTTCTACAGGCCCGACCTCGATCGCGACAACTACATCGAGCGCGCCGGGGGGTTAACCGCCAAGGCCGACCAGCAACGCATCTATGTGATCCGGGCCGATGGTTCGATCGCCGCGAGTCCGCGATCCGTCTGGTTCGGACATGGGGCTCAGGAGATCCAGCGCGGGGACACGATCGTGATTCCGCTGGACGTCACCCGCCTACGTCCGTTGACGTTCTGGCAAACGGTCGCGGATATCTCCTCAAAGCTCGCCCTGACGATTGCCAGCGCCAACGCGGTCGGCGTGTTCTAGTCGAGGGGGGGTGTGAGGGATGGACGGATCAACGCCGGTCGAGGTGGGCGCGGAGGAAACCCCTCATCCTGGGGTAAGCCGTCCCGGCAGCGCCGCTTTAGGGACGGCCGCGCCGGGCTTGGAACGAATCGCGTCTCCTGAGATGCCGGACCCCAACGCGCCCCTAAGGGCTCCCCAACCGGGCCCAGGCGGACGTTGCCTGGTGGTCATCGTCGCCTATCGGGCCCATGGGCTTTTGCGCGCGTGCCTCCGGGCGACGTTAGCCATGACGCAGGTCGCTTTTGACATCTTGATCGTCAACAACGGCCTCGACGACCTGCGTGCGATCCTGGAGGAGGCCGGCTTCGCGCCCGAGCCGACGCCGCCTCAGGGCGGGACCGCGGCCGGGGGTGCCGGTTCCCGGCATCGTCTATATTTCCTGCAAAGCCCCGACAATGGGGGATTCGCCTACGGCTGCAATCGCGGATTGACCATGGCACACGCGGCGGGTTACCGGTACGTTTACCTGTTAAATCCCGATTGCCGACCCGCACCCGACGCCCTGGCGGCGTTGATCCATTGCAGCCACGCGCGGGGAGACACCGCCCTGATCGGCTCGACATTGGCGGACGATCAGGGCCGAATCCGATGGCGGGGCGGCGGCTATCTCAACCCGGTCCTGGGGACGGCCACCTCGGGACGGGGCACGGGAGGAAACCCGTCCCTCGATTTCATCGTCGGCGCCAGCCTGCTCATCCCACGTCCGGTGTTCCAGACGGTGGGGTTGTTCGATGAGGGCTACTTCCTGTATTGGGAGGATGTCGATTACGGTCGCCGAGCGCGCCGCCAGGGGTATGGCTGCGTTTGGTGCCCCGCCAGCCGCGTGATCCATCATGAAGGCGGCACCCAAAGCGCGGGTGGCGATCTGGCCGATCGACTCACCGCGCGCAACACAATCGTGTATTTTCGACGCTATAGCCGATGCTGGTGGCACCTTGTCGCCCTCCACCTGGTCATCAAAGGGACGCGCCGCTTGGTCCAGTTTGGGCCCAGCCGTGCCTGGGCGATTACGCGGGCCATCCTACGAGGGGCAACCGGCCAACTCGGTCCCCGCTAACCCGGCCCGACGCCCTGGCATCCAAGCCCCGAGTCTCTCCTTCGATGGCCCCAATCGGATCGGTGATGCAAACCCAGACCGTTCAAAACATCCAGGGTCTTCGCGGCGTGGCGGTGCTCCTCGTCGTGGTCTTCCATCTCGCCCTTGTCGAGGCCCAATACGGGGGGGCGACCCCCCTGCTACCGGCTCTCGCCACGGTCGGGATGATGGGGGTCGATCTCTTCTTCGTAATCAGTGGCTTTGTGATGGTCGGGATCACGCGGGGCGGATTTCGACAGCCCGTCTTTGCCATGCGCTTCCTGTACCGGCGGGCCAGTCGGATCTATCCCCTGTATTGGATCTACTCGCTCTGCGTACTGGCGGTCTTTGTTGTTCAGCCGAGCTGGGTGAACAGCAGCCAAGGCCATCAAGTCGATCTTCTGGCCTCCTTCCTCCTCATACCGGACGAGCGCCTCCCGCTGTTGATGGTCGGCTGGACCCTGATCCACGAGGTGTATTTCTACGCGGTATTCTTTGGGCTGCTGCTACTACTCGCGGAGCGGCATTTGCCATGGGGTCTGCTGGGGTGGGCCCTTGTTGTCGTCGGCGCCTACCTGACATCCCCGCCATCGCCGTCCCCCGCTGTCGCCCTGGCGATCCACCCACTCACCCTGGAATTCATCGCGGGGGCGGGGCTGGGCCTTATGGCACCCCGCTGGCGCCGGATCCCGACCGCGGGGTTCGCTGGGGTGGCGATCCTCGCCGGGAGTGTGGGATTGTGGCTTTACGCGGGGTACCGAGGCCTGACGAACGATCCGCTACCCGACCCCGGGCTCCGAGTCCTGCTGTTCGGGATCCCCGCGTGGACGCTGGTGGCGTGGGCGGTCCGCGCCGAGATGGGCGGGCACTACCTGCTCCGCACCCTGCAACGGATCGGGGATGCGTCCTACTCGATCTATCTGTCGCATCTCCTGGTCCTGGTCGCCGGGGGACGCCTTTGGGCCGTCTGGGCGGGCGATGGGATCGCGGACAATCGCCTCGCGCTACCCCTCCTTCTGCTCGCCGTGCTGGTCACAGGCCAATGGAGCTACCGGTGGTTGGAGCGACCCCTGCTCGATCTGACGCGAGGCCGACGTCCCCTCAGGATGCCACGCCCGTTGCCGATGCGGGGACGATAAACCCGAGCGACCCCGCCCGAGCACTCGGCCCACCGCCGTCGAACCCCGTTCGACGGACGGATCCGCTCACCGGTGTGGGGTGAAGTCCGGCCACAGGGCGAGATCGAGTTCGGGCACGAGTGAGGCGAGCGCTGAGACATCCGGGGCGAAGTGTTCGCGGAGCCGGGCTCGCTGGCTCGGGGTCGGGAGCGGGATCACATACGGGTTGGTATTCACGGGCTGGCGCAGGCGGGCCGGTTCGTGTTGGTCGTCCAGGCCCAGGAAGCGGTAGGTCCGGCGGATCTCACGGGCCGGATCCCGGGCGCACGCCTCGTATTGCAACAGGAGGAGCTGGTCCCGATCGAAATACTGGAGCAGGGTGCGCAGGCGCTCGGCCAGACGGTTGTGGCTGAGCACCAACTGGAATATGTTGTATTTGAAGTAAAATCGCGCACGTTCACCGCGCAATCCGAGGAGCCGTGGCCGTTGTAGCTGCTGGTGGTTGAGCTCGGAGAGGGCCCGATCCACCGGGTTGCGAAGCAGCACCAGGAGCTTCGTGTCCGGCACGGTCTCCGCCAAATACGACAGCGCAAAGGGATAGGTCAGGTACGCGGGGCTCCATTCCCCCGCAAGGCGCCCCGCCGGTGCGGCGAAGGCGCGGCGGTAGGTCGCCTTGGCCGCCTCGTCGAGCCCCTGCGTGCCGAAGTGGTAGAAGTAACAGAGTTCCTTCGTTCGCAGACGGTTCGGGACGACCTGCGGATGATCCGTCAGAAGCCGATACCACCAGGAGGTCCCGGCCTTGCCCATACCAATGCCGACGAAGCCAGGCCCCCGCCGGTGGTATCCGGCCGGGATTTGCCCGAGCGCTCGTTCATCGAAGGGGCGTTTCATCAGAGGCGGGATGGGGCGGTGGAACCGGATCCATCGCTTCACGGATTCGCGCAGCGGGCGGTTAACGCGTGTCAATGGGATCTCCAGCGGGCGGGCGAGCCAATCG
>CAYFWJ010000033.1:9183-12387 GCA_964346755.1 uncultured Ectothiorhodospiraceae bacterium
ATGGGCCTGGCGGATGGGCCTGGCGAATGGACCTGCCGGCCACCCCGGCAGCCAGTATCCGCATCGGCCCCCAAGCGGGTCAAGACGCCGGCCCAATCCCCCGACGGGGGACGCGCCGCCCGGGGTGACCCGCCGACTCCCCGCCTCGGCCGTACCATCCCAAGGCCACCGATCCCGGGCCCAACACGCGGGGGGCTTAGGGCGCCCAGGCGGCGTTGCTTCGGGGGTTCGGTGGCCCAACCCCGGGGGGCTGCTCGCCCCGCAGGAGCCCGACGGGCGTTTAACCGGTGTCACCCCGGCCGGTGGGGGGTCAGCCACCCACGGAGCGGGGCCGCTCCGCGTGCCGAGTCGGCGGGCCATCGCTGGGACCCGGGGGACAGGCGGGAAAGCGCCGCCGTGTCACGCCCTGGCCCAGGACCGGGGCGAGCGTCCCGCAAGGCCGCGCGCGCCCACTGGCCGAGGCGTGACGTGCCGGCCTGGGGGCTCGAGGCCGGCGCGTCGCCATCGTCTTTAGCTCGGAGCGGAGCGAACGCCATGCCAGCCCTTCGTGTGCACCTCGTCACACGCCGTGATGATCGAAGCCTACCCGGCGGGGATAGCGTCCAGGTCCGCCAAACGGCGCGGGAATTGCGTCGGCAGGGGTGTGCGGTGACGATCGGAGACGGCGTCACGCCGCCCCCCGACACCCCCGATCTGGTCCATATCTTCAACGCCACCCGCCTCTACGACAGCTATTCCGCGGCCCGGTGGTGCGCCGCCCGCGGTATCCCCTACGTCTTCACGCCGATCTGGCACGCCCTCGCCGACCTGCGTCGGTATTACCGCTGGCGTTATGGCACCCGCCGATTCCCACTGATCGCCTATCTCGGACTCAAGGAGCTGTATCACAATCGGGATCGAATCCGCGACCCGCGTTTACCGACGGTCGCCTTCCGCTGGCGGTCGTGCGCCCGCTGGGTCTTTGACCACGCGGCGCTTCTGGCCCCCAATTCCCCGTCCGAGGCCAACACCTACACGGACGAATTGGGGCTGGTCCCGCGCGCCACTCAGGTCATCCCCTATGCGGTATCCCTTGGGGATCGGTATCCGCGGCAGGAGCGGCGCGTCGTGATCGTGGCCGGGCGGGTCGAGCCCCGCAAGAACACCCTCGGGGTCATCCAGGCCTTCCGTTCGAGCCCAGCCCTCGGCGGCCACGCGCTGTGGGTGATCGGCGCGCCCAACCCCCGCCATCGTGCCTACGTCCGCGCCGTCCGGGCGGCCACCGACGGCCGGCGGATCCACTGGTTCGGTGCGTTACCCCACGACGCGCTCCAGTCCCGCTTTGCCCAAGCCAAGGGCGTTGTCCTCGCCAGTTTCTTCGAGACCGCGGGCCTCGTCGGCCTGGAGGGGCTGTATCAGGGGGCCAACGCCGTGATCACCCGGTATACGAACGCGGACTTCTACTATGGGGATCACGTCATCTACTGTGATCCCTACGATGCGGCGAGTCTTCAGGCGGGACTCGAACGGGTCGTGCGGGAGCCACCCCGCTATCCCGAGGCCTGGTTCCAATCGTTCAGTTGGGCTGCCGTCGGGGAAACGACCCGGGCGAGCTATCATCGGGTCGTACGGGCGTGAAGGGGGGCCACAAAAAAGAGGGCGCTCTTCCGAGCGCCCTCTTGCCTTTCGCTCCTATCTCGGGGGTCGGCGCTGGACCGGTGGACCGAGCCCAGCGCCTCTAAGCCCCCTTCCAGTATCCGGGTTACCGGGTCCAGGGTCGGTTGCTATCCAGCTGAAACTCACCATCATCATCGTTTGGCTCCGTGCCCAACTGGTTGGCGAGCTCCTCGAGGAGCGGTGAGGAGACCGTCATCTTCTCGCGATGGTAGACCGGTAGGTCGATACGATCTCGAATGCCGGTCGATAGATCGCCGCCGAAGTCATTCAGCCGGGCGGTCACCTCGGTGCCATCCGGGGCGGCCTCCTCGATGAACATCTTGACCGAGGCATCGATCCAGTAGTCGTCACAAAGGGTCGAGTTGGGTGCGTTGACGGCACCACCCAAGGGTGCTTCGGTTGCCAAAGCGTCTTCAAAGCAGTCCGAGCTCATCCAATTCGTCCCTTGTCCAAAGCCCGCGGCGACACTCTGGCAGATGGTGGCAAATTCGGCAGCAGCCCCCGAGGCGGACGCCGATGACAGCGTAAAGGTCAGGTTATCGCGAATGCGCGCCGTCTCGTTATCCCCGGTAAAGACGTTGCCCGAGGACTTATCGATGGCGCTGTACTGGACCTCGAAGGTGACGTCACAGGCGTCGTTCCCATCCAAACCACCGGAATTCACCGAGTCGTTCTCGATGCAGGCCTCTTCCAGCGTGGTGGCAATGGTGACCGAGGTCGGATTCGAGCCTTCTCGACACAGCGGCACAACCGGCATCTTCACATACGCCCCGTCCCGGCGCAGTTTCCAGACGTGCGAGGCGAACTCCGTGTAGCCCGTACCGACGAGGGTGGACCAAATGCCGCCATCGATGTTCTCGAAACCGGCCGGCTGAGCGAAGCCGCCAGGCAACGGCTCATAACCGCTTCGCCCGGAGCGGTCGTTGAGCGGAATGCCCAGAGCCACAGCTGATGGAGCAACCTCCGTGCCTCCGGTGCTGACACGCAGGAACGCCGATGAACCACCGGTATCCGGTCCCGTCACTTCCGCGTTGATCGCAAGCTGGGTTAGCCAGTTATTCTCGAGGATCTCGTCCTCACCCGAGACACTGATCGTTTGCTTGCCGCTCACGCCGGTGTTGAACGCATCTCCACCGAAGTCCGCTGCGAAGCCCTGTCCTAGGGTTGACGTCCCGTTGTCCACGTCCCCCTCGCCGAAGCCCCCTTGGGTCTCGTCAAACGCGCCTCGGAAGAAGGCCTGACAGATCTCTCCGCGATCTTCCTCGTCGAAGTGCCGATGGGCGGACTCGAGCGCGAAGTCGTCCCCGCGTGCCTGTCCCAGCCCGACACCGCCCTGGAACTGATCCCGGACGGTTTCATTGTCCGCGGTCACATCTTCAAAGACCGGATAGCCCGACTCATCGTAATCCCGCGGATCACTCGCCCCGACGTGGAACCCGAGATCCATATCGGTCACCGCACTGCAGTCGGTCATACCGCCATCGGCTGCGGTTTGGATCTCCCACGTCTGCCCGCCGTCCCGCAAGAAGGCGCCGACATCGATGTAGG
>CAYFWJ010000033.1:12487-25395 GCA_964346755.1 uncultured Ectothiorhodospiraceae bacterium
CGGTCTGATCCCAGAGCACATCGGCGATCACACCATCATCGGGTGGGCTTCCACCATCACGAGCAATGTCGGTTCCCGCGCTTGCGACGGTTGCCGTATCGAGGCTGGGCGACTTTGGCAGAAACTCCGTCAAGTCGAAAATGTTGTTTCCGCCCTGAGGGGTCTCCACCGAGAATACCATCTCAGCGAAGCGCGGCACGGTGTCGTTGAAGACAGTATCAGGTTGGCCAGCGATCGTCACAACGCAAACGGCGTCATCGTTCTCCGCAACGCTTGTCGGGATCTCGAGCGACGGCAGCGATACGGCCAATTGACTGTCGCCACCACCCGTGCCTTGGCGAGCAGCAACCGCAAACCAGCCCCGAGCTGCTTCCCCATTTATTTCCTTGACATCGGTACTAGCCCAACCACTGCACCGCTCACCTGGGCTACCGTCACCCGGGTTATCATCAACGTAGGCCCGAGCTAGCAAAAACAAGTCGTTATTGCTTTCGTCGATGAACGGGGTCTCGAAGGTCAGGGTCGTCTCGTCCCCGATCGTCGAGTTATTGTTCGTGTAGTAGATGAATCGATCGCCCTCGGTGCCGCATGCAGCCGGGGCATAGTTTGGGGTCTGAGGGGCGCCCTGGTCTCCGGCATTCAGGGCGAGTAGATCGATCGCCTCTGGAACGGTTTCCGGGGAGTAGCGGAGCAGGAACTGCTCGAAATGAACAGGCACATTGTCACTCGGATCGGTCTTAAACTGGGGAACCGCGCCGATGTTAACCACCGGGTTGTCATCCCCATCCGCTGCGGCGGGGAGCATCCAAATACCCCCTTCATCTGCCTGCTGCGCCACAGCGCCGACCGACCAGAAGAGTGTCACCAATAGCAGGGCGACGAACCCGAGGGCTCGGTCCCTGAGTGGGTGTTTCAAACGTTGCATCACGTGTAGGCCTCCTTCAACACCAAGGACGTGTTTGCATCAAACCAATTGGAAACCTGGGTTCGCCCGGGAAGTCCCGACCCAGTATTTCCGAGCGTACCTCAACCCCGTGGCCGAGGCAAGGACAAGCGGTTCCCTGATCCCCTCAGCCGCCTCGATTTCCCGGTTGACACGAAAGGGGCCATCGAGGCGGCACGGGCTATGGGTGCCCTGA
Source organism: uncultured Ectothiorhodospiraceae bacterium (assembly GCA_964346755.1). Taxonomy (GTDB): domain Bacteria; phylum Pseudomonadota; class Gammaproteobacteria; order CAYFWJ01; family CAYFWJ01; genus CAYFWJ01. The sequence goes on from CAYFWJ010000033.1 coordinate 13,627, forward strand.
TTGGCCCGGGCGGCGTCCGTGCCCAATCGACACGGTGGCGGTCCCCAATCAGGGCCCGATCCTCGGGTTATCGTCGTTCCTTCAACTGAGAGTCTAAGCCAGATCCCCCTCGAAGCCAACCGTTCCAAACGACTGGCCCGTCAACCGCTGGATCCGCTGTCGCGATGCCCCCGGGGCGCCGATGGCGCGGGCCCCTCGAGCGAAGGATTCGACGTCGGGGCGTTCGCGGATCCGGCGGCGGCCCCGTCGCGGGTGGGGGGCTCGGCATTCGAGCCATCGGATTCCGCGGGGCCCCGCTGGAGCAGCTGGAAATCCTCCGCGAGCACCTCGCGCAAGCGTTCCAGGTCCGCGCGCTTGCGCATCAGGCGCGGGGTGAGCATCACGACCAGCTCGGTCCGCGTCGTGGAGGCGCTCTGGGTGCGGAACAGGGCGCCGAGCAGGGGGATCTCCCCGAGCACCGGGACGCGGGTTTCGGCCTGACTGTTATTCTCGCTGATGAGGCCCCCGAGGATGATCATCTGGCCGTCATCGGCGACCACGTTCGTCTGAATGGAGCGATTGAGGATGGTCGGGGAGTCGACCCCGGACAAGGTGTTCTCACCGGCCTCGCTAAAATTCTGGGCGATCTGTAGGGCCACGTTCCCGCGGCCGTTGATGACCGGGGTGACATTCAGGGTAATGCCCGTGGAGCGGTACTGGATGTTTTGAACGAGGCGACTGTCCACTTCATCCGCATTGGTGGCTTGAGTCGTGATCAACGGGATCTCGGTGCCCACGTTGATGGAGGCGCTCTGGCCGTCCCGGACGATCAAGCGGGGACTCGAGAGGATTTGTACCCGGTTCTCGGAGGCGAGGATGTTGATCAGGGCCTGAACATCGCCGGCGTCGGTGGTGATGGCGTATTCGAGGGCCCCGGCCGCCAACCCCAGATTGCCGCGGGTGTTCAACGTGTATTCCCCGCGCCGCAGGAACCATTCGATCCCGTTGCGGAGCTGATCCGTCAGGGTGACCTCGGCGACCATCACCTCCAGGGCGACCTGTTTGGGCGGGATGTCCATCTGGCGAATGACCGGCAGGAGGTTTTGGTAGCGGGTCCCGCTGCCCCGAAAGATCAGGAGGTTTTGTCGCTCGTCCACGACGAGCCGCAGCGGCTCTTCCTCGGGATCCCGTCCCTCGTCGCGGCTGAGATCCAGGAGTTGTTGGAGGCTTTGCCCGAGGTTGCTTGCCTTCTTGTGCTGGGGGGTGTAGACGAAGAATTGGCCCTCGGCCCCCCGTTCCGGGATATCCAGCTTGTCCGCCCAGTAGGCGATCCGCTGGAGATGCCGCTCGGTGGGGCTAAAGACCACAAGGCTATTCAGCCGGGGCAGCGCGGTCAGAATCGCCGTCCCCGGCGCCCCTCGCCCCCCGCGGGTACTCACGCCCAGCCCCTCGTTCTGCAGGAGGGTCACGACCCGATTCTGGAACTCGCGGACCCGAATGAAGGTGAAGCGCAACACCGTGATGTGGCGACCTTGGAGGCTCGGGCGATCGAGGACGCGCACCAGACCGAGGGCCTCGCGGATCCCGGAGGGGGTGCCCTGGAGCGCCAACATCCCGTAGTTGTTGTCGTAGCGGACCTGCAAGTTGGTGAATTGGCGCAGGATGTCCTGTAGGGTCGAGTAGCCGGCATACTCCAACGGGACGAGCTGCAACACCGGGTCGTGATCCGGGACCGAGGCGGCCGTTCGACCCACGCCGATGGCCAGATCGGGACGCTGCTGATCCTCGCTCGGCACGGGCTCCAGCCGGTAGACCTCGTCCTCGCGCCGGACCTGTATCCCGCGATCGCGCAGCAGGGCGCGGCTCAGGCGGACGAGGCGCCGAGGCGAGAGCGGGTCATTCAGCTTGAGGGTGACGTTCCGCCGGAGCTGACGAACCGGCTCGGCGATGACGTAGTTCACGCCGAGCAGCTCGCCGAAGACGTAGTGGATGAAGCCGGCGACGGGCATACCGTCCGCGGCGACCTGCAGATTCGCCGTCTCGCTGAAATCCTCGGCGAGATCCGGTTCGTCCTCGACTGGAACGTACTGGTCGGTCCGCTCGAGGGACGGGACTGTCTGCTCCTCGGGGATCGCCGTCTGGTTGTCCTGTTGCGCTTGCGCGCCCAGATCCAGGTCCCCCTCGGCCTGGCGTTCGGCGGGGGAGAGTTCCAATGCCGATCGCGGCAGGTTGGACTCGGGCAACGGGGGGACACAGCCGATCCCCCCCACGACGAGCAGAGCCATGACGAGGAGTGGGCGATGTACAGGGGTGTTAGGCATTCTTGGGGTCTTTGAACAGGATGAGGGTGACCACGTCTTGATCGCGCCGCAGGACGATGCGGTCGAGCGCGACAGACTCGACTCGATAGTCCAGAAAATCCTCGCCCTCGCGCACGGCATCGATGCCCGAGCGCTGACCGCCCCCCTCCTGGCGGTAGAGGATCAACCCGAGCGCCCGCTCCCCCCGGATGAAGACGGCCTGAAGCCGGAAGACGAAGCCGCGCTCGCGGTGCTCTTGGGTGACGACCTGGACCGGCTCGTCCGGCTCTTCGGAGGTCGGCGATGACGCCTCGGCGGCCGGCTCGGGCTCAGGCGGCGTGGCGTCCCCAAATAGGGTCACAAGGCGCGCGGCCTCCGGCTCGGGCTGCGGCCGTTGGAGCGAGGCGGGAGCCGGGGTGAGGGGCGGCGGAGGGTCGGTCCCGCGATTGCCAGCGGGCAGGATCCGGAGGCTGAAGTCAGCCGCCAGGAGCAGCCCGATAACCCAGGCGGTCCCGTGTTCCGGTCCGAGTTTCATCAGGTCTCCTCGGTGTCGGGTGCGTTTTCTGACGGGCCCGTGTCCGCCGCCCCCGCCGGGGAACCGGTGGTCAGATAGACGCTGAGTTCGATCCGGGCCTGAACGCGACCGGGCCCCGAGCGATCGGCGCGCAATGTGATGCGGTCCAGGGCGTAGAAGACGGATTCCCGCTCGAGTTGGGCGATCAGGGCCTGGAGATCAACATTGGTGCCGACCAGCCGCAGTTGAAACGGGAGCCGCTGGGGCGTGGCCTCGGCGTCGACGGTTTCCCAGCTGCTCCGCCGAATCTTGAGGTTGTTCGCCCCGGCGAGTTTCTCGAGGCGCTTCTGCACGCGCAATTGCAGGGTTTGAGCCGTATCCACATCAAAATAGTGTTGCCGCAGATCGGCAATGCGGCCCCTCACGGTGGCGAGGCGCTCGCCGACCTCCGCCCGTCGCTCGAGGATGACCTCCCCTTGGTTCAGTCGCTGGGCCACACTCCGGGTCTCGGCGAGCCGCTCCTGCTGCCAGGCCCACCACTGCCGACCGAGCAGGACCAGGGACAGGGTCACGGCGAGGCCCACGAGCAGGCGAAGCCGCCGGGCGCGGCTCGTCGTCGTTTCGGGATCAGGCATCATCGGCTTGCGCCTTCGGTGACTCGGCTGCGCCATGCGCGGCGCGGGTTCCCGTGCCGGCGGACCCGGCGGGCGGGTCGTCCAACTGCAGTCGGATCGTAAACGCCTCCGCGTTCGCTTGCCCGCGCGCCGCCTTGACCGGCGCGGCAAACGCCGCCTCCGCCACCGCCGGGTGCTGGCTAACCGTACTGAGGACGGCGGTGGCGCTGGGCGCCTGGGCGCGGAACTCGAGTCCCGTCGAATCCACGGTGAGGCGGTTCACCGTCCAACTCGGCGCGAGGAGCTCGGCGAACACGCGGAGGTAGCGGCTGCGGAGGGTGTAGTCCCGCAACGGGGCGCTCAGCCGGGCGTAGGTTTGCTCCGCCGCGACGAGGGCCTCCTCCTGACGCAAGGCCGCTACCCGTTCCGCCCGCTGGTCCTGGGCCTCCTGGCGCAAGCGCTCGAGCCGGGCCTCGATGAGATACGAACTGAGGAGGGCGTACGCCAGCAGCAGGGACCCGCCGACGAGGGCCGGTCGCCGCAGGCGGTTGAGGTCGATCCGGCGCCGGCGCAGGGGATTGGCCCCGCCATAAAACCCGATGAGATCCCACCAGTCGAGTCGAGCTAGCCCCTCGGCCAGCACACGCGGCCAGGCCGTGGCATCGAGCACCCGCGGTCCCCCGGACGGGGGGGCGACGCCGACGGCGGCCAGGAAGGTGTCCGTGTCGGCAAAGGGCGCCACGCAGGCCTGACTGACCAGCTGCCCATCCGGGTGGCGATACAAGAAGTAGGCCCCATCGGGGGCCTCGACCCGCCAAAAACGATGCGCGGGCTCGGCGCGCGCGATCAGCCATTCCTCGGGCACGATCAGCGCCGGCGGGCGCGCGAAGTGGGCGCGACGATCGGGTAGATACCACAGGTTCAGGGTCGTCCCGTTGCCGTCGACGAGCCGGTGTCGCAGCTCCTGCCCCCCAGGATAGGGGATGAGCCCGGGTTCGTGGCGAAGCGCGGCCAGGACATCCCGGCGGCGTCGGATCGGATAGCGTCGGGCGGTGGCATAGGCCTGCCCTCGGCCGAGGAGAATCATCTGCCGACCCAGGCGCTCCGGTGGTTCGCGGCGCCGTTCGAGGGCGGGGACGGCACCGTGGGTGCCACACCGCAATTGATACCACGCCGACCCACGGTAGGCCAGGGTCTCCGGTAGGTAGGCGGCCGGTCGATGGCAGCGCCTCAGCCAGGCGATCACGCGCGCGCGGGTGCGGCCCGACGGACGATGGATACGGGTTCGGATCATGCGCATAAGGGAGTGGGGAACGACAGTCCGCCGGCGGCGGTGGCGTGAGACGGACGGTCCCGGCTCGGGGCGCCATCGGGTACGACCCATTCGGGCTGCCCGTCAGCGGCGTCCCTCATTCCCACCGCCAGATCTGCCACGCCTCGTCTCCTTCGTCGAAACGGGCGGCGGTGAGCCGGCGGCGGGCCTGCCCTTCGCCCTGCCGGGTGGTCACCTCGACCGTCAAGGCGACGGGCTCGGACACGATGAACGGTGGGGGATCAAACGGTGTGATCTGTTCCAGGCCTCGAAGGTATTGCTCCGCATGGCTCCGATCCGCCGCGATCGCCTCGGCTCGTTGTTCGCCGAGCGCCGCCGCCAGGACCGCCTCACTGGCCACCTGCGGGTTGAGATACCCGGGCCCATAATAGCTAAGCTGGGGCTCGAGGGCTGCGTACACCTCCTCCGAGAGCCCCGCCACCGACTTGAGCTCGATGACGCCCTGGGGGGGTAGGCTCTCGCCCGCCTCGGCGAACGGGTCCGGATCCGCCGTTTGGAAGAACTCGGCGCGTGTCTCGAGCCGCTCGGCCAGGCGGCCGACGGCGTGTTCCGCAACGCGGCGTGGAAAGCGCTGATCGAGGAACGCCGTCAACCAATCCTCGTTAAACGGTATGAGGCTAAAACGCCCCGCCAGGTCCCACAAACGCACCGTGCTGCCCTCGTCGTACTGAATTGGCTGGCCTCGATAGTTCCATCCAGCCCCGGAGGCACCGCTCGCCTGGGCGACGGCTTGGGCGTCGCCCTCGGTCAGCCACGCGAAGAGGATGCGCGCGGCCAGGCTATCCGCCTCCTGCTGGGCCTGCTGATGATCCACCAGGGCCTGGGCTCGACGCAACTCCTCGCGGGCGGCAACCGAGAAATAGAGCGCCACCACGGCGATGATGAGGCTCATCAGCAGGACGATGACGAGCGCAACGCCCGACTGGTTGGCGGGGCCCCGGACGCCGCTTCGCCGGTCCCGTCGCATCACACCCCCCCCGGCCCGAAACCGGAGCCGCCCGACGGCTTCCGCCTCGGATTCCAGGTCCGAATGCGGAAATCCCGGCTCAGGTTCTCGCCGTCGGGGCCGCTCAAACGGACTCGGATGGCTGACGGGAGATAGCCGGTTTGGCGCCCGAAGTAGGTGTCATGCCAGCGCGCCGACAAGGGCTCGATTTGGAATTCGCCCGTTGGGGTCGTCGAGGGCATCTCGGATCGCTCACGCCGGTCATACCCGTAGTACCGGATCGTATAGCGCTGGATTGCCAACGGCCACTCGACCTGTCGTGCCGGGCGTTGCGCCCGGTCCGCCCAGGTCCGCAGGATGTCTCGGTCCAAGGACCATTCGCTGTAGCGCAGTCGATACGCGGCGTTCCCCTCGGAGACGAGGCGGAGTTGCGCCACGGCTAACTCCTGTTCGACAAAGAACGGCCGCGCGGTGACGAAGCGAAAGCCATCCGCTCCGCCCTCGAAATACGGTTGATTGGCACCCTCCGGATTGACGGTGTAATAGTCCCAGGCACCTTCGACCGTTTGCTGCAGGAGGGACCCAAGTCGCACCCGTTCCGCGTGGCTGTCCAAGCGATCCCCCGCGGTGCGCCACAAATCCAAGAACCGCCCATAGCCGGCCGTGGCTACCGCGAGGATGAAGCTCAGCACACTGAGCGCGATGAGCAGCTCGATGAGTGTGAACCCGGCACGGGCTCGGGCGCCGGTGATCGATCCCCGCATCAGGAGGCGTCCGCCCGGCGCGAACGCAGTTGCTCGAACGTCCAGCTCTGGGTGCGTTCGGATTGAGCCCCCGGATCCTGGAGCGTGATGTCCAGACGGATCCGCTCCAGTACGATCTCGTAGGCTGGCTGATCCTCTTGCCCGTCGCGATTCCGCTGATCCAGCTGCCCGAGGAACGGATCCTCTGACATCGTCCGTGACTGGGCCGGGACCTTGGCCGCAACAACCGAACGCGCCCACTGATAGTCCATCCCGTTCCACGTGCCACGCCCCTGGGTCTCGCCCTGATCGGTGGCGACTGTGATGTGCCCGCGGATGGCCGTCGCGGCCTCCGCCAGGCGCAATGCCTCGTTGGCCTGTTCGAAGCCCTGCAAGGCGACCCGGAAGCCGAGAGCCGCGACGGACAGGGCCGCCGAGAGGATCAGCGCGGCGATGAGGACTTCAACCAGCGTAAACCCGTGCGGTCCGGGAACCCATCGGGGCGGTTGTTTACTCGGGCAGTCGCCGAGGCGCGGGGACCTGAACGACGTAAATCTGCTCGCCACGGGCACACTCGAGCCGGGCACGGCTGGCGTAGCCTCGTTCGTTGAACGCGATCCGCCCCTCCGGACAGGCGAGATGCTCGAGTTGGATCTCCCGGACGATGTCGTCTCCACGGCGAAGCTCGATACGCTGCTGGATGGATTGGATGCGAAACGGAGCCGCCTTCGCGTAGGCCTCATCGGCGGCGCGCTCGACGAGGAGCTGGACACGGCGGTATTCGAAATCGGCCTGAAACGCCGTGTAGGCCCGAACAAGCAGGGGCGTGGTCAGGCTTGTTGCAAGGGCGATGACGACGAGGACCAGTAGCAGCTCGATCAGGGTGAATCCGTGCCGCGCCCCGGCAGCGGGCTCGCTAGATGGCCACATCTTGGACCGCGACCACGCTCAAAAGCAAGACGATAACAATCGAGCCCACCACCAGCCCCATCAATACGATCATCGCCGGCTCCAGGAGACTGGTGAAGCGACTGACCCAACGCTCGTACTCATCCCGGGAGCGCGAGGCGATCTCGTCGAAGATCGGGGCCAGCTCGCCACTCTCTTCGCCTACCTCGACAAGACTCGTGAAGACACGCGGAAACAGCGGGGTCCGGGCCAGGGCTCGGCTCAGGGCATCGCCCCGCCTCACCTCATCCCGCGCCCGCTCCAGGCTGGCGCGAAGGGCTTGATTCTGAACGCTGCCCGGCGCCAGGCGCATGGCCTCCTCGAGCTTTACCCCATGGCCGAGCATCAGCCCCATGCCGGCGCTGAATCGAATCCGCGCCAGCAGGACGGTCAAGGCCCGGAGCCCCGGTATCGCCAGGAGGACCGTTTCCAGATGGGCCCGCAAACCCGGCCGTTGCCACGCTTGCCACAGCGCGGCACCGAGCATGAGAAGACTCGCGATGAGCGTCAGGAGATGCTGATCGAACCAATGCGCGGTCGTCAGCAGCACCTGGGTGTACCACGGCAAGGTCTCAAACTCGTCGAAGATAACCGCCAGCCGGGGAACGATGAAGGCGAATATGAAGGCAATCGCGAGGACGCTGACCCCGACCACAAAGGCCGGATAGGTAATGGCCTCAAGGACCTTGTTCCGCAAGGCCAAGCGGAACCGAAGGTCGCGCGCAAGCCCCTCAAACACCTGTGGGAGGTTGCCGGTGGTCTCGCCAACGGCAACGAGATTGATGTAAAGCCGTCCAAATAGCGATTCCCGGGCCGCCAGGGCCAGGGCCAGCTCCTGCCCCCCACGCATCCCTCGGCTCAACTCCTCCATTAGGGCGATCGTAGACGGGCGCGCGCTCGAGTTGCGGACGACATTTAACGCCCGATCGATCCGCAGGCCGTTCTTGAGCAGCAAGGCCAGCTCGCCCGTGATGAACTCCAATTCCTGAAGCGTCAGGCCCCGGATCGGGGCTCCACCCGGCTGACGCCCGGTATCTTGATTGGCGAGGCGGATCGGGATGCACCCGGACGACCGTAGCTGGGCGAGCGCCGTCTCGGAATCGGGGGCCTCGATGACACCCGAGATCCGGTTACCCGAGGGGTCATAGGCCCGGTATTGGAATTGTCCCATCGTAAGCCGATCTCGCGTAAACCCAAGGGGGGCGGGGTAAGCACCGATACAGGCCGACGATGCCCGCCATGTCATCCGGCCTCGCGCGCGGGCGCCGATTGCCGCTGCACGCGACGGCGCCATCCGCGATCGATGACGGTCTTTCAGCCGGCGACGCGTATCACCTCGTCGACCGTCGTCAACCCCTGAACCACCTTGTGCAGGCCGTCCTCGTAGAGGCTTCGTTGGCCGATGGCCGCCATGTGCTTTTTGGCCTGACCGATGAAATCCGCCCCTTTAGGCTGTTGCTTAACAACGTCATCGCAACGCAGGTATTCCACGATCGCGATCCGGCCCCGATAGCCGGTGTGATTGCACTGGGCACACCCCGCCCCCTGGCGCAGGTGTAAGGCACAGCCGGCCTCACGCGCGATTTGCTCGAGCCCATGGGCGCGGATCAGGGAATCCGCATGCGGTACCGGTTGCGCACAGGCGCTACACACCTTGCGCACAAGGCGTTGCGCGGCGATGGCGACGATGGCCGCGTTCAGGAGGTATTCCTCGGTCCCAAGATCAAGCAGGCGGGTGAAGGCGCTGGGGGCATCGTTCGTATGGACCGTGCTAAAAACCAGGTGTCCGGTCAAAGACGACTGCATCGCGATACGCGCCGTCTCCTGGTCCCGAATCTCGCCGACCATTACGATGTCCGGGTCCTGTCGGACCACGCTGCGCAATCCTCGGGCGAAGTCGTAACCGATATCGGACTGCACCTGGATCTGATTCACCCCCGGCAGCTCGTATTCGACCGGGTCTTCCAGCGTAACGATCTTGACGCCCGGCTTGTTCAAGCGGTTCAGGAAGGAGTAGAGGCTGGTCGTCTTGCCACTGCCCGTCGGCCCCGTCAACAGGATCACGCCCGAGGTATGGCGCAAGTCGTCCTCGATCAGGGCCTGGATATCCGCGGCGATGCCAAGCGCCTCCAGTTCGAACCGAATCGACTCCTTGAGCAGGAATCGGAGCACCAGGCTCTCACCGTAACGGACCGGCAGGGTCGAGACCCGGATATCTAGGGATTTATTGAGGATCTCGGTGTCGATCTTGCCATCCTGGGGACGACGCTTCTCGGCGATATCCATCCCCGCGAGGATCTTGATGCGAGACACCGCCGGGAGCGTCAAGCGATGCGGTAAGTACTCCAGGTCATGCAACACCCCGTCGACCCGAATCCGAACCCGGCCCATCCCCTGGTAGGGTTCGATGTGCAGGTCCGAGGCCTTGCGTTGCACGGCCCGCGTGAACAGCGAGTTGACCAGATTAACAATGGGAGCCTCGCTGGCGAGGTCCTGGAGATTCTCGAGCTCGTGCTCGGTCAGCTCCGCTTCACCATTGGTCGTTTGATCGGCCGCCGCAAGCTTGCGGCCGAGTTCGCGGATGGTCGTCTCCGTCGCCACATAGACGCGGTAGACGACGCGTTCGCGCTGAAGATATTGATTGACCTCCAGGTCGAGGGGGTCAGCCGCCGCGAACTCCAACGCCCCGTTAGACCATCGGAACGGGAGCCACTTACGCTGTTCCAAGAAACCCGCGTTCAGCCCCCCGGTAAGGGCCCCGCGATCCTGCTCCAGCTCCAGCTCCCCGGCGGTCTCCAGAGAGAGCGAGGCGAGCCCAAGGCTATCGGCAACCGCCGCCGCGATCGTCTCCTCATCGACCAGCCCGAGGATCCCGAGCACATTGGAGAGTCGACCCCCAAACCGCTCCCGGTAGTTCTCCGCCTTCTCGAGCGCTTGGGGCTCGACCCGATAGTCGTCGAGCAGGATGGTTGCGAACGTTCGCCGCGGCGTCTCAATCGTCGCCGTGGGATCGCTCGGAGCGGCCAGGGACTCCATGCTATTCAAAGAGGTCGATATCGGCATCGAGCTCCTCACCGCCCTGTTCCCCATCCCGTCCCAGGGAATAGATCTGGTACGGCACGTCCTCCGCGGGCGCCTCGATCACGAACTCGTTGCCCCACGGATCCTTCGGAACCGACTTGGGGAAGTAGGGACCGTCCCAGCCTTCGGCGCTCGAATTCATGAGTTCGTCGAGATCGTTCGGGAATCGACCCACGTCGAGCCGGAAGGTCTCGACCGCCGTGGACAGGTGGTTGAGCTGGGCCTTGGCAGTGCTTACCTTGGCCTTGTCCACCTTGCCGAACATATTCGGTGCAACCAGCCCCGCAAGCAGGCCGATAATGACCATCACGATAAGCAGCTCGATCAGCGTAAACCCCCGTTGGCCGACCGTCGAGCGTGAGATTCGGTGACTGGATTGAGGCATAACGTTCGATACACTCCGGCGGAAGAGCATCCTAAGGATTGAGCGACCACGGCACGTGAGGTATTGGATGATACCAGAAGGGTCGGGTCAACGGGGGCCCGTTGCGGTTGCAAACCTAAAGGCGCCGCTCGAAGGGCAAGCCCATCGAAGCTAGCCCGGGTAAGCGGCGACGCTCGGGGACTCAACCCGACTCGTTGCCTCCCGCAATCGATGGATCGATGGTACCGACGGTTCGAGCGGACACCAGGGCAGGCGACTTAGACGAGACCCGTCAGCGACCCACCCCGGTGGCTCGGCCCCGGATCGCCGATGCCCCATTTGCCGCCGGGTGGGTGGGCTTCGTGTTAACCCCATGCCGCGCGGGATTGGCAGGCCGGCAACGCCAGCCAGCGATAGCCGCCCAACAGGACGCGACACCCGACATCCCCCGAGACAGCCCATCTCCGACACGCTGTGGGGCGCTCATCGTCTCGACGACGCGCTCCGCCTCGGAGGGCGCGGCCGGAAACTGGCTTGGTCTTCCGGGCTGTTCCGATTGCATCAGCGTATCAATGCACCCCCGTGTCGTGGGAGCCGGGTTCCTAGCCTAGCCTCCGTGCCGGGACCGCCAGGGCGTTCGCCCTCGTGAACCGCCTGCCTCGTCCGGACCCGCAATCGATCCGGCCCATGAGCCCCCATCGTCCGGGGTTCGAACGGTTCGTTACACGGCATGTCAGGGACCGCGGTCGGGGTTCGTTCGAAACGGCTAGGGCGTGTTGACGTTTCATGGCAGGGGTATTGGCAGGATAGCATCGGTTGCGCCTGATCGGCGCGGCGCCGAATGGGGAACCGGCCCGCATGAGCCGAGCGTATGAGCCGAGACACCCACCTACCCGTCGTTCCGGCAGAGACCACGACCCGAGACATCCACCCCCCGGTCGTTCCAG
>CAYFWJ010000034.1:0-7490 GCA_964346755.1 uncultured Ectothiorhodospiraceae bacterium
TCCCCGGACACAAGGTCAACGAGATGATCGCCTGGTTACGGTACTCCCGGCCGGGTGTCCCACTGATCTCGCCGCCGCCGCATCACGACATCTACTCGATCGAGGACCTGGCGCAGCTGATCTTCGACCTGAAGCAGGTCAACCCGGACGCTCTGGTCTCGGTGAAGCTGGTGTCCGGGGCCGGAGTCGGCACCATCGCCGCCGGGGTTGCCAAGGCCTATGCGGACCTGATCACCATCGCCGGATACGATGGGGGCACAGGCGCCTCGCCCCTGACCAGCGTGAAATATGCCGGTACCCCCTGGGAGATGGGGTTGGTCGAGACCCACGCGGCACTGCGGGCCAACGATCTTCGAGACAAGGTTCGGGTCCAGACCGATGGCGGCCTCAAGACGGGCCGGGACGTCATCAAGGGGGCCATCCTCGGTGCCGAGAGCTTCGGGTTCGGCACGGCACCCATGATCGCTATGGGATGCAAGTATCTCCGCATCTGCCACCTGAACAACTGCGCGACGGGCGTGGCCACCCAGGAAAAGGTCCTCCGAATGGAGCACTTCAAACCCAACGCCGCAGACAAGGTCGTCAACTTCTTTACCCTGGTTGCCCAGGAGACCCGGGAATTGATGGCCCAACTGGGCGTACGGCGCCTAGCGGATCTGATCGGGCGGACCGACCTACTCGAGGTGATCGAGGGCGACACCAAGGTTCACGGTCAATTGGATTACTCCGCCATCCTCTCCGACAGCGGCGTTCCGGCGGACAAACCCCAGTACTGCCAGGTAGAGCGGAATCGGCCCTTCGACCGGGGTGAGTTGGCAGAGCGTATGGTCGCCGACATGCTACCGGCTATCGAGGCACAATCCGGCGGGACATTCCACTACAGGGTCCGCAACGTCAATCGCTCCATCGGCGCCCGGGTATCCGGGGAGATCGCCAAACGCCACGGCAACCACGGCATGGCCAATGCCCCGTTGACGGTCCAACTCACTGGAACCGTCGGGCAGAGCTTCGGCGTCTGGAACGCCGGCGGACTGCACCTGTACCTCGAGGGCGATGCCAACGATTACGTCGGCAAGGGCATGGCCGGCGGTCAGCTCGTGCTCTATCCGCCGCGGGAAAGTGGCTTTGCCAGTCATGGCACCGTGATCATGGGGAACACGTGCCTCTACGGCGCGACCGGCGGGCAGCTCTTTGCCGCCGGCCTAGCGGGGGAGCGATTCGCCGTGCGCAACTCGGGTGCCGTCGCCGTGGCGGAAGGGATCGGCGACCACGGTTGCGAGTATATGACCGGTGGGGTGGTGGTGGTGCTCGGGCAAACGGGCACGAACTTCGGGGCCGGCATGACCGGCGGCTTTGCCTTCGTGCTCGACGAGGACGGGACGTTTCCCCAACGCTACAATCCGGAGCTCGTGGACATCCACCGGCTCGACGGGGAGGCCATGGCCGACGGCCCGCACGAGTACCTACGGGGGCTCGTCACGGCGTTCGCCGAGGAGACCGGCAGTCATTGGGGCCACACGGTACGCCGGGACTTTGACAGCTTGGCGGGGCGCTTCTGGCTCATCAAGCCCAAGGCGGCTCACCTGGAGACATTGCTCGACAGCGTCCGCCGCGCCGCCTGATCCGTCTCGAGCGACACATTCGGGCCGCCGGGATCCCCCCGGCGGCGAAACCGTGCGACCCCATGGCTGGACGCATCCCTTCGGAGTTCATCGATGAGCTGCTGACGCGCGTCGATATCGTCGACGTGATCCAGGCGCGCGTTGCCCTCAAGCGTCAGGGTCGGGAATACGTCGCCCGCTGTCCCTTCCACGACGAACGCAGCCCGTCGTTCACGGTCAGCCCCGAAAAACAATTCTTCCACTGCTTCGGTTGCGGGGCCCACGGATCGGCCCTCGGATTCCTGATGGACTTCGAGAACCTGGATTTCGTTGAGGCCGTGGAGACCCTGGCCCGTCAAGAAGGGCTCGAGGTCCCCCGCCGCGGCGGCGAATCCGAGGCGAGCCCGGAGTCCGAGCGGCGCGCGGCGCTCGCCGAGCTCCTCGAGGCGGTAAGCCGTTACTATCAGCAGCAACGGCAGCGCAGCCCGGCGGCGCGGGCCTATACCCAAGGCCGTGGGCTATCAGAGGCGACTTTGGAACGCTTCGGGATCGGCTACGCGCCGCCCGGCTGGAGCGGCGTCCTAGACGCCTTTCGTCGCCACCCCCTCGGCATCGAGGGACTGGATGCCGCCGGACTCCTGGCCACATCCCAGAGCAGCGGACGACGTTTCGATCGGTTTCGCAATCGCCTCATGTTCCCGATCCGCGATCGCCGCGGGCGGATTGTCGGATTCGGGGGCCGGGCGCTCGGCGATGATACCCCGAAGTATCTCAACTCCCCGGAGACTGCCCTATTTCGCAAACGCCAGGAGTTGTACGGCCTCTACGAGGCCCGTCAATCCGGGGCTCGGCTTGAGCGGGTGATCGTGGTGGAGGGATATATGGACGTCGTGAGCCTCGCCCAACACGGTTTCACGAACGCGGTCGCCGCACTCGGCACCGCCCTCGCTCAAGAACAGGCCGATCGCCTGCTGCGGACCGCCCCGGAGGTGATCGTCTGTTTCGACGGCGATCCCGCGGGCCGCGAGGCCGCCTGGCGGGCCCTCGATGCGATCCTCCCCGTGATCCGCGACGATCGCACGGTACGCTTCTGGTTCCTTCCCGAGCGTGACGACCCGGATTCCCTGGTCAATCGGGTCGGCCCAGCGGGGTTTGAAAACGCGTTAGCCGGAGACCACACCCTGGCCCAATTTACCCTCGGCGAGCTGACCCGGCGACACGACCCGAATACCCCCGAAGGGCGCGCCCAACTGGCCCAAGCCGGCATGCGCCAGATTCGCTCGATCCGCGCCCCCTACCTCAAGGAGCAACTGCAAACGCAACTGGCGGCGAGCGTGAACTCAACGCCAGAGCGGCTGTCGCAGATGAGTCTAGGTCAGTCGGAGGAGGCGACGGAAGCCCCCCGTCGCCAGACACTCAAACAAACACCCATGCGGACGGCCATTGGCCTCGTGCTGCTCGAGCCCGGCGTCGCCCGGATCACGACCCCCGAGGATCTGCAGGGCCTCTCCCTAGCAGGCATCGAGTTACTTCGAAAACTGCTTGAAACAGTCCACCAAAACCCGCACATCTCGGCGGGGCGGCTTTGGGAAAGCTGGCGCCAAGCTCCAGAGGCGAGCATCTTGCAGCGCTTGAGCGCGGCGCCCTGGCTCGAGCAGGCCATCGATTCGCCAGAGACCGCGGCACACCTCTTTCAGGACGCCCTTCGACGGATCCAGGATCAGGACGCAGAGCAACGCGTCACCCAGCTGCTCCAGAAGGCGCGTGAGACCCGGCTGTCGCCAGACGATAAGGCCGAACTCCAACGGTTGCTCGCTGCGCGGCATGACCCGTCAGCCCGCGACGAATGAGCTGCGGTCACGGAAGAGGGCACGAGCTACTATCATTACTTGGTTAATTTCTGGGGCGGTAGCGCACGTCATACCGACCGGCACGCGTCGGTCATTCCCTGCATTAAACCGCTCGCGTCCACAGGCCTTGCGCCTCACAAGCTGAGTTCGATCGAACATCGGAATTATGGACCAAGACCAACAGTCCCGCATTAAAGAACTCATCGCCCGCGGTAAGGAACAGGGCTACCTCACCTATGCCGAGGTCAACGATCACCTACCCGACGACATCGTCGATCCCGAGCAGATCGAGGACATCATCGGGATGATCAATGACATGGGCATCACCGTCTACGAGACGGCTCCGGACTCGGATTCCTTGCTCCTGTCAGACTCCCCGGTGACCGCCGACGAAGATGTCGCTGAAGAAGCCGCGGCCGCTCTGGCGACCGTCGACGCCGAGTTCGGGCGGACGACCGACCCGGTACGCATGTACATGCGGGAGATGGGTACCGTGGAGCTGCTCACCCGGGAGGGTGAGATCTCCATCGCCAAGCGTATCGAAGAGGGGCTCGAGCAGGTGGTCGATGCCCTGGCCTACTGGCCCGAGGCCTCCCACGAGCTGCTCATCCTCTACGGGAAGTCTCGAGAGGGCGAGGTTCGCCTGACGGATCTTATACTCGGCTTCCACAGCAGCGGAGAGACCTCCGGCGATGGCACGGCCACAGCGACGAATCCGCTCGAGGCAACCGAACCCGTCGCGGCGGAACTTCCGGCCGAAACCCGCCCCGCGGAACCCGACGACGAGGTCGCCGAAACCGACAACAGCGGGCCCGACGCCGAAGAAGTGGCAAGACGCTTCGAGGAGCTACAACGACGCTACGAGTCGCTCCGGGAGACGGTGGACCCGGAGGCCAATCCGGCGTTACGGGCGGAGCGGGAGACCCGGCGCGAGGAACTGGCTCGCTACTTCAAGGAGTTCAAGCTGGCCCCGCCGGTCGTCGAGGCCCTGTCAGGACGCCTTCGCGATCAAGTCGAGCGGATCCGCGAGAGCGAGCGCGAGATCATGGCCTTGTGCGTCGACCGCGCCGGCATGCCGCGCAAAACCTTCATCGCAGCCTTCAGCGGGCATGAGACGGAGCCCGATTGGATCGAGGACTACTTCGGACGCAAGGGCTATGGATCCGCCCTCAAGGGCGTCGCCGAGTCGGTGCAACGTCATCAAAAGCGCATGGCCAATGCCGTGGCTCATAGCAGTCTGAGCGTGATCGAGCTTCGAGAGATCAATCGCCGTATGTCCATCGGCGAGGCCCGAGCACGCCGGGCGAAGAAGGAGATGGTCGAGGCCAATCTCCGCCTGGTGATCTCCATCGCCAAGAAATACACCAACCGGGGTCTGCAATTCCTGGATCTGATCCAGGAGGGGAACATCGGCCTCATGAAGGCCGTGGACAAATTCGAATACCGACGCGGCTACAAGTTCTCCACCTATGCCACCTGGTGGATCCGCCAGGCCATTACGCGCTCCATCGCCGATCAGGCGCGGACCATCCGCATTCCGGTCCATATGATCGAGACGATCAACAAGCTGAATCGGGTCTCGCGGCAGATGCTCCAGGAGATGGGGCGGGAGGCGACCCCCGACGAACTGGCCGAGCGCATGGAGATGCCGGAGGAGCGAGTGCGCAAGGTGCTCAAGATCGCCAAAGAGCCCATCTCCATGGAGACCCCGATCGGGGACGACGAGGACTCTCATCTCGGCGACTTCATCGAGGACTCCAACGCCAGTTCGCCGATCGACTCGGCAACTAATGCCGGGCTCTCGGATACGACGCGGGAGGTATTGGCGAGCTTGACCCCGCGAGAGGCCAAGGTGCTCCGCATGCGGTTCGGCATCGACATGAACACCGATCACACCCTGGAGGAGGTCGGGAAGCAGTTCGATGTCACACGGGAGCGGATTCGGCAGATCGAGGCCAAGGCGCTTCGCAAGCTGCGTCATCCGTCACGCTCGGACCAATTGCGCAGTTTCCTCGACTTGGAATAGGCTACACGTTGGCTGGATCACCACCGGGGACCCCACGATCGAGTCACTCGGTCCCTCGCGCATACCCCATCACCCCCCTTCGACCGGGCCCATAGCTCAATCGGTCAGAGCAGCGGACTCATAATCCGTTGGTTGTAGGTTCAAGTCCTACTGGGCCCACCATATCGCCCCGGATCGCCATCCGCCCGCCGGCGATGCCTCCCCGGAAATCGAGGGACCTCGCCTGAGACTCCACGCTCCCCTTGCCCATCGCGCCGAACGGCTAGGATTTATCCCCATCGGAGGCCGCCAGGTCAGACAGGCCGTAACGGCGCAACTTGACGTAGAGGCTTTGGCGGCTGAGCCCGAGGGTCTCGGCGGCCGAGGCCCGATTATTCTCGGTCAACTGCAGGGCCGCCTCGATGCACAGACGCTCGATGAGATCGGTGGACTCGCGAACCAGCTCCTTCAGAGGAACACGGCCGACGAGCTCCGTCATCTGGTCCACCGAGCGGGCCATAGGCGGGTGGGTGGCCGCCTCGGTCGCACCGCGGCGATTGGCTTTGCGGATACTGAAGCCCAAGCAGGGTGGGTCGCCCCCAGCCACGGCAACAGCGGATACCTCGGCATCGGTCGTCGTGCCGTATTCGCCGCGGACGATCGTGGCAAATAGCCGCACGGAACCATGCTCACGGAGGTTGGCATTGAGGATATTGAGGTCGATCCCGGGCCGACCGACCCACCGCTCCAGGAACTGCCCCTGGACCTGTTCCTCGGTCGCCAGCTGGACGAGATCGAGGAAGCCGCTGTTGATCGTGAGGATGCGGCCCTCGAAATCGGTCACGGCGAACCCCTCGGGCAGGCGCTCGATGACTTCAAGGAGCCGCGATTTCCCCCGGGGTACAACCTCCACCTTGAGATCCCGCTCCGCGGGGGCAAGTCGGACGAGGAAGTACGCCGTCCCCTCCTGTCGGAACAGCGAAGCGGACACCTGGAAGGAGCGATCAGAACGGCCCAGGCGCACCTGGACCTCATCGTGTCGGCCACCCCGCCGGCAGGCATCGAGGAGATTCTGGATTACGGAATGATCCGGGCCCTCAAAAGCCTCGGGGAAGATCCGCCCCGCCAGCTGGTCGGTCGTAAGCTCCAGGAGTTGGGTCGTCGCGGGATTGGCATCGCTGACACGCCGACTGCCTGCGTCAAGAATGAGCACCGCCTCCGAGGCGGTCTGGAAGAGGAGGCGGTAACGCGTCTCAGCGTGTCGCAGCCGAATGTACTCCTGCTCCATGGACTGCTGGACATCGACCAGCCGCTGCTGGAGCGAGGCCATGGAGCGCAGCTCCCGGCCGAGGGCGACGATCCGTCCGGTGGAATCGATTTGGATGGCGGAGTAGCGAATCGGTAGATCGTTGCCTTCATCCGATGGATGATTCACCTGACGCCACTTAGGGCCTCGGCAGGCCGAGGCATCCCGTAATAAGGCCTCGACCTTGGGACGGCTCTCGATCGAGACGGTATCGACCCAATGTTGCCCTAGCCACGCCTCATGCCCCTCCGTCGACAACTCCTCGTTGCCGAAGGCAAGATCATTGATGACACCTTGTCGATCCATGATGAGGGCCACATCCGTTGCCATCGTGAGCAAGGTCGCGGCGACGTTGGCATCTAGGTCGCCCAGCGATTCCTCCGGAGCTCTGAGCGGTTTCACGAGGGACCCCCTTTCCGCGACCTCCCGGTGAGCATCTGTTCTTGCTTCCGTCACAACAGTGGCTTGCCGGGGATCAGCGCTGCGTCAACAAAGAGAGTAAATGCTCGGCCTGTTGCGGTGCTTGCCGAGCGTCGATAGCGGTTGTATCCGCGCCCACGAGCGTCACCAGGTCCGGCCGTCGGATACAACTCGAGCCTCCCACCATAACCCCGATGGTGGGGTTGCAGGAGTACTGCCTGATCTGATGGACGGCGGTGCTAACCCGATCAATCCAGCGGTCGCAAGCAATCGAAATGCCTACCACATCGAACCATTCCTGGCCTACG
>CAYFWJ010000034.1:7590-24226 GCA_964346755.1 uncultured Ectothiorhodospiraceae bacterium
ACACCCGATCCGAGTTCGCCGGCGTGTGATCGCAAGTCGCTGCGCCCCCCCCGCCTCGGCAATCATCGCCCGATTCCCGCTCCCGAAGGGCCCGATGTGCGAGCATCAAGCGTGGAATGATCTCGCCCTCGATGGTTTCCGCCAATCGATCCAAGTGATCGTCGTGGTTTGCCGCACTCGCGCGGTTGGAGGCGCTATCGTTGGCGCTGGTCGCCGGCGTTGTACACCCTGTTTGATGGCCATCCTGGTTCTCCTCGCCGGTCCAGACCAATCCTCCCCGGGTCATGCCGTGCATAAAGTCCCCCTCGGCTACGCGGAGCGTGGTGTTGCTCTGCGCTGGATTCTTAATGACCTCAACAAGGATTCGCCAGACGTTATTTGCATCAAGCACCCAAATGCCCTCGAGTGTCAAGCTTCCTTGACTGTTCGAGCATTGTATCCGGATGCCGTGAATCGAGCGATGCCTTGTTGCCTGCGGTTCGCCTGCCACCGAACCTCCTCTCTGGCGGGGAAGCTCCGTTTGGCCCAAAGGACTGATGTTTAGAATAGTTAATCACCCGGATGACCTAAACGTTAAAGGGTCTTTTTATTGATTCAGATCAATCCTGCACCACAACGGGGCGTCGCCTATCCCCGATAGCCCCCCTGGTGTAAACCTTTTGAGACGTTAATCTTGATTGACACCTTTCGGGGCGCTGGCTAAAGTAATACGCAAAGCCGTCATAGGATCTCGCGCCATGCCCTCGTCCAACCGACAGGCGTCCAACCGCCCATTGTACACGCCTGAACAACGCCGACGTCGGGATAGCACCCCTTGGACCCATGTGCAGGGGGTGCTCGCCCCGCTGCAGTTCCTGGTATTCCTCGTCAGTCTCGTCTTGGTTCTGCGTTACCTGATGACAGGCGAAGGCCTCTTCTTGGCTACCTTATCGATCATAGTCAAGACTTTTGTCTTGTACACCATTATGATCACCGGGTCGATCTGGGAGCGCGTTGTCTTTGGGCAGTACCTCTTCGCGCCGGTCTTCTTTTGGGAAGACGTCGTCAGCATCCTCGTGTTGGTGCTGCACACGGCCTATCTCGTCGTTTTGATGGGCGGTTGGCTACCCGCTCCGACCCAGATGGCGATCGCCCTCGCGGCGTATAGTGCCTATGTCATCAACGCGGCTCAATTCCTCTTGAAGTTGCGCGCGGCACGCCTCGCCGAAGCGCGCGCAACGACCGGGCGCCTGGCCGAGGTGGCGGAATGACGACCCACCAGGCACCAGGCGCGGCAGACCGCAGCCCCGGCTCCGAGACCCGAGACACGGTGACGATCGGCCAAGGGGAGGGGTGTACGGAGATTCCCGTACTCAAGGAACGGGGCCAACGGGAGGTCTTTTGTGGGTTGACCGGCATCGTGTGGCTGCACCGCAAGATCCAGGATGCCTTTTTCCTCGTTGTCGGCTCGCGAACCTGTGCCCATCTGATCCAGTCTGCGGCCGGTGTCATGATCTTCGCCGAGCCCCGCTTTGCCACCGCAATCCTCCAGGATCGAGACCTCGCCGGCTTGGCCGATTGCAACGACGAACTCGACCGACTCGTGCATCAGCTGCTAGCGCGCCGGCCCGATATCTCGATGCTGTTCCTGGTGGGCTCTTGCCCCTCCGAGGTCATCAAACTCGATCTGGAGAAAGCGGCGCAGCGTCTGACGCAGGCCCATGCCGGCCGAGTTCGCGTCGTCAATTACTCCGGAAGCGGGATCGAGACCACCTTCACCGAGGGCGAAGACGCGTGCCTCCAAGCCCTCGTCCCAGATATGCCCGTTCGCCAGGCAACGTCTCCCGATCTCCTCGTGGTGGGTTCATTGCCCGACATCGTGGAGGACCAATTCGCCCGACTCTTCGAAGCACTGGACATCGGACCGGTCCATTTCTTGCCGCCGCGCCGAGCTGCAGAGCTACCGGCGGTCGGAACCGGAACGCGGGTATTACTCGCCCAACCCTTCCTCGGCGGGACGGCTCGGACCTTGAGGGATCGCGGGGCACAAATCCTCGCTGCCCCCTACCCCTTCGGCGTTGAGGGGACGCTCGCCTGGTTGCGGGCGGCGGCTGCCGCCTGGGGGGTCCCCGAACAGCGGCTCAGTGCCGTAACCGAAGGGCCAGCGAGCCGAGCCCGCCGAGCCCTGGAGCCCTATCGGGAGCGCCTCGCCGGTAAGCGGGTCAGCTTTCTCCCGGATTCCCAGCTGGAAATCCCGTTGGCCCGCTTTCTTAGCAACGAATGTGGCATGGAGCTGGCCGAGGTTGGGGTGCCTTACCTCGACCGGCAAACCGTCGGGATCGAGTTCGACGGTTTGCCGCCGGACCTACGCCTGAGCGAAGGCCAGGATGTCGATCGTCAACTCGACCGGCTGCGTGAAGACCGCCCCGACCTGACGGTTTGCGGCCTCGGACTCGCCAACCCCCTCGAGGCGGAAGGGTTGCGCACCAAGTGGTCGATCGAACTCGTCTTCACACCCGTCCACGGGTTCGAGCAAGCAGCCGACCTCGCCGAGCTGTTCGCGCGCCCCCTGGACCGACAAGACCAGCTTAAGGTGTGAGCGTCCGATGGAACTAACGATCTGGACTTACGAGGGCCCGCCGCATGTCGGCGCGATGCGGATCGCCACCTCCATGGAGCGGGTGCATTACCTGTTGCACGCGCCCCAAGGTGATACCTACGCGGACCTCTTATTCACGATGATCGAGCGCCGCGACCACCGACCCCCGGTCACCTATACCACCTTCCAGGCTCGAGACCTGGGGCGAGATACCGCGGATATCGTGACCTCAACGCTGCGGAGTACCTACGAGCGCTTCCAACCGGATCTCATGCTCGTCGGGGAATCGTGTACCGCGGAACTGATCCAGGACCAACCGGGGGCCCTCGCGCAGGGGATGAATTTCCCGATCCCAGTCGTCCCGTTAGAACTACCGGCATACTCCAAGAAAGAGAACTGGGGCGCGGCCGAGACCTTTTATCACCTGACCCGCGCCGTGTTGGGTGGCGAACCGAATCGTGAGCGACCTGCGGTTGATGGGCGTCGACCCCGCGCTAATCTCCTCGGGCCGACCTCCCTGGGGTTTCGGTGTCGCGATGATATCCAAGAGATAACTCGGCTCCTCGACACCATCGGGGTCGATGTCCAGGTGATCGCCCCGTACGGCGCCACGCCGGCGGACATCCGCCGCATCCCTGAAGCGGACATCAACATCTGCCTATACCCGGAGATCGCCCGCACGACATGCCAATGGTTGGAACGCCAATTCGGCCAGCCCACGATCCACACCGTCCCCATCGGCATCGGTGCGACCCGCGACTTCGTAACCGAAATTGCCGGGCACACCGGAATCGATGCAGCGTCGACCCTGAGTCGGGAGGGCGCTCGGCTGCCGTGGTATTCCCGATCCGTGGATTCCACCTACCTCACGGGCAAGCGGGTCTTCATCTTCGGCGATGGCACCCACGCCTTGGCCGCCGCCCGTATCGCCCGGGATGAGATGGGATTCCATGTCGTCGGCTTGGGCACCTACAGCCGCGAACTCGGCCGAGAGATTCGCGCGGCCGCCAAGGACTACGGGGTTACGCCTTTGATCACGGATGACTACTTGGAGGTCGAGGCGGCCGTCACCCAACTGCAGCCGGAGCTGGTGCTCGGGACCCAAATGGAGCGGCACGTAGCCAAGCGACTCGGCATCCCATGCACGGTGATCTCGGCACCGGTCCACGTACAGGATTTCCCGGCTCGCTATTCCCCGCAAATGGGTTTCGAGGGCGCCAACGTCATCTTCGATACCTGGGTACATCCCCTGATGATGGGGCTCGAAGAGCATCTGCTGGGGATGTTTCGGGAGGATTTCGAATTCCACGCCGATGCCGCCCCGTCCCATCTCGGAGGAGCGCGCGAGCCCGCCTCGACCCCGAGCGGAGAGAAGGCCGCCAACTCCGAAGCCAACCCCCGATCTCGAGACCCCGAAGGGGATCAAGCGGAGACCCAACTCCGCTGGGATCCCCAGGCGGAGGACGAGCTCCGCAAGATCCCCTTCTTCGTCCGCGGCAAGGCGCGTCGCAACGCCGAACGTTACGCCAGCGAGCGCGGTATGGATTTGATCACCCTTGAGGTTCTGTACGATGCCAAAGCACACTTCGGCCGCTAATCCGACCCCCGTGCGCGTCGTCCTTGTGAGCTTGGACACCCACCTTGCCGGGGCTGCGGAACGAATTCGCCCGAGTCTCCAGCGCGAGCTCCCGGGGTTGTCCTTTGCCTTGCACGCCGCATCCGAATGGGAGAACGATCCCGACGCATTGGAGAAGTGTCGAGCCGACATCGCCGAGGCGGACATCATCATTGCAACGATGCTCTTCATGGAGGATCACATCCAGGCCGTCCTACCGGACCTCCAAGCCCGTCGCGATAATTGCGATGCCATACTGGGCTGTATGTCCGCGGGCGAGATCATGCGACTGACCCGCGTCGGTGGGTTCACCATGGACGGCTCGCAGAAGGGTCCCCTATCGCTCCTGAAGAAATTGCGGGGCAGCAAGAAGAGCAACTCAGGTAACAGTGGTGCGAAGCAGATGGCCATGCTGCGCCGAATCCCACGGATCCTGCGCTTCATTCCGGGAACGGCCCAAGACGTCCGAGCCTATTTCCTGACGCTTCAGTACTGGTTATCCGGCTCCGAAGAAAACCTGGCCAACATGGTCCGGTTTCTGATCAATCAATACGCGGACGGTCCGCGGCGATCCCTGCGCGGGACCCTGAAGCCCGAATCACCGACGGAATATCCGGAAGTCGGGACCTACCATCCCCACTTGAAGGGCCGGATCAGCGATCGTCGGGATCGCTTACCCAAACCGGCTAACAACGGCCCGACCCAAGGGACAGTCGGATTGCTCATCATGCGGTCCTACGTGTTGGCGGGTAACACCGATCACTACGATTCGGTGATTCGTGCCCTCGAACATCGCGGTCTGCAGGTCGTCCCGGCCTTCGCCAGTGGACTCGATGCGCGACCCGCTATCGACGCCTATTTCCGCAACGAGCACGGTCACTCGAATGTCGATGCCATTGTCTCGCTGACGGGGTTCTCCCTGATCGGCGGACCCGCGTACAACGACAGTGAAGCGGCTCAGCAAGTCCTTGCCGAACTCGATGTGCCCTACCTCGCCGCCCAGGCCGTGGAATTCCAGTCCCTCGGCGAATGGGGCGAATCGGAACGGGGGC
This sequence comes from uncultured Ectothiorhodospiraceae bacterium, assembly GCA_964346755.1. GTDB lineage: Bacteria > Pseudomonadota > Gammaproteobacteria > CAYFWJ01 > CAYFWJ01 > CAYFWJ01. Next base: position 12,836 of record CAYFWJ010000034.1, read on the forward strand.
TTATGCCGGTCGAGGCCACCATGATGGTGGCGATCCCGGAGCTCGACGGCTCCACCACCCCGATGGTGTTCGGGGGTCGCGCCAGTACACCGGGAACGGTGTGCCAGGGATGCGATCAGGGCTGTTCCTTCGACGACACCGGCAATAGCCGCGACATGCGGGGTTGCCCGGAGCGTGCCGAGGTCCTCGCGAGTCGCGCCGAACACCTGATCCGATTGCGATCGATTACGCCCGCTGAGCGTAAGCTCGCCATCGTCTTGTTCAACTTCCCGCCGAACGCCGGGAATACCGGCACGGCTGCCCATCTCTCGGTATTCGCATCGCTACACCATACCCTGACGGCGATGCGAGCCAATGGCTACCAGGTCGAGGTCCCGGAGACCGTCGACGCGCTCCGCGCCCGCCTCGTGGAAGGCAACGCCGCCCAGTACGGGACACACGCCAACGTCCACACCCGCATCCCCGCCGAGGCCTATGTGCGCGGCGAACCCTGGCTCAAGGACATCGAATCGCAGTGGGGACCGGCACCCGGCCGACAGCAAAGCGACGGCAGTCACATCTTCGTCCTCGGCGCACAATTCGGCAATGTCTTCGTCGGGATCCAGCCCGCCTTCGGCTACGAGGGGGATCCGATGCGCTTGCTCTTTGAGAAGGGCTTCGCACCGACCCACGCCTTCTCCGCCTTCTATCGCTACATCCGCGACCAATTCGCCGCGGATGCGGTCCTGCACTTCGGGACCCACGGGGCCTTGGAATTCATGCCCGGCAAGCAGGCTGGTCTCTCCGAGCGGGATTGGCCGGACCGGCTGATCCGCGATCTACCGAATTTCTATCTGTACGCCTCCAACAACCCGTCCGAGGGCACGATCGCCAAGCGGCGCGCCGCAGCGACCTTGATCAGCTACCTCACGCCCCCAGTAGCCAATGCGGGTCTTTATCGCGGCCTGGTGGAACTCAAAGGGTCGATCGATCGATGGCGCCTGCTACCGCCAGAGACAAGTGCGACCGAGCTGGACGAACTCCTCGAGCTCATCCAGGCACAAGCCGCCGCGGTGGACCTCGCCTCGGAAGAGCCTGCCTGGACACGAGACGAGGGACACGCGGAGGTGGCACGGCTCACCGAAGCGGTCCTGGAGCTGGAATACACCCTCATCCCCCACGGCCTGCACGTGGTGGGCGAGGCACCGTCTGAGGCCGAGCGGATCGACATGCTGGGGGCGGTCGCCCAGGCCAGCCACGGTGCCCAACCGAGTCGCGAATCCTTGACGGCCCTGGTCAGCGGACAATCTCCGGAATCCGCCGCCGAACTCGCCGCCAATGGCCCCGAACCGGAGGCGGTGGAGGCCGACGGGACGAGTCCCGAGGCAGCGGCCTCGGCCCCGGCAGGATTAAGCAACCCCACGGATCGGCTCGCGATGTTCCAGGAATTGGCCAAGACCGATTCGTTGTTGATGGAAGATCACGAAATCGACGCGATCCTCCAGGCCCTCGAGGGACGGTTCATCCGCCCCGCGCCCGGCGGCGATCTCCTGCGCAACCCGGACATCTTGCCCACGGGCCGCAATCTCCATGGATTCGATCCGTACCGGATCCCGAGCCCCTTCGCGGTCACCGACGGAGCCCGGCAAGCCGCCTTGCTTCTCGAGCGGCACACGAGTGACGGCGGCAGCTTCCCCGAGACGATCGCCTTTGTGCTCTGGGGAACCGACAACCTCAAGACCGAAGGCGGACCGATCGCCCAAGCCCTGTACCTGATGGGGGCCCGTCCCCGCGTCGACGGCTACGGGCGACTGGCCGGTGCGGATCTCATCCCCCTTGAGGAACTCGGCCGGCCGCGCATCGACGTGGTCATGACGCTCTCCGGCATCTTCCGGGATCTGCTGCCCTTGCAAACGCGAATGCTGGCCGAGGCGGCCCTTGCCGCAGCCGAGGTGGACGAGCCGACGGATTGGAACTTCATCCGCAAGCATGTACTGGCTTATCAAGCAGAACACAGCTGTGACAGGGAAACCGCGGCGCTCCGGGTGTTCAGCAATGCCGACGGAGCCTATGGCTCGAACGTGAACCATCTCATCGACAGCAGTTCGTGGGAGGACGAAGACGAACTGGCGGAGACCTATACCCGACGCAAATGCTACGCCTACGGGCGACAAGGCAAGCCAGTCCGCCAAGCGGAGCTCCTCCAAAACATGCTCACCGGCGTGGAGCTGACCTACCAAAACCTCGACTCGGTCGAGCTCGGCGTCACGACCGTCGACCACTACTTCGACACCCTTGGGGGCATCAGCCGCTCCGTCCATCGGGCGCGCGGGGAGGATGTACCGGTCTATATCGGCGATCAAACCCAGGGCGACGGCAAGATACGGACCCTGGGCGAACAGGTGGCGTTGGAGACACGGACTCGGATGCTCAACCCCAAGTGGTACGAGGGCATGCTGAAGCACGGCTATGAGGGCGTACGCCAGATCGAGGTGCATATCACCAACACCATGGGCTGGTCGGCCACGACCGGGAATGTCGCTCCTTGGGTCTATCAGCGGCTCTCGGAGACCTTTGTGCTCGATGAGGCCATGCGCGAGCGTCTGGCCAATCTGAACCCGACGGCCTCAGTCAAAATGGCCAATCGGCTGATCGAGGCACAGGAGCGCAATTACTGGCAACCGGATGAGGAAATGCTTGAGGCACTGCGCCGTGCGGGCGAGGAGCTGGAGGATCGGCTCGAGGGAGTGACGAGCGAGACCACGGACGAGGTGACCGCCTGAGCGGTAGTCGGGCGGCTCGGGCCACTACTGGCCCGAACGACTCCACCACACAGGGGGTCGCCTAAGCCTTGGGAGGCTTACGGCTTCGCGCGTATCCCTGAACTCAACCCATTGGAGGAATCCCGTGACGACAACCGCAATACCGGTATCCTCGGTGTCGAGACACCCTGATGAAGACGGCAGTGTCCAAGTCTACCAGGACCCCTCCGTCCATATCGACCAGGCCAAGGTCTTTGCTGTGTATGGCAAAGGCGGGATCGGCAAGAGCACCACGTCATCGAATCTCTCCGTCGCCTTCCGCAAGCTTGGCAAACGGGTGGTGCAGATTGGATGTGACCCGAAACACGACTCCACCTTCACCTTGACCAAGCGCCTGGTGCCAACGGTCATCGATGTCCTTGAGGACGTCGACTTCCATACCGAGGAGCTACGCCTCGACGACTTCGTCTACGAGGGCTACGACGGGGTGATGTGCGTAGAAGCCGGCGGCCCGCCGGCGGGTACCGGCTGCGGTGGCTATGTCGTGGGTCAGACCGTCAAGCTTCTCAAGGAGCACCATCTCTTGGAAGACACGGATGTCGTGATCTTCGACGTCCTCGGTGACGTGGTATGCGGCGGTTTCGCTGCGCCCCTTCAGCACGCCCATCGGGCCATGGTCGTGGCCTCGAACGACTTCGATTCCATCTTCGCCATGAATCGGATCGTCGGGGCGATCCAGGCGAAATCAAAGAATTACAAGGTGCGGCTCGGCGGCGTGATCGCCAATCGCAGCGTGGATACCGACCAGATCGATCGATTCAATGACGCGGTCGGGTTGAAGCGGGTCGCTCACTTCCCCGATCTGGATCTTATTCGGAAGAGCCGATTGAAGAAATCGACCCTATTCGAGATGCCGGCGACCGCCGAGTTGGAAGCAGTGCAGCAGGAGTACCTGCGGCTGGCCCAAAGCCTATGGGATGGTACCGACCCGATGGCTCCCGAACCCATGCGGGATCGGGATATCTTCGAGTTTCTAGGATTTGATTGATGCCCACGGACACGTATCAAACCCGGCGGGGTGAGTTGGAGACCTATTTCGACCGCACCGCGGTCGAGAATTGGTCGCGCCTCACCTCCAATGACGCCCCCGTTAGCCGCATCCGGGCGACGGTGCGGGCGGGCCGGGAGACGATGCGCACCACGCTACTCGATTGGCTGCCGGCAGATCTCAGCGGTCATCGAGTGCTCGATGCGGGCTGCGGAACCGGCCTGCTGGCGGTCGAGGCAGTCCGCCGCGGCGCCGAGGTCATCGCCGTCGACATCTCGCCCAACCTGATTCGAATCGGACAGGAACGGCTGCCAGACGGCTTCCCGGAAGAACGCTTGACCTTTGCAGTCGGTGATCTGGCCGACCCCGACTGGGGGACCTTCGACTACGTGGTCGCGATGGACTCATTGATTCACTACACTCTGCCGGACGCCCTCGAGGTCGTGGCCGGTTGGGCCGAGCGCACGCGGCACGGGATGCTCTTCACCTTTGCCCCACGGACGCCGCTACTGACCTTAAAGCATGCCGTGGGGCGATTGAGTCCGACGCTCCAGCATCGAGCACCGGCGATCCAGCCAATCGCCGAGGGGAAACTCCGAGGCCGGATCCAGCGCTCGCCCGCCTTGACCGCGTGGCACATCGGCCGATCGCATCGGGTCGACGTGGGTTTCTACACCTCACAGGCCGTGGAGCTGCTACCCCGGGGTTAGGCTAAACCACCCCGGGCGATCTTATTCGAATCGCCAATGGCGCGGGGCTCAGACGCTACCTGAACCCAACGGAGCGAATTCCTATGACGCAAAGCCAGAACGATCCGTTACAGGTGTGGATGTCCCTGGGCGCTCGGTTTCTACCGTTCGCCGATGCGGCAACGGCCGCCCTCCCCCTGAGCCGATTATTACGATTATCCCTGTTCCAGATTTCCGTCGGCATGGCCGTGGTCTTGCTGAACGGCACCCTGAACCGGGTTATGATCGTGGAACTCGGCGTCCCGGCCTGGCTCGTCTCGGCGATGATTGCCCTGCCCCTCCTCGTGGCCCCCTTCCGGGCGCTCATCGGCTTCCGATCGGATACCCACCGCTCCGCCCTGGGCTGGAAACGAGTCCCCTACATCTGGTTCGGCACACTGCTTCAATTCGGCGGGCTGGCCATCTTGCCCTTCGCCCTGCTGTTGCTCTCCGGTGCGGGTCATGGACCCGCCGCCTACGGGCAAATCGCCGCCGCCCTGGCCTTTCTATTGATCGGCGCCGGATTGCACACGACCCAAACCGCCGGCCTTGCCTTGGCGACCGATCTCGCCCCGGTCGAGGCTCGTCCCCGCGTAGTGGCGCTGCTGTACGTCACCTTGCTCCTCGGCATGGTGGTCGCCGCGCTGACATTTGGGATCTTGCTCCGGGATTTCACCCCGATGCGACTGATCCAACTCATCCAGGGCGCGGCTGTGATCACCTTGGTCCTCAACACGATCGCCCTGTGGAAGCAGGAGGCACGCAATCCCCAGCGAACCCGTAAGGATGAACCCCGACCTGACTTCTGGATGGCTTGGCGAGGATTTGTTCGTCAAGGGCGTTCCGCGCGCTTTCTCGTCGCCGTTGGCCTTGGGACGGCCGGTTTTAGCATGCAAGATATCCTGCTCGAACCCTATGGCGGTGAGATCCTGAATCTCCCCGTCGGATCGACGACCGTGCTGACCGCGATCCTGGCCGCCGGCACCCTGGCGGGTTTCGGCATCGCCGCCCATCGGTTGACCCGCGGAGCCGACGCCCATCGCTTGGCCGCCGTCGGCGCCTTAATCGGGATCGGCGCCTTCACCGGGGTGATCTTCGCCGCCCCGTTGGATTCGCCGGCCCTGTTTCGAATCGGCACGGCCTTTATCGGGCTCGGCAGCGGTCTATTCTCAGTCGGTACCCTGACGGCCGCCATGGCGCTAGAACGTGAGGGACAGAGCGGCCTCGCCCTCGGGGTTTGGGGGGCCGTTCAAGCGACCGCGACAGGCGGCGCCATCGCCATCAGTGGCGCGCTGCGGGATATTTTTTCAGAGCTCGCGACGCGAGGTATGCTCGGGCCGGCATTGACCGATGCCTCGACCGGTTATCTCGTCGTCTACCACATCGAGATCGGGTTGCTCTTCGCCACCCTGATCGCGATCGGCCCCCTCGTGCGTTCCACGAGTGAGTCTGCCGCTCGGTCGAAGTCGCGTTTTGGCTTGGCCGAGTTCCCCAATTAGCTACCTTCGCGAGAGGAGGTCACTCATGCCAACCGGTGCGATAACCAGCCACATCGATGTGGCGCAGGTCGCTCTTTATGCCTTCTGGATCTTTTTCGCTGCCCTCATCTACTACATCCGGCGAGAGGATCGCCGCGAGGGTTATCCCCTGGAGCCGGATCCGACGGATCGGCCTCGGCGTCCCCTGGGCGAAGTCTTCCCCATCATACCCGAGGGTAAGACCTTCCTGTTGCCTCATGGCGGCTCGATCAAAGTCCCGAACAGTAACCAGTATCGGGATAATCTCGCCGCCGAGTGGCGACGGGGGCCAGGCCAGCCCATGATCCCGACCGGCAACCCCATGGTCGATGGAATCGGTCCGGCGTCCTATGCCATGCGCTCAGACACCCCGGATCTGACCCTGGAGGGTGAACCCAAGATCGTGCCGCTTCGGGTCGCGAGCGATCACTACATCCCGAAGGGCCAGCGGGATCCCCGGGGCATGCGGGTCGTCGGTTTCGACTACAATGTCGCTGGGAAAGTGGTCGACATCTGGATCGATCTGTCGGAGGTGATGGTCCGTTACCTCGAGATCGAGCTTCAGGACAGCAGCGACCGCGTTCTGATGCCGATGTTCATGGCGCAGTTCCGTAAAGTGGCCCGGTCACCGACCGAGGGTTCCTTGACCGAGCGGTTGGCCAGCAATCGGGAAACGATCGTGTTCGCGGACTCCATCCTCGGTAAGCAATTCGCCCAGGTGCCCCGGTTGAAGGACCCCAATCAGGTGACGCTGCTCGAAGAGGACAAGATCTGTGCCTACTATGCCAGTGGTCATCTGTATGCGACCCCGGAACGGGCCGAGGCCTTGATCTAATGACCGACTCCGGTAGCTATGCGATGAGGGGGTCTTGCCTGTGAAAGAACACGACTTTGAGCCGATTCGAGGACTCCCGGAACGACTGCCGGAGGGCGAGCATATCCTGTGGCAGGGTGCCCCCGTCGGGGGCGCCCTGGCGCGCTACGCTTTCCACACCCGTAAGTTCCTCCTGTACTTCGGTATTCTGCTGATCATCGTCGGCATCTCCGCCTATCTGCGCAATGGGTCCTTCAACGAGGCGTTGCTCGCCCCGATTTCCTGGCTTCCGCTCGCAGCGTTGGGCCTCGGGATCCTATACCTCTTCGGATGGACCTTCGCTCGCACGACCGTCTATACCGTCACCACGGATCACGTCGTGTGCCGAATCGGTGTCGCCCTCCCGATCACCATCACCCTGCCGCTGCGGCTCGTGGAATCCGCCGCGCTCAAGGTGTATCCCGATGGAACCGGCGATATTCCGCTGTCGCTGAAGCCGAACAACCGCGTGAACTACTGGTTACTTTGGCCTCACGCCCGGCCTTGGCGAATGGGTAAACCCGAGCCAATGCTCCGGAACATCCCCGAGCCGCAACGGGTCGCCGAACTCCTCTCAGAGGCCCTTCGGGATGCGACCGAGCGGGCTGCCCAGGAAGACGAGGGCGAAGAAGGAACGGATTCGGATCGGCCATCATCACCCCATGCGGCTGCGGAGGAATCGGAACCCGCGGCGCGCACCGCTGCAGCGAGCGCCTGATCGTGAGGACGCGCGGGCATGAGTGAGACGTCGAGCCAAAAAGAGGTCCCCAAACCGGCTCTGATCGTGATCGGATCGGTCATAGTCCTGTCGCTTTGTCTTGCGATTGCTGGCAGCCTTGGATGGATCGGGGACCCGAGCAGCGAGCCGCCGGACTCCGCGCCAGTCGCTCAAGGGACCTTCCTATTCGAGGAGCGCTCGGATGAATCCCTTGTGGTCTATCGAATGCCCCAACGCGAACCGATCCGAGTCATACCAGCCGGCGAGGAGAACTTTATCCGTGGGGTTCTGCGCAGTCTGGAGCGCGAACGTCGCGCTCGGGGTGTCACCTCCAACGCGCCGGTCCGGCTGACCCAATGGGCCAACGGGCGACTGTCGCTGGAAGACCCCACAACCGGGGAGCGCACTGAATTGGCTGCCTTCGGTCCGACCAATGTCGGTGCCTTCGCGAAACTCCTTGCGCTCGACGAATCGACTGCGCCCCTAGACCAAGACAACACAGCCTCCAACCCGTCCACACGCTGAGCTGGAGCCGTCGATTGCCGCCGATCGACGACTCCAACGGCGCTAAAGGCTTGTGTTGATTCTATTTCTCGAATGCTTGCTCATTCGCTTTAACCGAGAACGAAATCTATGAGCACTGTTAGCACCGAGGCCGCGCCCGCCGCGGCGAAGACCCCGACCACCGAGCGCGCCAATCGCGAGACCTTACTGAATCCCCGGTTTTATACAACAGACTTCGCGGCGATGGATCGTCTCGATGTCGAACCCGTGCGGGCGGAGTGGGACTCCCTCATGGACGAGCTCAGCGATGACAACAATCAGGATCATTTCAAGCGCGATGCTGCATTCGAACAGGAGATTCAAGATCTCTCACCCGAGTTGAGGCAAGAGTTCATTGACTTCCTGACGAGCTCCGTTACCGCGGAATTCTCCGGTGGGGTCCTCTATTCGGATATTCAAAAACGTGTCGACAACCCCGACATCAAGCAAATGATGGGGTACATGGCCCGGGATGAATCGCGTCACGCCGGCTTCATCAATCAATCGCTCAAGGACTTTGATCTCGCGGTGGACCTCGGTTTCCTGCGCCGCGCCAAGAAGCGTACCTTTTTCAAGCCGAAATTCATCTTCTACGCGACCTATTTGTCCGAGAAGATCGGCTATGCCCGCTACATCACCATCTTTCGGCAACTCGAGCGCCATCCCGAATATCGCTTTCATCCGATCTTTCGGTGGTTCCAGGAATGGTGCAATGATGAGTTCCGCCATGGGGAGGCCTTCGCCCTGTTGATGCGCGCGAATCCGCATCTCTTGCAAGGCCCTAATCGGCTGTGGATCCGTTTCTTCCTGCTGGCGGTCTTCGCCACGATGTACGCCCGGGACCACGCGCGAACCGAGCTACATGAAGCCCTGAGGCTCGACTCGACTGAGTACGACTTTCAGGTCTTTCGAATCACCACAGAGATCAGTAAGCAGGTCTTCCCGCTTACACTTGACATCGACCACCCAGCCTTTGCCCAAGGCCTTGACCGGCTATTCCGGATCGGACAGGCTATAGAGCAATCGAAGCAGCGGGGTGGGGCGATCGGCTGGATGCGACGTATGGGATTGCGTAGTGCAGGCTTCCTCACTTTCGTCCGTCTGTATCTGTTACCGACGCAACCGAACACCATCCCGGAACAGGTGCGGACGCGTCCCGCCTGGTAAGGAGGTCGATATGGCATGGTATGGGGGCACCATCCTGTACGCAGCCCTAGTGTGGTGGTTCAGCACTGGGCTCATCCTCTATCTGAATCGGCGTTCCCCGGCTACGTTCGGCTGGAGCCTCGTGGGCTCCAGCCTCCTTGCCATCCTGGCGCTGGTCGGCGTCGTCCAGACACGATTCGATGCCACCCCAAGCGGCGCCTACCTTGCCTTCGCCTGCGGGGTGGCCATCTGGGGATGGCACGAGCTGAGCTATTTCATGGGCTATGCCAGCGGTCCCCGAACCGCACCCTGTCCCGTCGATTGCTCCCCATGGCGACGTTTCTGGCTCGCAATCCAAATTAGTCTCTACCACGAGCTGGCCATCATCGCGACCGCCCTCCTCCTACTGGGACTCACCTGGGGAGCGCCCAACCCGGTTGCCCTCTGGACCTACACGGTCTTGTGGGCGATGCGCTGGAGCGCCAAGCTCAATCTATTCCTCGGGGTTCCCAATCTCCATGAGGATTGGCTCCCCAGACATCTGCGTTTTATCAGCGGCTACATGGCCCATAAGCCCATCAACCTCCTCTTCCCCTTCTCGATCACCGTACCCACAGTCGTTGTCGTGCTAATCGTGCAGTCTGCGACCGCTCCGGGCGTCGAACCGTTCTCAGCGGTTGCCCTCACCCTCGTTGCTACCCTGCTCACCCTGGCGATCATCGAACATTGGTTTATGGTACTACCCCTGCCGGACCGAGTCCTCTGGTCCTGGAGTCTGGACGCCGACCCCCCCGCGGATGCTGCGGTGGATTCGTCGAATCGGCATGCGCCAGCGGAGGCCGTACCGAACGCCAAAGCCGACGGTTGACCCCCTCGGATTCAGGAGGTTTGAGGACGATGGAAGAGCTCGCCGAAGAAGCGTTGCCACCAACCCGGCTTTTGCACCCCGGAGGCCTGCACAACGAATTGCCCGCCTTCTTATCCGAATCAACGATATGCTTTTGTAACCAGACCTTGAGGAAATGGATCAGCTCCATGCTGACGTTGACCTGCTCACGATCGTAGCGAGCCTTCAGGTCCGAGACCTCGTCGATCAGTTGCTGATGCTCCTGGCGGTGTGCCTCCAGCCCGGATAGCGGAAGACGCTCATCACGCTCTCTTCCGTTGCGAAATGAACCCGGGTGTACTCGATGAGTCGTTCGAGGATCTCACCGCATTCAGCGCGTCCCCGCTGCTCGCGAATAGCCGCGTGGAGCTGATTGAGGAGGTCAATCAATACCCGGTGCTGATCATCGATCTCGGGTATTCCGATGCTAAGGGTGTCGGACCATTCGACGAGTTTCTCGGTCATGCAAGGACCTCATTGGGTGGCTCAGGAATCCCCTGGACGCATAGTCCGGGTCCGATTCGACGTCAAGAATCCATCCATCATGCCTCGGCGAGCGAAGCCCGTTCTCAGGGCCAGCGAGCGGCGCAAGCTTCCCTCGGAGGCGGGTTTATCGGAGATACCCCATGAAGACGCTAGCGGTAATTGGCGCGACGGGAGGCGTCGGGGGCCACGTGGTTCGTCAGGCCCTGGCGAAGGATTGGATTGTCCATGCCTTAGCCCGGCAACCGGATCAGGTCATGACGCACCACGCCCGGTTGCGAGTGTTTGGAATCGATGCGCGCGACCCCGAGACCCTTCGGCCCCCCTTGGCGGGCACCGATTTCGTCATCTCGTGTCTTGGGAATCGGCCTGGGGAATCCCCTGTCGTCGCCGAAGGAACGCGAAACACCCTCTCCGCCATGGAGGCATTGGCTGTCCCCCGGCTCGCGCTGATCTCCTCGTTGGGCGTCGGCGACAGCGCCGCGCAACTCCGCCAAATTGGCCCCGCAGGCTGGCTCTTTGCGCTCGTGTTCAATACCCTCCTCGGCCGCGTCAAGCGCGATCTCACCGCGGCCGAGGCGGCCGCCGAGGCATCCCCCGTCACGACAATCGTGGTGCGACCCGCGGGTCTCACCGACGAGCCCGAGACCGGTCAGTGGCACGCAACCCATGCGGCCGGACGGCTCGGGCGGACCATTCCCCGGGGCGACCTGGCCGCATTCCTGGTG
>CAYFWJ010000035.1:0-23789 GCA_964346755.1 uncultured Ectothiorhodospiraceae bacterium
GTCGGCGCCGGTGTGGATGCGTGGATCGATAAAGGCGGTACGCGCGATCGCGTCCATTGGACGGATGCTGAGGGGCAATCCCGACGTCGGGGGCCGTTGCCCGTCACGAGAGAATAGCTCAGATCAGCGACCGGTTACGGGATCGCCCCGGCATCCGATGGGTCAATCGACCGGCCCCGGCGTGTGAGGCCGCCTTAGGGCGGCTTCCCTATCCGAACCCCGCAGGCCGGGTCGAATCGGGTCGAGGCCCGTGTCGGCCGACGCCGGGGGCTCATCCGAGCGCATCACTCGGTGTCTTTAACGCGTTGCGACTTGTCGATTGTGGGGCAGGTTCGACCCGAACCGCACTCGACGCCAGGGAACCGATGGATGGGTCGGTTAAACCGACGAACTGATGGGCTGCTGACGGCGCCCCAGGGAATCGCCCCAGTCGTGCCCTGCAGCGCTCCGTTCCAAGGTGGCCTGTAGCAGATTGATGCGACCCACGCGAAATCCTGCCTCACAGTAGGCAAGGTAGAAGCGCCATAGGCGGGCGAAGTATTCATCGTAGCCGAGGGACCGAATCCGCGGAAGGGCGGCCTCGAAACGACGGGACCACTCGGCTAGGGTCCGGGCGTAATGCTCACCCCAGAACCGCGGCGCCACGAGGGCCAGGTCCGATCGGCTGGCCTGCTCGGTCAGGGCGCTCTCCGGGGGCAGCATGCCACCGGGGAAGACGTAGAGCTGGATGAAATCCGGGCAATTGCAGTAGGAGGGGAATTCGTCCTCGGCGATCGTAATGATCTGGAGGGCAACGCGCCCCCCCGGCCGCAGGCAACGGGCGAGGGTCCGAAAATAGGTATCCCAGTAGTCGAGGCCGACCGCCTCGAACATCTCGATGGATACGATGTGGTCGAAGGTCTCATCCACCGATCGGTAGTCTTGCAGGCGTAGTTCGACCCGATCGGCGACCCCCGCGGCAGCAACCCGCTGCTGCGCCTCCTCGAGCTGCTCCCGGGATAGGGTCAGACCGACCACATATAAGCCCCGCTGAGCGGCCGCAATGGCGAAGCCGCCCCAACCGCATCCGATCTCGAGGATCCGCTCGCCCGGTTGCGCCTCCAACCGATCGAGGATGGTGGCGTACTTCGTCTCCTGGGCCGCCTCGAGATCGCCCCCCGGGTCGTCGAAGATGGCCGAGGAATAGGTCATGCTGGGGTCCAACCACGCCCGGTAGAAGGCGTTACCGAGATCGTAATGCTCCGCGATATTCCGCTGGCTGCCCTGCGGGGTATTACGCCGCGTGCGGTGTTGGAAACGCCGGATGAGCTTCACCGCCGCGGGGGTTCGAAACCGCCCACTGAGCATATCGCGGTTACGCGCGCCAACGTGCAGCAATGCCCGCAGGTCTTCGGTATCCCAGTCGCCGTGGAGATAGCCCTCAGCGAATCCCACCATGCCCCGGGACATGATCCGCGCCATGAGGCGCCAGGGCCGGCGGATCGAGAGCTCACCCACGGTATTCGGGTGGTGGATCCCCTGGCCTTGGAGCAGCTGACCGCTGGGCAGGCGCACCCGCAAACACCCCCAACGGACCTCGCGAAGCAATCGCGCAAAGAAGGGTTCCACGGAAAGCCGACTCAAGACGGGTCGGTGGAGGGTGCTTACGTTGTCAAAGGGCATCAACTGACCTCCGATGCCGGTGGGGAGGGACGACGGTAGGGACGGGCGCCACGGAACCACAACTTGAGCGCCTGCCAATGGATCAACGCCATGGCCCGCAGGCTGCTGAAGGGGAAACGGGCCACGGCCATACCGAGGGATCGATCCGTCAGCGGACGCACGTAAGTATCCTCGATGGCGACGAGCTTGAGCTCGCCTTCCGGCGTGTAGTCTTTGACGACCACCCGAAGCCGCTCTCCGGTACGATACAGTGCGAAGGCGTAGCGCAGATCCATCGGGAGAAAGGGCGAAACGTAAAAGGTCTTGTCGTGATGCGAGCGGATCGGCCAGGTCAGCGTTTCGCCCGCCCGATGAACCAGGTAACTGTGGCGCTCACCGAAGGTGTTGTGCACCTCGAAGAGCACCGCCTTCAGCGAGTGCTCCTCACTGTAGGCGAACCAAAGGCTCAGCGGGTTGAATCCATAGCCGAGGATCCGGGGGAACGCGAACAAGTAGATCGGCCCCTGGGCATTGGTCACCCCATGGGCCTCGAGATGCCCCTCGAGCCACGGCCGGAGGGGCGAATCGTCACGCGCCCCATGATCGCGATCGCGGAGGCTGACCGCCCCGGGGCGATTGTACCGGAAAATCCGCGAGGCGCGATCCACCCTCGAAAGCCGGTCGATGTCGACCCAGACGCGGAAAAAGGGATAGACGAAGTCGTAGCGAAAGCGGTCGAATCGCCGGTGCCGAACCCGGCTGCGGCACAGATACGCCGCGGCCGGGTTCGGGCTCATGCCGCCTCCCGCGGCGCCAGGTGCGGGATGGCCGGGCTCGCCGGCGCCCCGATTTGCCAGGGCGGCTCGATCCCGAATCGTCGTCCCAGCGCCACGGCGGCGCGGAGCCCGTCTTCGTGGAACCCGTAGCCGTGATAACTCCCGCAAAACCAAAGCCGGTCGACCCCCTGGATCTGGCGGAGGGCCCGCTGCGCACGCAGGGCCGTACGATCGTAGACCGGATGGCTGTAGGACAGTTCGGCATCGACGAGGCTCGGATCCGGTTCCGTCAGGGGATTGAGGCTGACCAGCACCGGCGTGCGCGTCGGCAAGGATTGCAGCCGATTCATCCAATAGGTCACGGAGACCGCGGTATCCCCAGTCGTTTGGCGCTCGGCGAAGTAGTTCCACGACGCCCAGACGCGGTGATGACGGGGCATGAGCCGGGGATCCCGATGGAGCAGGGCGCGATTCGGTTGATATCGAATCGCGCCGAGCAGGCTGCGCTCCCAATGGCTGGGCGCGTCGATCAGATCGAGTGCCTGGTCGGGATGACAGGCAAAGACCACGTGGTCGAACCGGCTCCGGTGGCCCTCGGCGTCGATGAGATGGACCCCGTCAGGACACCGCTGGACCCGGGCCAACTGGGCCCCGAGCTCGATGGTCGCCGGCAATCGATGGGCCAATCGTTCGACGTAGCTTCGACTGCCCCCAAGCACTGTCTGCCACGGCGGACGGCCACTGAGTTGCAGGAGGTGATGGTTCGCGAAGAAGCGCAAGAAGCTCAAGGCCGGGAAGCGACCCATGGCGCTTGTCGGGGTCGACCAGATGGCCGCCGCCATGGGTAAGAGATACGCCTCACGAAAGAGGCGGCTGAACCCATACTCGTCCAAAAACGCGGCGAGGCTGGTGTCTTCGTCAATAACCGGATCCGCCAGAACCCCCTGGGCAATGCGATTAAAGCGAATGACTTCCGTGGCGATCCGATACACCTCCGAGCGCACGAGATTCCGGCGCTGGCCGAACAGTCCACCCAGCCCATCGCTACTGTACTCGAGCGCGCCTGCGTCGATCGACGCCGAGAACGACATATCCGTCGATTGCGTGGCCACATCCAGCCATTCGAACAATCGGGTCAACAAGGGATAATTGTGGTGATTGAAGACCATGAACCCGGTATCGACCGGCAGACGCCCCTGGTCGGGCGTGTCGACTTCCCGTGTATGACTATGTCCCCCCAATTGAGTCTCTTTCTCGAAGAGGGTCACGGGATAGCGCTGCCCTAACATCAGGGATGCCCCCAATCCCGCGATTCCTCCACCGATTACTGCGATACGCTCCGACGTCATGGCAACCCCCGGCTCAACCTGTATATGTTTTGTCTAACAATTGTCCGAAGATCATAACCCAAAACCGGACGCTTGTCTATGTCTAGAGCCCCGATGAGGGGTTTCGAGAAAGCCTCCAGGCGGGCGCAAGCCCGTAGCGCGCAAGCCCCGGTGAACCGGGGAACCTCACGCAACCCCATGGCCGGCTGGACGTTCGAGACACCGCCCGAGCGAATCGTCCGATTGTGCCCCCGCCACGCCGCGGATAAGGCAAACCAGACCGTCTGTCTGTCGAGCGATGCAGGGACCGGATGACAGGCGACACGAACGGTGGGAGACTCGCAACCCGAGCGGCCCGACGCCTGAGCGATCAACGGCCAATCCAACCGGGGCAAACCCGATCACCCTCGACACAACCTGGACACCCGGGGGGACATACCCGAACCCACCGGGGATGGTTTTTCAAGTTTATCAGCTAATCCAAGGGGGTAAGCGAACCCATGACCGAGGCTTCCTCGACACCATCGACGCAGTGGCGCCCAACGGCGCGTATCCTCGGATACGGCGGATTGATACCCTTCCTCGCACCGACGGCTTGGATCGCGATCGCGGGGCATGACGGCGCCTGGGGGACGCTGGCGCTGGACGCACTTATCGCCTATGCCGCCGTCATCCTGTCGTTCATCGGTGGGATCCAGTGGGGCCGCCGCGTATTCTCCGCACCGCCACACCATCCGGCCGCCCCCTGGCAACTCGTGGGCTCGGTGATCCCCTCGCTGATCGGATGGGGCGCTTGGCTTTTACCGATCGTACCCGGCCTGCTCGTGCTGATCGTGGGGTTCCTCGGCACCTTCGTCTGGGATTGGCGATTGCCGGCGAGTCGCTGGTATCTCGGGCTGCGCGCCCAGCTCTCCGGGGTGGCCATGGTTTGCCTCGGGGTCACCGCCGCACAGCTCGTCTAGCGGGGCGCGCCGGCCCCCGCTGGGGCGGACCGGCGTGGTCATGGAACGAGCTCCGGCCTCAGCCCCCGGCGCCTCGCCGGTGGCCGAGGCGTTCTAGACCCGCGTCGATCTCTTGGCCGATCCGATCCCAGATCTCCAGGAAACCGGCCCGAAAATCGTCATGGGCCCATTGCTCGGCATCCGTCTCCTTGAGCTGGGCCAACTTATGTCGTGCCTGATCTCGCTGATTACGAAGATGCTTGAGCTCGGCGGTGATACGCGCGCGCGCGTCACTTTCTGCGTGATCGAGGGTATTCTCTAATCCCTCGATCCGCTCGTGCCAATCGTCGAGCTGTCGCTCGAGCCGCTGCTTTTGGGTTTCGATATCGCTCATGACAACCTCCTCGGTGACTCCAACGGTAAACGCGAACGCGGCTCGGACGGCGCAGGAAGGGACGAGGCCGGTGGTTGATCGGCCGGACCCGTGAGCCAGCGCGTGGCCAGCCATCCCAGCGCCGCAGCCCCTGCTGCACTATAGAATGTGAGGGTGCTCCCGACGATGGACCAGAGGTAGCCAGCGATGAGGCTGCCGAGGGCGCCCCCCAACCCAAAGCTTAGGCTCGAATACAGGGCCTGTCCTCGGACCTGATGGGCACCGACGAAATAGCTATGGATCAGATGAATCGCGGCGGCGTGGTACAACCCATAGGACGCGGCATGGAGTAGCTGCGCGACGATCAAGCCAGGCAATTGATCGGCGAAGTAGCCGATCAGTAACCACCGCAAGACCGTCGACGCCAGGGCGATGCGAAGGAGCGAGACCGCCCCGAGGCGAGACAACAGGCGCGGTACGAAGAGGAAGGCAACCACCTCCGCCAGCACCCCCAGGGCCCAGAGCCGACCGGTGACGCTGCCCCCGTGACCGGACGCCTCGAGCAATACGCTGTAGAAGGTGTAGTACGGACCATGGCTGAGTTGCATCAGAAAGGAAACGAACAGCAACCCGACAACGCCGGCGGCGCCTGGCCTGACCTCGGGGCTCGAGGCGCGCTGGCTGCCCGGGTCAATGCCGCCCGCGCTCGGCAAGAGCCACACGACGATCATCAATCCGCCGAGCCAGGGCAAGATCCACTGCGGCAGCTCGGTCAAGGGCCGTTGATCTTGCAGGGCCCCGAGACCGACCACCGCGACGATGAACCCCAGGGAACCCCAGAGCCGGATCGTACTGTAGCGGTGGGGCGAGGCCCCGAGATGATTGAGGGTCAGCGCCTCCAATTGGGGCAACAGGGCATGCCAGAAGAACCCGAAGGCGGCCAGGATGACGGCATAACCCCACCAGCTCGTAACCCCAAGGATACCCGCGAAGGAGACGAAGGCGGCCACGGCGGCAAACCGCAGGAGGCGCGCGTTGGCGCCGGTCCGATCCGCCAGCCAACCCCACAGGTAGGGCGCGATGATCTTCGCCCCGGCGAGGACCGCAATCAATTGCCCGACCGCCGGCGGCGCAAATCCCTCGTGGGTGAGGAACAAGCCCCAATAGGGCATGATTGCCCCGAGGCTGGCGAAGTAGCAGGCGTAGGCGGCTGCGAGACGCCCATAGGGGATCGGGGCCACCGAAGGGGCTGCGGATCCCGTCAACCCGAGGAGGGGTCGGAGGGGATCGCGGGGGTGGGTGAGACCACGTCGGCGTTCTGTCCCCGGTGGCGCAGCGCATGATCGGCGAGCACCAGGGCCATCATGGCCTCGGCGATCGGCGTGGCGCGGATCCCCACGCAGGGGTCGTGCCGACCGTGGGTCGCGATCGCCGTGGCCGCCCCATCGACATCCACCGTTTGTCCCGCCAAGCGGATGCTGGAGGTGGGTTTCAGGGTGAGATGGGCGACAACCTGCTGACCGGTGGAGATGCCCCCGAGGACCCCACCGGCGTGGTTGCTGAGGAAGCCAGCGGGGGTGAGTTCGTCACGGAAGGCCGTGCCCTTGCTCGAGGCCGCCGCGACGCCGTCGCCGATCTCCACGGCCTTGACGGCGTTGATCCCCATCAGGGCATGGGCCAGGTCGGCATCCAAGCGGTCGAAGACCGGCTCGCCCCAACCCGCCGGAACCCCCGCGGCCACCACCGTCAGGCGCGCCCCGATGGAGTCCCCCTCCTTGCGCAGGGCATCCATGTAGGACTCGAGCTCCGGCACCCGATCCGGATCCGGGCAGAAGAACGGGTTCGTATCCACCTGGTCGACGGCCACGGGATCCACGGCGATCGGGCCGAGCTGGGCGAGATACCCGCCGATGCGCACACCGAAGCGGGTCGCTAGGAATTGCTTCGCGATCGCGCCCGCGGCGACCCGGATCGCCGTCTCACGAGCCGATGAGCGCCCACCGCCCCGATAATCCCGGCGTCCATATTTTTGCTGGTAGGTGTAATCCGCGTGTCCGGGGCGGAACTTTCGAGCGATTTCGGAGTAGTCTTTGGAGCGCTGATCGACGTTCTCGATCAGGAGTCCAATCGGACTTCCGGTGGTCTCCCCCTCGAATAGCCCGGATAACAGGCGGACCGCATCCGGCTCGCGCCGCTGGGTGGTATGCCGCGACTGACCGGGGCGGCGACGATCCAGCTCCTGCTGGAGCAACGCCTCGTCCAGGGTGAGACCCGGCGGACAGCCGTCGACAACGCCCCCGAGGGCCGGCCCGTGGCTCTCGCCAAACGTCGTCAGGGTGAAAAGCCGACCAAAGGTGTTTCCCGACATGTCGCGTGCTCTGCAATCCGGTGGGTTAGTGGCGGGCCCCGCACCGCGGCACCCGCAAACGCGCCAACGATCCGACGGCCCCCGAGACGCGATCCCATCCCCCTCGACACGAACCAGGAGCGGGCATGTCCGATAATGACACGCCGCGCCGCATCGGCGGCCTCATGATCGCTACGGCCTGGATCTTGATCCTCGCCGTGGCGGTGGTCATCTTTCAAGGGCTCATCGACGAGCGCCGGAATCCGAACCAGCAGGTCGCGACCCGGGTCCAGGACGGCAATCGGGAGGTCACGCTGGAGCGGAACACCGGCGGCCATTATGTGGCCACGGGCCGCATCAATGGCGAAGCGGTGGAGTTCCTGCTCGACACCGGCGCGACGGATGTTAGCATCCCGCAAGCGACGGCCGATCGCCTCGACCTGGACTATGGCTCGGCGGCGATGGCGCGAACGGCGAGCGGTGTGGTTCGAGTCTATCGCACAACCCTGGACCGCGTCGCCCTCGGCGACATCGTGCTGCGCGACGTGCGGGCCACCATCAACCCCCATTCACCGATCGACAGCGTCCTGCTGGGGATGAGTTTCATGGGCGAGCTGGAACTCGAACAGCGCAATGACCGCTTGACTCTACGGCAGCCGCTCCCCTGATCGCCGGGGCAGCCCCGATGCCGCGATCTGAGCGCCGGATTCAACCCGGATCCGTTTCGTCCCCCGCGGGGTCGTCGTCATAGTACGTCTCGAGCAACTGGGCCCATTGGTTCTCGCGCGGACTCAACAGCGCATCCAGTTCGCTGTGCCAGTGATCCCACGCCTGCCGCAGGCGTGGCTGATCGGGGCCATCGACCTTTTCCAGGAGTCGCTCGACCTCGGCGAGTCCATCCCGCAGTTTGACACTGGCCCCGAGCGTTCCTTTGATCCGCTCCCGTTCCTGGGGGATCCATGCCCGATCATTGGCCACGGAGCGAAGGTTTTCGGCCGCCTCCAGCAAGCGCTTGCGTAACCGCCCCAGGGTCCCGGGCCGATCGGCCTTGAGTTCCCCCCACAGGGCGATATCGATGAGGGTTAACCACTCGCGCCGCAGTGACGTCAGGGGTTCCTCGGGGATACGCAAGGATTCGGCGATGGCAGAGGAATCGGTCATCGGTGCACTCCGGTTAGCTCAGTCCAACCCGACGTTCGGGCCATCGGCGGTCTCACGGTCGACCCGGAGCGCCAGCGGATCCCACGCCGACTCATCCCGCGACCTCGACCCATCAGGAGGACCCCTATGCCGCTGCGCCCGCTGACCATTCCCCCAACCCTGCCGTCCCTGCTCTTCTGGCTGGTTTGGACCGGTGTCGCCGGCTGGGGATTCTACCAAGCCCTCGCCTGGAGCGAACACGTGTGGGAGCGCCGGCAATGGCCCCAACGCCCTTGCACCGTGGTGGATCACCAGATCCGGTCCCAGGAGACCGAACAGGGCACTCGCTACGTACCATTGATCCGGTGCAGTTTCGCACGCGGGGATGAGATCGTCCGCCTACCGGTTCGGATCACCCAGCGCCGCAGTCTCGCTCAGCGCGCCGCCGCCGAGGAACGGCTCGCCGCCCACCCGGCCGGCAGCGATTTCCCCGTCATCCAAGACCCCGATGACCCGTACCACATGGAGCCCCGCCCGGGGTTCCCTTGGGCTTGGGTCTATGCGGTGGTGTTCGGCGCCGCCCTGATCCTCGGAGCCCGTTCCATCGCCCGGTGGGCCCGAGCACGCGCGGCCCGAGCCC
This sequence comes from uncultured Ectothiorhodospiraceae bacterium, assembly GCA_964346755.1. Classification (GTDB taxonomy): domain Bacteria; phylum Pseudomonadota; class Gammaproteobacteria; order CAYFWJ01; family CAYFWJ01; genus CAYFWJ01. The sequence goes on from CAYFWJ010000035.1 coordinate 9,187, forward strand.
GAGCCGGCGGAACCGACTAGGCGCTTATCGAACGCGCGCTGCCGTGGACCGGTCACTCCAGCCGACTGCGCTGCTCGCTCAAGACATCCGCCGGCAGGGGGATGAACCCCTCCTGGGTAACGGCCGCTTGCCCCCGCTGGGATAGGACGAACCGCAGGAACTCCGCGACGAGGGGCTTCAACGGCCGCGTCGGGGGGTTGTTGATGATGATGTAGAGCGGGTGGGACAGCGGATAGCGGTCGCGACGAACCGGATCCGGCTCCGGCGGCACCGCCGTCTGACCGCCTCGGGGGATCAACGGTACCGGGCGGACCTCGGCGGTTCGGTAACCGATCCCGGAGTAGCCAATGCCATTGAGGGACCGTGCGACCCCCTGAACCACCGAGGCGGAACCGGGTTGCTCGTTCACCTCGTTGCGGTAGTCGCCCCGGCAGAGGGCATGCTGTTTGAAGAACCCGTAGGTCCCGGACACGGAGTTACGCCCGTAGAGCTGGATGCGCGCCCCGGCGAGCTCCCCGCCGATGCCGAGCTGATCCCACCGGCGAATCGCCACCGCGTGACCGCAGCGGCGGGTCGCGGAGAAGATTGCATCGAGCTCCGGGAGGGATAAGGCGTCGATCGGATTGTCCCGATGGACGTAGATGGCGACTGCGTCGATGCCCACGATGACGGACGTCGGCTCGTAGCCGAACCGATCGTAGAAGGCGGCCGCTTCGCCGGCCCGCAGGGGTCGGCTCATCGGGCCGACATTCGCGGTCTGCTGGATCAGCGCCGGGGGTGCCGTCGAAGAACCCGCGGCCTGGATCTGGATCGTGAGGGCCGGATACACCCGCTTGAAGGCTTCCGCCCAGAGGGCCATCAGATTGGCCAGGGTATCCGAACCGACGCTGTTCAAGGTCCCGGCGACCCCCTCGACCCGCTGGTACGTCGGCCAATCCACCGCCCCGGCCGAGTCGGCGATCCCCGGGGTGGGCAGCACGACGAGGGCGATCACAACCCCGAAAAGGACGAGTCGTTGCCGAAGGATCCGAACCCGAGACGCCATGACACAGTCCTCCCAATCGGACCGCCACACGGTCCGACGTCGTTCAATAGGTGGGATCCGCCCCATCGGCGGATCCCGTATCGACATCCGCCTCATCGTCCGCGTCGGAGTCGCTGGGGCGGGCGATCCGCGCCGGGGGAAAATCACAGGCGAAACGGCTGCCCTTACCCCGTTCGCTCGTCACGTTCAGCCGGCCTTGGTGGCGATCCAGGACGTGTTTGACGATAGCCAAACCCAACCCGGTCCCCCCTCGCTCCCGAGAGCGGGCGACATCCACACGATAGAAGCGCTCGGTCAGGCGATTGATGTGTTCGGGTTCGATCCCGACCCCGGTATCCGAGACGGCAAAATGGGCCCCGTCGTCATCGGCATACCAGTCGATATGGATCACCCCCCCGCGGGGTGTGTACTGGATCGCGTTGAAGACCAGGTTCGAGAAGGCGGCCCGCAACTCCTCACGCCGCCCGCGCAACCACACGGTATCATCCATGCTCAGGGTCACCTGATGGGCCTCGCCGGCACTGAGGGCCACGGCATCCTCACGGATGTTCGGCAGGAGACGGGGCACCGAAACGATGTCGCGATTCTCCGTCGATTCGCTGGTCTCGAGCTTGGCGAGCATCAGCAAGTCCTCAACCATCGTGCGCATCCGATCGGTCTGCTGGTGCATGAGCTGCAGCGGGCGGGCCCAGCGTTCGGCACACCCACCCTCGCTTCGCTCGATGGTCTCAAGGAAGCCGGATAGGACGGTGAGCGGCGTGCGGAGCTCGTGTGAGACATTGGCCACGAAATCGCGACGGACCTGTTCGACCCGGACCCGTTGGCTCACATCCCGGGCGATGAGGAGCATCTCGCGATCGTCGTCTCCATAGGGGATGAGGACCAGCGAGAGGGTTCGGTCGCCGGGCACCGGGGCCGGGACCTCGATGCTTTGCCGAAACCGCTGTTCCACCAGGAGGCGATTGAACCGGGGATGCCGTAGCAGATGATCGATACGCTGCCCCCGGTCCGCGGGAACCCGCAACCCGAGCAACTCGGCGGCGCTCTGGTTGAACCACAGGATCTCGCGATCCGCGTTCAAGACCACGGTCGCATCGGGCATGGCGCGGGTGGCCTGACGTAGTCGGGTCAGCAGCCCCGTCAGCCGATGTCGTTGGCGGCGATGCCGCACCTGAAGGTGGTAATGGAGATCGAAGAGCTCGCCCCACATCCCGAGGCTCTGCGGGGGGGCGAAACGCACCGCGCGCCGCAGCCAACGACGGAGCCGATACCCCTGGAGCCAGTGCCATGCGATGTACCCGGTCGCGACTCCGGCATACAACCCGACCCCAAGGCCCAGCGCCCAACCGAATCCGAGGCTTGCGCCGAGCACGATCAGGCCCCAGCGGACCTCGCCTAGCCAGGCGTTATCCAACCCCTCAAACCTGCTTCGAGAAGCGGTAGCCGGCCCCACGCACCGTCTGGATGAGGTGATCGAGGCCCTGGGCCTCGAGGGCCTTGCGCAGGCGCCGCACATGCACATCCACGGTGCGCTCCTCGACCACGACATTGGCGCCCCAGACCCGATCCAAGAGTTGGCTCCGGCTGTAGACCCGCTCCGGATGGGTCATCAGGAAATGGAGCAAACGGAATTCCGTCGGCCCCATTCGCAGGGTCGTCCCGTTGGCCGTCACCCGATGACTCGCCGGATCGAGGTACAGCCCCTCGACATCAATGACGTCTTCCGAGGCATCCGGCACCGTGCGACGCAAGACGGCGTGGATGCGTGCCACCAGTTCGCGGACCGAGAAAGGCTTGGTCAAGTAGTCATCGGCGCCACCCTCCAGGCCGCGGACCCGGTCGTGTTCCTCGCCCTTGGCGGTCAACATGATCACGGGGATGCCCCGGGTTAGCTCCTCGCGGCGGACCCGGCGGAGCAGTTCGATCCCGTTGACGTCCGGAAGGAGCCAATCGAGGAGGATCAAGAACGGGGGCTCGTCACTGATGAGTCGCCAAGCGCTCGCGGCATCGGCGGCCTCGAGGACCTCGTAGCCGGCATCGCGGAGCGCGAAGCCGATCATCTCCCGGATCGCGGATTCGTCTTCAACGACAAGAACGGTTCGCTGTTTCATGGCCCGTTGCGCTAGCGGTTGGCAGCTCGATTCGCCCCTTGGCTCCGCCCTAAGCGGCCCAAAAGACGGGAATAGGGGACGACCGACCCCGGCCCGAGCCCAGCGCGCCGCGCGCCACCACGGCCACCGGCAACGCCCCCGGCGTTTCCCGGCGGGCGAGGGGGCCGTGGCTCAGCCGGCCGTCGAATCGCCTCGAACCGAGCGATCCGAGCCATCGCCCGGCACCGATCGTTTGGTATGACGGATATCCCGGCCGTGCACGAGGTAGATGATGTACTCGCCGATGTTACGGGCATGATCGCCGATGCGTTCGAGGGACCGAATCGACCAAATCCCGTTCATCGCGGCGCCAATCAAACGCGGGTCATCCGTCATGTAGGTGACGAGTTGACGCAGCAAGACATCGTATTGCTGATCGACCGTCGCATCCTGGTGCACCACGGCGATGGCGGACTCGGCGTCGAGGCGTGCGAAGGCATCGAGGGCATCATGCACCATCCGCAGGCATTGCGTCCCCAGGCTTTGGATGCCGAGGTTGATCGGATGATGCCGATCCCCCTCCTCGGCAAGCCGGAGGGCCATCCGCCCGAGTCGTTCCGCCTCATCACCGATCCGCTCCAGATCCGCAATCGTTTTGATCACCGCCACGATCATCCGCAGATCGCTCGCGGCGGGTTGGCGGCGGGCCAGGATGGCCGTGCACTCCTCGTCGATCGCGACCTCGAGGGCATTGACCCGATAGTCGCCCTGGGTGACCCGTTCCGCCAGCCCGGTATCCAGGTCCCGTAGCGCCCGCAGGGCATCGGAGATCTGCTGTTCCACCAGACCCCCCATGTGCAGCACGCGGCTCCGAATATCCGTCAGCTCTTCGTTAAACTGACGCGAGATGTGTTGATTACGCTTCGAGCGGTCCGTCATGGGTGAGCCTGTCGAACGCAGCGGCCGATCGAAACGGCCACGTCAATGGAGTCCCAGGTCACGGCAAACAACCCGGGCCCCCGGTTCGAGCCGAGCGGTGTCTCTACTATCCGTACCGCCCGGTGATGTAGTCTTCCGTTCGCCGTTCCCGGGGATTGGTGAACACGGTCTTCGTGTCGGCATACTCGATGAGCTCCCCGAGGTAGAGGAATGCCGTGTCATCCGCCACTCGGGCCGCCTGCTGCATGTTGTGCGTCACCAAGATCAAGGTGTAGCGACGCTTCAATTCGTTGATCAACTCCTCGACCTTGAGCGTCGAGATGGGATCCAAGGCTGAGGCTGGTTCGTCGAGCAACAGGACTTGTGGCTCCACGGCAATCGCGCGCGCGATCACCAGGCGTTGCTGCTGCCCCCCGGACAGCCCCAGGGCATTGGTATCCAGCCGATCCTTGACCTCGGACCACAGCGCGGCTGAGCGCAATGCCCACTCCACCTGGTCGTCCAGGCGCCGCCGGTTGCGCCAGCCGAGCAAGCGCAACCCGTAGGCAACGTTCTCGTAGATGGACTTGGGGAACGGGTTGGGCCGCTGGAAGACCATCCCGACTCGCCGCCGCAGCGCCGTCAAATCCACCGTCGGGCCGTAGATATCCTCGCCCTCCAAGAAGACCTGACCCGTGATCCGAGCGTTAGGCACCAGATCGTTGAGCCGGTTGAAACACCGCAATAACGCCGACTTGCCGCAGCCACTCGGGCCGATAAAGGCGGTCACTCGATGGCGCGGCACATCTAGTCGGATCGACTTCAACACGTGGTCGTATCCGAAATACAGATCGAGATCCCGGACCTGCAGTAGAGACCCATCGCCTCGCTCGAGGGACGCTGATCGGCTCACCGGTACGCTCCATCGACCCGGGGACCGAAGGCGACCGGCTCACGATCCGCGCCGGCGGACCGACTGCGCGGCGCCTCATCAAGCATGCGTCTCGAAGGCGCGATAGCGCTCCCGGAGTCGATCCCGCAGGAGGATAGCCGCCAAGTTGAGCAAGACGATGACCAACAGCAACAGCAACGCCGTAGCGTAGACCAAGGAACGCACCGCTTCCACATTGGGGCTCTGAAAACCGACATCGTAGATGTGAAAGCCGAGGTGCATGAATTTCCGGTCCAAATGCAGATACGGGAACTCACCATCTATTGGCGGATCCGTCGTCAATTTGACCACGCCCACGAGCATCAGGGGCGCAACCTCACCCGCGGCCCGGGCCATCGCCAGGATCAGCCCTGTCATCAAGCCCGGACTGGCCATCGGCAAGATCACCCGAAACAGCGTCTCCGCCTTGGTGGCCCCGAGGGCCAGGCTGCCCTCGCGAAGCGAGCGCGGGACCCGTTCCAAGCCCTCCTCCGTGGCGACGATGACCACAGGCAGCGTCAGCAAGGCCAACGTGAGCGCTGCCCACAGCAGCCCAGGCGACCCGAAGGTCGGTGAGGGCAGGACCTCGGGATAGAAGATCCGATCGACGCCTCCGCCGATGAAGTAGACGAAAAACCCGAGACCAAACACCCCGTAGACGATGGACGGCACCCCGGCCAGGTTGTTGACCGCCACTCGCACCGAGCGGGTCACGGGCCCCTGAGGCGCGTACTCCCGGAGGTAGACCGCCGCAAGGATCCCAAAGGGGGTCACGAAGACCGTCATTAGCAACACCAGGACCACCGTCCCGAGGATGGCCGGGAAGACCCCCCCTTCGGTGTTCGCCTTCCGGGGCGCCGTGGCCAGAAAGGTCCACAGACTGTCCCCATAGAATTGCGCTCGCTCGATCCAGCCCATGGCGTTCGGGCGATAGACCCGTTGGAGCTCGGCCAGGGCCACAGTCATCCGCCGGCCATCGGCGATCTCGAGCTCGAGGCGGTCCCGCTCGAGGCGCTCCACAAGCCCCTCGCGCTCCGTCGCCGCTCGCCGATAGCGATCCCGCAAATCCTGCCGAGCCCCGGCCAGTCGGCGCTCCGCGGCCGCATCGAGTGCCCCGTCGAGCTCCAGGATGCGCTGCTCGAGCCGAAGCGCCTCCAAGCGTTGATCGATCGGCCCGATCACCTGCCGATCGATGGCCTCGATTTCGGCCCGCAGCTGCCTCGCTCGCTCCAAACGCGCCTGCAGGACCGACCACGCCCGCTCAAGATCCGCGCCCGGGGCGCCGCCCTCCGGAAGCTCTACGATGACCCCCTGATCCGTACGAATCGCCCGCAAGAACCCGTAGAGCTCGCCCCACTCCCAACGCTCGAGGACGACCACACCCGGGGGTTGCCGCTGCGCCTCAATCCGGGACGCCACGAGATAGCGAAACGACTGGCCGAAGACATCCCGACCCGCAATCTTCGCCCGGTAACGGGTCACCCGATCCCCGGCCGCCACCCCATCAGGCGGATCGGCCAGACGCGACGCCGAGATGCGGGATGCCTCGCGCAGGCTGGCGATGACCCGAGTGGTTTCGCCAGAAGCCGCCCGATAATCGAAGACCTGGACCCGGCTCGGCCAGAAATGGCCCAAACCGCCGACCGCAATGAGGGCCACCAGCCCAATCACCGCGATTAGGCTGACGCTTACCGCCCCGGCACTCACCCAAATCCCGGGTTGTCCCGTCGCCAGCCAGGCCCTCATCACAGGTTGCGGTAACGCTGACGCAGTCGATGGCGGATCAACTCCGCCCCGGTATTCACCGCAAAGGTGAACACGAACAACAACAGGGCGACCAGGAACAGGACCCGGTAATGGCTACTCCCGACCTGGGCCTCGGGCATCTCGATGGCGATGGTCGCCGACAACGTCCGCATACCCTCGAAGAGGTTAGCATCCATGATCGGGGTGTTGCCGGTTGCCATCAGCACGATCATCGTCTCACCCACCGCCCGTGCCAGCCCGACCATCAGCGCCGAGAAGATCCCGGGGCTCGCGGTCGGCAACACCACGCGCGTGAGGGTCTGCCACAACGTCGCCCCCAGGGCCAACGAGCTCTCCGTCAGATGGCGCGGGACGTTAAAAACCGCATCCTCGGCCAGGGAGAAGATCGTCGGGATCACCGCGAGGCCCATGGCCAACCCGATGACCAAGGCATTGCGTTCGTCGTAGTCGATCCCCCATTGCGTCCCCAACCAGCCCGTGAGCTCCCCACCGAAGGCGACCGCATCCAGCCATTCTCCGAGTCCCAGGGCCCCCGCCACGGCCGCGATGACCAGCGGGATCAACAAGAACGGCTCCCAGCCGGCCCAGCGCGTGCGGAATGAGGCCGGGAGTACCCCCCAACCGGCCGCACCGACCAGGACCACCAGAGGAACGAATGCCACGGCCAGCAGCAATCCGGCCAACCGCGCCTCGACCACGGGCGCCAGCCAAAGACCGGCCACGAAGCCGAGGATGACCGTCGGCAACGCCCCCATGAGCTCCAGGGTCGGTTTGACAACGCGACGCATCCGCGGGGCCATGAAGTAGGCGGTGAACACCGCGCTCAGGAGCGCCAGCGGGACCGCGATCAGCAAGGCGTACAGGGCGGCCTTCAAGGTCCCGAAGGTCAGCGGCACCAGACTGAATTTGGGCTCGAAGTCGCTCGTCGCGGCGCTGGACTGCCAGCGGTACTCCGGCTCGGCGTAGCCCTCGTACCACACGGGTTGCCAAAGCACCGACCACGAGACATCCGGATGGGGGTTGTCAAGTTCCACCCGGCGCAATGCCCCATCGGCGCCCTCGGCGAATAGCCGATCCCCCCGGGCCGAGAGGATCATCGTCGTAAGCGGCGTCTCGGAGACCCGTTTCTTGGCCAGGGAACGGTGCGTCGTCCCGTGGAAAAGCCCCACCCGACCGGCCGCGTCCGCCGCGGCAAACCCCTTGCGCCAGGGCTCGGTCGCGAGCGCCGTAATCGGTGCCTCCCCGAGTCGAAAGCGTCGCACCTCCACAAGCCGCTCCTCGCCGCCTTCTGCGGGGGCCGTGAACCATTGCTGGATGGTCCCACGATCGTCGGCGATCAGCAGCGACTCGCCCCCGGCCAGAAAGCGTGCCGCCTGGACTCGAACGCCCGCCGGCAAGACACGTGCCCGATCCGCGCGAACCAGGCCCCGAGTCGCGTCGATCCGGTAAAGCTCGACGGTGCCCTCGGGATAGACGACATAGGCGTACCGAAGCCGGGGACCGAGCAACACCGCCTGGGGGGCCCCCGTGAGCGAGCGCGTGAATCGCTGCGTTGGCACGGCGGATCGGGGTGGACCGCCGAACAGGCCGGAGACCGTGCGATAGGCGACAAAGACGAGGCGGTGGGCCTCGTCGACCGCCAAGAGTCCCGACCGATCGTCACCGACGTGGACGGCGACGCCAATCAGGGGGGCCCCGGACTCGGCGATCGTGACCGGTTCGCGTCCCAAGGGGAACGCCAAGCGCGGTTGAACCCGTCGCTGCGGACGTTCCGAATCGCCAGTCCCCGGAGCATAGGTGGTCGCGTAATCGATGCGGGTGACCAGGGCCCGTCCGGATGCCAAGCCGTAAACCACCGTATTGGGATCCGCCGCACTGGACCGAAAACTACGCCAGCTCGTCGGCCCGATCCCCGGCACCTGAAGCCGGCTCAGGGGGCTCCCATCCTGGCTATTGAGCACGATCACACGCCCCGCCGCGGTCAACCGGACCAGGGTTTCCCCGGGTTGCTCCATGGTCAAATGCAGGGTCTCGCCATCCGTGATCCGTGGCACGGTCTCGACGGCTTCCAGATCGGCCGATGCGAAGAGCGGGAGTACCACCCAGGTGAGATAGAGGATGATGGCGGTTGCGGCGACCAGAACGCCGATCCCACCGGTATAGATCCCGAGACGAAGCAGGCGGTCGAGCCCATTGCGCCAGGCGTCGCGGCGCTTCGTTCGACGCGCGTCGCGCGATAATGGCTCGCGCGGTGTCATCCCCCCGAGAATCGAGACGGCTTCATGGGGCAGATGGTAGGCAGGAGGGGTTACACGAGTATGAATCCACGGATGTCTCGGCGTATACCCTAGTCCTGGAACGGATCGTGGCGAACGATGGTTTGGTCCCGTTCTGGCCCGGTCGAGATGAGTGTAATCGGCACCCCCGTGAAGGACTCGATGAAGCCGAGATAGTCCTGCGCCGCCTTGGGCAGCTCCGAGAATGCCGTGAGGCCGAACGTCCGCGCCTCGCCCCAACCTGGTAGCGTCTCGAAGCGGGGGGTACAGGCGGCCGAGGTCTCGCCGTAGAACGGGGCCCACTCCGGGACCGCCGTCGGCGAATCGTAATCGACTGCGACCTGGAGCTCCGTGAGTCCATCCAAGACGTCGAGCTTGGTGACCGCCAACGCCGATATCCCATTGACGCGTACGGCCCGTCGCAGCGCCACCAGGTCCAGCCAACCGCAGCGGCGCGGTCGCCCCGTGGTGGCGCCGTATTCATGGCCCCGATCGGCCAGGTGGCGACCGATCCCGTCGAACAGCTCCGTGGGGAACGGCCCCGCCCCGACGCGCGTCGTGTAGGCCTTGGTGATCCCAAGTACGGCCCCGACCGCCCCGGGGCCCACCCCGCTGCCGGTACACACGGACCCTGCGGTGGTATTCGAGGAGGTCACGAAGGGATAGGTCCCGTGATCGACGTCCAACAGGGCCCCCTGGGCCCCCTCGAATAGGATGGGCCGATCCGCCTCCTGCAGCCCGTGCAGCATCCCGGCCACATCGCCGAGACGAGGCACCAATCGCTCGCTCGCCGCGTCGAGCTCCTCCTGAAAGGCCGCGGGGTCGATAGGCGGCTCATTGAGGTAGTGTTCCAGGACGAAGGAATGGTACGCCAGCGTCTCACCTAGCCCCTCCAACAGGGCCGCCGGATCCCGGAGATCACCGGCGCGAACCCCTCGGCGGGCCGCCTTGTCCTCGTAGGCGGGCCCGATGCCACGGCCCGTCGTGCCAATGGCTTGATCACCCCGACGGGCCTCGCGGGCCCGATCGAGCCGTTGGTGGTAGGACAGCAGTAAGGGACAGGCCGGGCTGACCCACACCCGTTCCCACGCGTTCACCCCGCTGGCCTGGAGGGTGTCGAGCTCGTCGATGAGCGCCGCCGGTGAGAGGACCACGCCGTTACCGATCAGACAATGCACTTCCGGGTTCAAGATACCGGAGGGGACGAGATGCAGAACCGTGGTTCGACCGTTCAGAACCAGCGTATGGCCGGCGTTGTGTCCGCCTTGAAAACGAACGACCGCAGCCACCTCGCCGGTCAAGCGATCCACGATCTTACCTTTGCCCTCATCGCCCCATTGGGCACCGAGCACCACCACATTACGGGCCATGTCTCGCTCCTCGGATCAAGTGGAGGGGGGACCGCCGCGGGGACCGCAAGCCCCCCGGTCGCGGTCGTCGTCCCCAGGCAACGCCTCGATCCGCCACCCACTGGGCGACGGCACGAGCTGACGGTCGCAGCCGTGCTCCTCCGGCACATCACCGGCATCGAATACCGTAATGACCCGCTCTCCGGAGGCCCGCAGCGCCTGGATCTCGTCGAGCAGCTCCGGGTCCTCGTTGTCCGGGGCTAGGATACCACCCGGCAATCGCCACCGGGGCGGATCGCCGAGCATCTCGAGGGTCCGCAGGTCGGTACTGAAGCCCGTCGCCGGCCGCGCCCGGCCGAAGACCTCGCCGATGTCATCGTAGCGACCCCCGCGGGCGATCTCCTGGCCATGCCGGGGCACAAAGGCGGCGAAGACGATCCCCGTGTGGTAGTGATACCCACGCAACTCGGCCAGGTCGATGTGCAGGGCCAAGCGGGGATACCGACGACGCAGGCGCGTGGTTGTCTCGCGCAGATGGGCGATGGCCTCGCGCACGACCGGACCCGCCTCGCTGAGCTCCCCTTCGAGGCGATCCAGGATCTCGGGATCCCCGTTCCATCCCGCAAGCCGTTGCAACCACTCCGCGCTGGACCCTGTCACCCGCGCGGCGTGCAGGAACTCGGCGATCTCCGGGACCGCCTTGCGTTGCAGCAGATCGAATAAGATCCCGTCCTGTTGGCGATCGAGCCCGGCGGCCTCGGCCAACCCCTGGTAGATGCCGACATGGCCGAGATCCAGGATGACCTCACGGATCTGGGCCTGACTCAGGGTCTCCAGCAAGAGGCTAATCACCTCCACATCGCTGGCGATCCCCCCATGACCGTAGATCTCGGCCCCCACCTGGAAGGGCGTCCGGGTACCGGCGAACCCATCCGGCCGGGTGTGGAGTGTGGGTCCCATATAACACAACCGGGTCGGCCCACGACGCCCCAGGGTGTGCGCATCGATGCGCGCCACCTGCGGCGTCATGTCGGCCCGCAGACCGAGGGTGCGGCCACTGACCTGGTCAGTCAGCTTGAAGGTCTGCAGATCCAGGTCGTGACCCGTCCCCGTGAGCAAGGAATCGAGATACTCAACGAGGGGGGGGATCACCAGTTCGTAACCCCAGCGGGCATACACATCGAGCAGAGCACGCCGCAAGCCTTCGATGCGCGCGGCGCGATCGGGTAACAATTCCTCGATGCCGTCGGGTAACAGCCAGTGATCTTCCCGGGACATGGTGGGCCTCGAGTCGCGGGTGGGTGACAACAGGGACAACGGGCGTGCGGCCTAAGCGAGCTGGCGCGTCGGTGACAGCGGCTTAGTGTACGGCGTAGAGCAGCAGCACGCCAACCACCATGCTGACGAACCCGATGATCCGCAGGCGCCGATCCGGGGCCTGGGCTAATTCGAGTAACGTGCGCCGCAGCTGCGCGGGGGCGAGAAAGGGTAGGATGCCCTCGAGGACCAGCACGAGGGCAAGCGCCGTCAGGAGCTCGTTCCACATGGCGGGGGGTTTCCGAGGTTGTCGAAGGCGGGCGGGCGATGGGCACGCGAATGCCCCGGGGCGGGTTCCCCCGCCCCGGGGCATTACGCGGCATCACTCCTCGGTTGGCTCGCCGGAACCGGAGCCCGCCGAGGTCGCCCCTTCCGTCTCGGAGGGTGCCGCCATGCCAGTTGGCATCGCCGGTTGCTCGCCCGGCTTGAGGGCGCTCTCGAACTCGCCGGCCGGCATGGGGTCCTTGAAGTAGCGGAAGAAGTCCGAACTCGGGTCAAGCACCAGCACATCGTCGCGCTTCGCGAAGGACTGACGGTAAGCGTTGAGACTCCGATATAGGGTGAAAAACTCGGGATCCGCCCCAAAGGCCTCGGCGTAGGTCCGAGTCGCCTTCGCATCGCCCTCACCACGAATCGTCTCGGCTTGACGGTACGCATCCGCCAGGATCTCTTCACGCTGGCGTTCGGCCGAGGCCCGGATCTCGCGCGCTGTTTGTTCACCGCGGGCCCGGAACGACTGAGCCACCGTGGCCCGTTCCTTTTCCATGCGCTGGAAGACCGAGTTGCTCACCTCGGCGGGCAGATCGATGCGCTTCAAACGCACGTCAAGGACCCGGATCCCGAGTTGTTCCGTCTTCTCATCCGCCAGGGTCCGCACCGAATCCATGATCTCGTTGCGCTCACCGGAGATGGACTCCTGAATCGTTCGACTCCCGAACTCATCGCGCAAGCCGTTCTTCAGGATCTGTGAGATACGGGTGTTGGCAATGCCCTCATCGCCGTTGGTCGCCCGGAAATACGGACCTACTTCGTTGATCCGCCACTTGACGAAGAAGTCCACGATCATGTTCTTCTGCTCGGAGGTCAAGAAACGCTCGGCAGGACGATCCATCTCGAGGATTCGGCGCTCGAACCGACGGATCCGATGGTATAACGGGATCTTGAAATACAGGCCCGGTTCGAAATCGGTGCGCACAATGTCGCCGAGCCGCAGCATCACCACCTGCTCCCGCTCATGGACGGTGAAGATAAACTGCGAGCCCACCAATAGAACGATCACGAGCCCGATCAGGGCGAGTCTAAGTGGCGTCATCAGCGCACCTCCCGACTGCGCATGTCACCGCCCCGAGTGCGTAAGGCATCGAGGCTATTGCTGGAGTTCGACCGGCTCGCGCTGGATGAGCTGTTGTCACTCGCCCCGCTACCGCTCGACGAGCCGGCCCGTCGGATGAGCTGATCCAAGGGCAACATCAATAGGTTGCTGTTACTGGAGCTGTCGATCATGACCTTCGTGGAGGCGGACAAGACTTGCTCCATGGTCTCGATGTACAGTCGCTCCCGGGTCACCTCGGGGGCCACCTTGTAGGCACCCAATAGCTGAGAGAAGCGCTCGGCATCCCCGCTTGCCCGATCGATCACCCGCGCCCGGTAGCCCTTGGCCTGCTCGATGGCCTCCTGCGCGTTACCCCGTGCCCGCGGGATGATCTCGTTCCGGTAGGCCTCCGCCTCGTTGATGAACCGTTGCTCATCCTCGCGGGCCTTGATGGCGTCCTCGAAGGCCGCCTGGACCTCCTCCGGCGGCTGGGCCTGCTGAAGGTTGACCGAGTTGATGATCAAACCGGTCTCGTAGCTCTCGAGTACCTCCTGGAGCACTTCCTGGGAGCGGTTCACCACAACGCTGCGCCCCTCCGTCAACACAAAGTCCATCTCGTTCTTACCGACGACCTCGCGAATGGCACTCCGGCTGATGTTGGCGAGGGTCGCATCGGGGTTGCGGACATTGAAGAGGTAGTCCTCGGCGTTGCTGACCCGGTATTGAACGGCCAGCTCGATATCCACGATGTTCTCGTCCCTGGTCAGCATGAGGGCTTGGTGCTGGGCACTCCGCACCCGGTCTATATTGACCTTCTCGACCGACTGGACCGGGAAGGGGATATGCCAATGCGGCCCCGGACTGGTTGTCGTCTGGTAGGCTCCGAACTGGGTCACGACGCCCCGTTCGCTCGGGCCGACGATGTAGATGCCCGAGGCGAGCCACACGATCGCCACCAGCACCAGCAAGGCGACCAAGAGCTTGTCGGTGGGGGCGGAAGAACCACCGCTGCCACCACCCCCCCGGCCGCCGCCGAAGATCCCGTTCAAGCGGTTTTGCAGGTTGCGCAGAACCTCGTCCAAATCGGGTGGACCTTGTTGGGGGTTGCGTCCCCCCCACGGATCCCGGTTGCCACCACCGGGTTCATTCCAGGCCATAAATGCTCTCCCACGAAGGAATCGACGAATGAGCGGATGCTGAGGTAGGACCCGCGAGGGTGTCAGCCGATCGATTCTAAAGATCGACCGCCATGCTGACAAGACGATGCGGGCTCGGGTTCGATCGCCGGATCGGCGACATAGGCCGCCAGATCGAAAGACAAGTCCTTTTCCAGCCGTGCCCGACGATGGGGTGTCATCGTCACGCACAACCAAGCCTGACCGGAGGCGTCATGGTGCTCCTCGAGCACCGTACTGTCGGCGTACAGGGCCGCACGAACCCGGCCGGCCTCCGGGGGTAATCGCAACCACCACTGCTGGCGATCCGGGTATAGACACTCGGCAATCGCCGAGCCCAGCTCGTGTAGACCCGCGCCCGATGTAGCGGAAACCCAAACCCGTTGGGGTTGGCCCGTCGCGTCCCGGTGGACGTGCGGCGCC
>CAYFWJ010000036.1:0-18818 GCA_964346755.1 uncultured Ectothiorhodospiraceae bacterium
AACCCTGGTTGGCGCAGGCCCTTGCCGTGTCCGGCGCGATCGCCCTGATGCATCTCACACAAACCCTCCATCCGCCGGGTGGAGCCACCGCCCTGATCGCGGTGATCGGCGGGGAACGGGTCCACGAGCTCGGCTTCGTCTATGCGGTGATGCCGGCGGGATTGGGGGCATTGGTGCTCTTGGTCGTTGCCTTACTCGTGAATAACATCCCGTCGACCCGGCGATATCCAGAAATCTGGTTTTGAGCAAGGCGGCGTGCCGAGCGCCTGTTCGGTAGACCCGTTCCAAAAGACACGAGTGAACCTGACGCGACACGTCCTGGCCGCGGCACCCCCCGGCTAGCCCGATGCGGGCGCCGGGTCAAGCGGAATAGAGGAATAAAGGGAAATGAAAAGAATAAAGGGTACAGTCTAGGGCGTGTTGACGTTTCACATTGGGAGCCATAAAAAAAGGTCTTCTGGCATTTAAGATTCGCACGTTTTCGTCCTTGTGTAGCGTCTCTTCGGTTCATCAGTCGGTTGGCGTCATCGACGCGATCGTGTGCTGTGACGAGATGTAACGGTATCGAGCCCCATCTTTGGGGGCTCATGCGCCTGTCGCCCACCGCATCAAACCCCGATATCCGCGTCTGTCGCGGTGTCATGGTCATCACGTAAGAAGGTTGGGCTTGCCTGCATTCGGAGGAAGGGATCCGCCCGCCGCGTCTCCAGGGGGTCATGCCGAGGTTGGCATCGGCTCTTGCGTGATCGCCTCGAGCCCCTTGGGCTCCAATACCCGAATCCGCCGTTCGTCGACCTCGATCAGCCCGCGCCGGGTGAACTCGCTGAGCACCCGACATACCGTCTCGGTACTGAGTGCGAGATACGAGCCGAGTGCCGCCCGGTTCGTCGCGATCTGGATCACATCCCCCTCAATGGTCTCCGGGTCGAAATGGGCGAGGAGGAAATTGGCCACCCGTTGGTCAGCGGTCATCAAGCTGCGGACTCGGGTCGCCTCAGACAAGCTGGTGGAGCCGACCACTGAGCTGGGTCATGATCTTGCGGGCCAACCGGGGATTGCTCGTCAGGAATTGGGAAAACTCAAAGGCCTTGATCGCGACGAGCCGCGAATCCTGGAGGGCGCAGGCGTTTCCTTTGTACCCAGTGCCACTCGCCCAAGACCCGGGCGCAACCCATCAAGCGCAATCTGTCCTGACCCGGGGGCCTGCTTATTTGGGGGTTGAGGGGGTCACGAAGGCACCCCCCAGTCTCCCCGGCGGCGCGCTCGGGGGAATCGCTCGGGTTGTACCGTGAGCCGAAGTAACGGTATCGTGAGCCACCTTTCGGGTGTCGGGCACCGGACTCCTGCGCTCTTAAGACGCCAAGGCCCTCCGTGGGGGGGCGATCCCCGTTACGCATGAATGTTGGCTTAGGGTTGCCTCCACGTCGATGAACCAATCCGCCTCGGATACCGCTGACCCGACGTCTTCCCGTGGCGCCCGGGTTGAGGTCGGCCCGTATTTGCTGTCCGCCTCGGGGCTCGCGTGCCAGCGGGATGATCGTTGGTTGTTCACAGGACTCGCCCTCGGGGTGCGCCCGGGTCACGTGCTGCAGATCGAGGGGCCGAATGGCAGCGGTAAGACGACGTTGCTGCGCATCCTCTGTGGCTTGACCGAGGCGGACAGCGGTGGGGTGTATTGGCAAGGTGAGTCCCTGTCGGCGGTCCGCTCCGAGTTCTACGGATCCATGGTCTACGTTGGCCATCAGCCGGGGATTAAGCACGGGCTGACCCCGCGCGAGAACTTGCAGCTTGCCTTGCGTCTCAGTGGCGGGACACCTCGCACAACCATCGACGCGGCCCTCGAGCGGCTTGGCTTGGGGGGGTATCAGGATCTGCCCTGCCGCGGGCTATCGGCGGGACAACAGCGACGTGTGACATTGGCACGGCTGTTATTGGTCGAGGCCCGGCTGTGGGTGATGGACGAGCCGTTCACAGCGATGGACCGGGCCGGTCGTGCCTTGATCGAGGGCTTGATGCGCGCGCATGTCGCATCGGATGGCGCCGTCCTCGTCACCACGCATCATGCATTGGATCTGGGGGACAGCCGAGTGACGCATTTGGATCTCGGAACATTGGAGGGCTCGGTATGAGCCTGGGCGTCGTCGGGGCCGTTATCCTCCGCGATCTTCGCCTCGCGGTCCGTTCCCGATCTGAGATCGCCCAGCCCTTTCTGTTCTTTGTGCTCGTCGTGAGTCTGTTCCCGTTCGGAGTGGGGCCGGAGCCGGGTCAGCTCCGCGCCTTGGCGCCCGGGGTGATTTGGGTCGCGGCCCTGTTGGCCACCTATATCGCCCTCGAAGGGCTGCTTCGAGGGGATATGCAGGACGGGACCCTCGAGCACTTCTTGCTGTCGCCGGTTCCTTTACCGTTTCTGCTGATCGGTAAGATCTTGGCGCATTGGTTCGTCACGGGGCTGCCCCTGGTGGTCGCTTCGCCCCTCCTGGCGGTCCTGCTGAACCTCCCCGCCGAGGCGATCGGTACGCTCATGCTGGCGCTGATGCTCGGAACGCCAACCTTGAGTCTAATCGGTGCGATCGGTGTCGCCCTCACCGCTGGCCTTCCCCGAGGCGGCATGCTGCTCGCGCTGATCGTGATGCCGTTGTACGTGCCAGTCCTTGTGTTCGGTTCCGGTGCCGTCGAGGGGGCTGCAAGCGGTCTCTCCGCCGCGGGTCAATTGTATGTCTTGGCGGCCTTGTTGGCCTTGTCGGTGACCCTGGCCCCCGTTGGAGCCGCACTGGGTTTACGGATCGCCCTATCCTAACCTCCGGAGTCGGGGTGGGCCGGTGTTCGTTGGCTTGCCCAAAGCACGGAGCCTTTTGCGTGTAGGCGTGTCAAAGTCCATCACTTCAAGTGGAGCCCTTTTCCCCGATTCGCGCCGGGGGAACTGCAGGGCGTTGACGATAGCCAAGAGGGATGGCGTGTCGGTTAATGCTGAGCTGTGCTGGGCAACGCAGGAGGTGTTGTCCCAGCCTTGTTCCACTCGCTCGGGTCACTCCCGATAGCCGTCGGCCCTCGCTCGAGGCGGTTCCCGATCCTTTGGAGACCTAACCCATGATGAAAGCCTTCCATCGCCTCGGCTCGCCGAAGGTTTTTTACGGATTATCCGTGCGATTGGCGCCCTGGTTGGGTTGGGCAACACTCGGGGTCATGCTCGTCGGGCTCGTGGGTGGGCTCGGCCTGGCACCGTCGGATTATGAGCAAGGTGAGAGCTACCGCATCATCTTCATCCATGTGCCGGCTGCTTGGATGTCGCTCATGGTCTATATGGTCATGGCGGTCAACGCGGTTATTGCGCTGGTCTGGCGCATCAAGATCGCCGAGGTGTTGATGATCAGCTCGGCCTCGCTCGGGGCCACCTACACGGCCGTCGTGTTGATCACGGGGTCGTTGTGGGGTAAGCCGATGTGGGGCACCTGGTGGGTTTGGGATGCGCGCCTGACCTCGGAGTTGGTCCTGTTGTTCATGTACCTGGGCATTATCGGGCTCTACGGCGCCATCGAAGATCGCCGCAAGGCCTCTCGAGCCTGTGCGGTCCTCGTCCTGGTCGGCGTGGTCAACATCCCCATCATCCACTACTCGGTCGAATGGTGGAATACACTGCATCAAGGTCCGACGGTTACCAAGTTGGATGCGCCTTCGATTCATCTCAGTATGCTAATCCCGCTATTGATCATGTGGTTGGGATTCATGCTTCACTATGCGACAACCCTGCTGACGCGCGCGCGCTGCGAGTTGCTCGAGCGCGAACGCGATAGTGCATGGGTCCAGCGGTTGTTGGAGGAACGATGAACGCGCTCACCGAGTTTCTGCAGATGGGCGGCTATGCCGTCTATGTTTGGCCTTCCTACGGGGTAGCCGTGGCAGCCCTCATCGCCAATGTGATCATGCCGGCGCAATGCGAGCGTCGCGCAATCAGACAACTCAAGGCACGCCGGCAACGCGTCCAACGATCACGTCAAGAGGTTACTTCATGAGAGCCAAGCGTCGTCAACGACTGGCCTTCGCCGGTCTGGTGCTCGCCGGCGGCAGCATTGCAATCGTCCTGGTGATCATGGCCTTGGGCCAAAATATGAATCTGTTCTACAGCCCGGCCGAGGTCGCCGCCGGTGAGGCGCCGCCAGGGCATCGGATCCGCGTCGGCGGCCTGGTGGCAGACGGTAGCGTGGACCGTGACCCGGACAGCCTGAACGTCAAATTCGACGTAACGGATAACGTCGAAACGGTTCAGGTGAGTTACGAGGGGATCTTGCCGGACCTCTTTCGCGAGGGCCAGGGCATCATCGCCCTGGGGCGTTTGACCGGTGATAGGGTCTTCCAAGCGGAGGAGGTCCTCGCCAAACACGACGAGAACTACATGCCGCCAGAGGTCGCTGATGCCCTGGCCGAAGTCGAGGGGATGCACAACAAATGATACCCGAGCTCGGGCATTTCGCCCTCATACTTGCGCTAGCCGTTGCCTTGGCCCAGGGTAGCCTGCCGCTGGCGGGGGCGGCCGTGGGCAATCGCCGCTGGATGGATACTGCGATCCCGGCGGCCCAGATGCAGTTCTTCCTGATCGCCCTGAGCTACGCCTGTTTGACCCAGGCCTTCATCGCCGGCGACTTCTCGGTGTTGTACGTGGCCAACAATTCCAACGCCGAGTTGCCGTTGATGTACAAGATCTCCGCGGTGTGGGGCGGCCATGAGGGGTCACTCCTACTGTGGATGCTGATCTTGACCGGCTGGGCCGCGGCCGTCACGGTCGCCGCGCGAACCATCCCGCGAGCCCAACGGGCCCAAATCCTGTCAGTGCTCGCCTGGGTGAGCATCGGCTTACTGGCCTTCATCCTATTTACGTCCAATCCCTTCGAGCGGCTGACCCCAGCACCGACTGACGGTCAGGACTTGAATCCGTTGTTGCAGGATCCGGGGATGGCCATCCATCCGCCGATGTTGTACATGGGGTATGTTGGGTTCGCGGTGCCCTTTGCGTTCGTCATCGCGGCCCTGCTCAGCGGGCGCTTCGATGCGGCGTGGGCGCGGTGGATGCGGCCGTGGACGACCGTCGCCTGGCTGTTTCTGACCCTCGGGATCGCCCTTGGCTCCTGGTGGGCCTACTATGAGCTCGGTTGGGGCGGCTGGTGGTTCTGGGACCCGGTGGAGAACGCATCCTTCATGCCGTGGCTCGCGGGGACAGCCCTTATCCACAGCCTCGCAGTGACCGACAAGCGGGGGACCATGAAGGCCTGGACGGTGCTGCTCGCCATCCTCGCGTTCGCTTTGAGTCTGCTCGGGACCTTCCTGGTGCGTTCCGGGGTGCTGACCTCGGTTCACGCCTTCGCGACCGATCCGAGCCGGGGGCTTTTCATCCTGGTGCTCCTTATGATCGTCGTGGGTGGATCGCTATTCCTGTACGCCCTTCGAGCCCCCGCGTTGCGCAGCGGCGTCAGCTTCCAGGCGGTCTCCCGAGAGACGGCCTTGCTGATCAACAACCTCCTGATGGTGGTTGCGGCCTTGACCATCTTGCTCGGGACCCTCTATCCCATTGCACTGGATGCCTTCAATCTCGGCAAGGTCTCCGTAGGCCCCCCCTATTTCAATGCGGTCTTCGTCCCGCTCATGCTGCCGGCCATGGCCGCTATGGGGGTCGGGATGTTCGCGCGCTGGAAGCGGGATGATGTCCAGCGGCTTCGACGACTCCTGCAATGGGCGGTGCTGGCCTCCGTGGCCCTTGCGATCGGTTGGGTGACGTTCTTACTCCCCGGGTTCTCCTGGGGGGCGTTGCTCGGTCTGTCCCTGGCCGCGTGGGTCGTCATTACGGCTGGAATGGCGGTCTACGAACGCGTCGGTCATCGCAAGCGGCCTCTGGCGGCCCTCGCGACGATCCCGCGTGGTTTCTGGGGGATGCAGTTGGCCCACATCGGGGTCGCGGTCTTCGCGGTCGGGGTGAGCCTGGTGAGCATCTTCTCGATCGAGGAAGACGTGCGGCTGGAGCCCGGTCAGGCAACCCCGATCGCTGGCTACGATTACCGCTTTGATGGGACTCGGTCGGTGGAAGGGCGCAATTATTCCGGCATCGAGGGGCAGATCACTATCCTCAACGATGGACGCGAGGTCGCGGTTCTCCACCCACAAAAGCGACTGTACCGCTCGCAGCCGAATAATCCAATGACCGAAGCGGGTATCGACCCGAGCCTGACCCGCGATGTCTTTGTCGCCCTTGGGGAGCCGCGGGGTGACGCCGGAGGTTGGAGCTTGCGCCTGCAGTACAAGCCCTTCGTTCGGTGGATCTGGGGTGGTTGCGTCCTCATGGCCATCGGAGGCTTCCTGGCGGCTAGCGATCGGCGTTATCGAGTCACCGCCCGGCAGGCCCAGGCGGCTCGGGCCAGTGGTGTGGCACCGAGTACAGGGACAGCCTGATGCTGCGCCATGGATTGCCTTTAGGCGTGTTCCTCGCCCTGGTCGGGTTGCTGGCGATTGGCCTGCAGCTCGACCCGCGCGAGGTACCCTCGCCATTGATCGATCAGCCGGCCCCGGCGCTCGGGTTGCCTAAACTCGATCAGCCCGAGACGGTGGTTGATACCAGCGACCTGGCCGGAAAGGTGTGGATGCTGAACGTATGGGCCTCTTGGTGCGTCGCCTGTCGTCAGGAGCACCCCTTGCTCAACCGCCTGGCCCAGCAGGACGACGCCCCACCCATCATCGGCCTGAACTATAAAGACGAGCGACCCGCGGCGAAACGTTGGCTACGCAACCGTGGGGACCCTTATCTCTTCAGCCTTGTGGACGTCGAAGGCGATACCGGCATCGATTGGGGCGTCTACGGGGTCCCTGAGACCTTTATAATCGATGGAAGCGGGCGAATCCGCTACAAGCACATCGGCCCGTTGACGGAACAGGCTTTAGAAACGGAAGTACGCCCGATCCTCGAGCGATTGAGGCAAGAAAACGTATGAAAATCCGAACTATTGTGGCCGGATTGATGCTCCTGTTTGTTCCGGTCGTATACGGCGCCGGGATCGAGCCCCGAGACTTCGAGGACGAGTCCAAGGAAAAGACCTACGAGGCGTTGCTCGACGAGCTACGTTGTTTGGTCTGTCAGAACCAGAATCTGGCCGAGTCCAACGCGGACCTGGCAAAGGACCTGCGCGACAAGGTCTACACGATGGTCACCGAAGGTCAAGATCGTGGGGAGGTTGTCGATTTCCTGGTGGCGCGCTACGGGGATTTTGTGCTCTATCGGCCGCCGCTCCGGCCGCGGACGTATCTCCTGTGGGGCGGGCCCGCTATCCTCCTGCTCATTGGCACGGGTTTTCTGGTCTGGAACCTACGCCGCCGACGCCCTGCGGATGAAGTGGCCCCGGATCCGGCTGCCGTAGCGCGAGCGCATCAACTCTTGGAATCCGATGAGGATCGCAGTCGTCTATGACCCTTTTCGTCACCCTTGCGAGCGTGCTGACCCTCGTGGTGGTCGGTGTTCTGATCGCCCCGCTCATCCGGCGCGAGACCTCTTCGGATATCGAAAACGCGGCGGCCAATGTGGCCATCGCCCGCCATCGCCGTACCGAGTTGGATCAAGACACCGCTGCTGGCCTGGTCGCCAACGAGGACCGGACCGACATGGAGTCGGAGCTCGAGCAGAGCCTCGCGGGGGATCTCTCGGCACTCGAGTCAAAGCAAAAGACCGAGGCTGCGGCTTCGCCCGGGAGATCCCGCTTGGGGGTCCCCAATTGGGTGGGAAGCGCGATTACCTTGGGCGCGATTCCGGTGCTTGCGGCTGTCCTCTATGTCAACCTCGGCCAGCCGAATTTGGTGGACCGGAGCGATCGTGGTGATTTCCTGGCCCAGCAGGGCGAGGGTTCGGCCCCCACGATGCAGGAGATGCTCGCCTCGCTCGAGGAGCGCGTGTCCACTCATCCCGACGACCAGCGGGCGCGGGTCCTCTTGGGGCGGACGTATATGTCCATGGGCCGTTATCAAGATGCCGTCGAGGTCTTCCGCGAGCTGAACAAGGACTTGAACAACAATCCCGACGTCAAGCTGTTCTACGCCGACGCCTTGGCGATGACCGCCGGTGGGGATCTCAGGGGCCGACCCGCGGAGTTGGTGCAGACTGCCCTTGAGCTCAACCCGAGCCATCCCAAGGCCCTGTGGCTTGCAGCCATTGTGGCGGAACAACAGGGGAACTCCGATCAGGCCCTGGCCCGACTCGAGCGCCTCAAGCCATTGCTGGAGTCGGGGTCAGAAGATGCCCAGCAGGTCCAGCAGCTGATCGGTCAGATCCGAGGGGAAGGCACACCGGGACAACAGGCGGTGCAACAGGCAGTGCCGGGGCCAGGGGCGAGTTCATCGGCCTCGGGGTCCGCCGCGATGGAAGCGCCTGCCGCCGAGTCGGGGGCAGCGGCGGGTCCCGGCGCCGAATTGCGTGTGCGTGTGGCGCTGGATGCATCGCTTCGAGACGCCGTTAATGGTGATGATGTCGTTTTCGTGGTCGCCAAGGCGCCCGACGGACGACCTATGCCGCTGGCCGCCGCACGTCTGATGGTCAGCGATCTGCCGGCGCAGGTGACCCTGACCGACGCCATGGCCATGATACCATCGATGCGGCTGTCCGATTTCGAGCAGGTCAAGCTCTCGGCCCGGGTCGCATTGGGTGGCAAGGCACAAGCCCAGAGCGGTGACCTGGTCAGTCCGACGCAACAAGTCGAAACCAGCCGGATAGAGCCAGTCGAACTCGCGATCAACGAATCGATGCCCTGATCCGATCAACGCCACGTCGAGATCGCGGACCCAGGGTCGAGATCGCGGACCCAGGATTCGAGCAATCGGCATCGACCCAGTGCGAGATCGGGGCTCATGCGCGTGGCGCTAGGCGTCGGAATGGGATTCGAGAGGTCGCCGGAAGGCGACCCTCCCGGGCGTTGTGACGGGCCTCGTTCGAGCGATGTCGACCGTTCCGGGTGTTGAGTGCGGCCCGAGGCGTGGCAGTCCCCGTTCGCTCGGCCCGATCCGAGATGATCGGGTCCAGGGCATCGGTGCGGATGGGGGCGATCCGGGCAGGGAGGCAGGCCAGCTTGGCCTTGGCGCGATCCCTTGTGCTTGTGACCCAAGCCCCGAGCGAGACGCTTGAGACGTTGGCTCCATGCCCGCAGTGGGGTGTGGGGTCCGCGATCCCCTCGCCCGTGGATTCCCCTCGCCCGTGGATCATGTGGCCAGCGCCGATACCCCGAGATCCACACACCCCCCCTGCCCCAGGTTCTCAGCGGCGATCGCTGCCGCCATGAATCCGTCGCCGAGCCGCTGACGCGTTGTCTGGGGCAGTCGGGTCCGGTTCACGGTCTCTCGGTCAGGACCGGTTCGGCAAAAGGGGGTCCCACAGCGCGTCGGCGGCCAGGCGATCGGGCCGGCGCACGTTCCGGGGGATGGGCTCGGGACGAGCGGCTCGTCAAAGTCTGGACATGGCCTCGGTAAACCCCGTTCGTTGGGCCTCGGCGCTCTCGCCGACGGGCCGCCAGACCACCCCATGGTCGGCGTCGCGGTCCCGCTTTGTCGCCCGATGCCGATCGACGACCGCCGGGCGATACGGATGGCCGCGGATCCAGGCGGCCACTTGTTGGCTGACGTCGTGCCAGAAGCGCGCCTCCGCGCTGAGGGGGACCGCGCCTTCCGTTTGTCGGACGGCGAACTGCAGCTCCTTCAAGATCGTGAGGGGGCCCGGGTGCCCAGGCTAGGGAGCTCGCGAATCCACCACCGTGATGCCGGGAGTGGCACCGCACGGAGGAACGGCACCATCTCCGGTGAGGCGTCGGGGCCCACGGTATGCCTCGGTCGCATCAGCTAGAAGCCGCCTGGCTCCGGTTGCGTGCTCGCCGCTTGGGGCACGGGCACGGCCAAGGGGGTGGGAACGAACCCGACGGGCTCGGCCGGGGTCATTGGCCGGCGGATCGCGGCGAGATCGTCTCTCGGTATCGTCTCTCGGTTCGGTGGGCGGCGATTCGACCCAGAGGTGAAGCCGGTCGCGGTTGCCCAATGCATTGGATTCCCCGGCGAGCCAGAGGCTGTGGACGATGGGCCTAGGTGTGCGTCGAATTAGGGACTCGTTATCCGGTCCAGTCGCAGGGTTGCCCGAGACCTCGGTTGGGGTGGCGCAACCGCCGAAGAGACGGCGCTGGCGCGTTCCGTTCGATCCGCTTTCGGCGCATTGCCGAGCCCGCTGAGGCCGGTCCGGGGTAACGCGCCGGCCGCGGTCGAAAGCCGGGCCTTGGCCCGTGGAAGCCCCCATCGCCTAGAAGGGATCAAATCGGTATGATTCGACTCAGGCGTGATCATCCAGGGGGTACCGTGGCGATCCGATTGTTGGCACCCAGCGAGACGATAAGCTTCGAGGCGATCCGTATTGCCCTGCACTTCAAACGGGTCGACTACGCAGTCGATCTCTGGCAAGACCTGGATGCCGGCGTTGTGGAGACCCTGCCCGAGCATGTTCAGAGCTACGTGACTGCAACGGAGCCCTCGTGTTTGCTCTTTGACGGGCACCGCATCATGACCGAGAGCTTGGCCGCCGTGACGTACCTGGATGAGCTGTTTCCCAATCCGCCGCTCTTCCCTTGGTCGAGCCGGGATCGCGCCCAGACCTACACCCTTGGCCAGATCGTCACCTGTGGCGTCGAGTCCCGCTGTCACCGGGATGTTTTGGATTATCTCGCGCATCGCGTGCCGGCGATGGATCGACTCACCTGGCAGCGCCAATGGACCGCGCGGGGCTTGGGCGAGATCGAAACGCTGATGGCATTGAATGTGGCCCAGGGGCGCTTCTGCGTCGGGGATACGGTGACCTATGCGGACGCCTTGTTGACCCCCCTGGTCTGGTCCGCGAAGCAGCTCGCGTTATCCCTGGACGATTATCCGACCGTAAAGGAGGTGTACTGGGAGTGCATGTCGATCGCTGCCTTCGCCTCGTGTGCCCCGGGCGATATCGACCTGGATGTGTGAGCGAACGCCCATGAGTTCCACCGCCTCGCCATCGGTAACCCGGGGGCCGAGCGTTGCCCGGTGGCACTGCCCTTGTTGCCAAGAGTCCGTCCCTCGACTCTTGCCCAACGGCCAACGCAACGCGATACCCCTGAGACGTGCCGATGCCACCCTGCCCGACGCGGCGATTGAAGCCGCGGCTCCCCAGGACACGGCGGACCCGGAGATCTGCGTGAGTTGCCTGGAGGCCGTACTCGAGTTAGTGGGCTCGTTTGTTGTCTTGGATCCCGACGATCCGGCCTTCGACGGGTTCGCCTTCCCCCTCGAGCCCTCGGAGGATCAGGCGCCGTCCGTGGCCCTGGTCGGTGCGGTTCGGGTGGTGGGCCCGGCGACGCCGGCCGAGGTTTGGGTCTTTGCGGCTGATGCCAACGGGGGGTTGTCGCCCGGGAGGCGGATTCCGTTCCGCACGTTTCCGACGGGATGCATCATCTACCCGGAGACCGATGCGGGGATCCCGGCGATCTTATGGGCCCTCTATACCGAACGGATCGAGTGGTTGCGGGCTCGCTTCGGCGAAGATCCTGCGCCGCGGCCGCTTGGCGGGGCGGGGTAGGGCCGTCGCGGTCGGTGACGGCTTGCTGTTCGATCCGTTTGCCCGTTAGACTACGCGTTTATCTTTGGCGACGGTGTTCGAGAAGGGGGAATGACTATGCACGCCATCGTGCTGACTGGAGGCAAACAGTATCGAGTGGCCGCCGGCGACGTGTTGCGCGTCGAGCGCTTGGAGGCCGAAGAAGGGGATGAGATCCAGCTGGGCGAGGTGCTCGCGGTCGGGACCGGCGATACGATGCACTTCGGTCGTCCCCGGGTTGAAGGGGCCCGGGTCGCGGCGCGGGTCCGTAGCCAAGGGCGAGGCAAGAAGATCGATATCATCAAGTTCCGGCGACGCAAGCACCATCGCAAGCACATGGGGCATCGTCAACACTACACCGAGTTGGAGATCACCGGCATCAACCCCGGTTGAGCGAGGACTTCCTTCTCGACGGTCCCGGTTCGCGAACGCTCGAGGCACGCACGCGGTGTCGCCGAGCCCGATGCGCGAGCGGGGCCTCTCCACCCCACACGCACGACTCCAATCGGAAACCTTCAGAATGGCACACAAAAAGGCTGGCGGGAGTACCCGCAACGGGCGCGATTCCCACTCCAAACGGCTCGGCGTCAAGCGCTTCGGTGGTCAACGCGTGTCCGCCGGCAGCATCCTGGTGCGTCAGCGTGGGACCCACTTTCACCCCGGCCTGCACGTAGGAATTGGCAAGGATCATACCTTGTTCGCGACGGCGGAGGGCGAGGTGGTCTTCGAGCGCAAGGGGCCACAGCAGCGCCGGGTGGTCAGCATTCGGCCCCTAGAAAACGCCGCATCCGCCGAGGCGTCGTGAGGCCCACCGGCTGGGCCCCTGAGGCCCGGCCGGGGTCGTCCCAGCCCTCATGAAATTCGTCGACGAGGCACGCATCACCGTCCAGGCCGGTCACGGGGGATCCGGTGTCGTGCACTTCCGGCGGGAGAAATTCGTGCCCCGGGGTGGACCCGACGGGGGCGATGGCGGCGATGGGGGACACGTCTATCTGGTGGTGGACGAGGGGCTCAACACCCTGATCGATTTTCGCCATACCCACCACTTCGCGGCGGGGTCTGGGGCATCGGGCTCGGGAGCCAACCGCAGCGGGGCGCGGGGTCCGGATTGCTGGATCCGGGTCCCCGTTGGGACGCGGGTCTTCGATGAGGACACCCGCGAATTAATCGGCGATCTCACCCGGCACGAGCAGACCCTGATCGTTGCCCAAGGGGGTCATCACGGACTCGGCAATACCCGCTTCAAGAGTTCCGTGAATCAGGCCCCGCGACGGGCGACGGCCGGGACCGCCGGGGAACGTCGGGCCCTCGGGTTGGAGTTGCAGCTGCTCGCCGATGTGGGACTGCTCGGCGAACCGAATGTCGGTAAATCCAGTCTGCTGCGGGCGCTCAGTGCTGCCCGACCGAAGGTCGCCGATTATCCCTTCACGACCCTGTATCCTCAACTCGGCGTCGTCGTGGTCGGTCCGGCCCGCAGCTTCACCCTCGCCGATATCCCGGGGTTGATCGCCGGGGCGGCCGAGGGAGTCGGGCTCGGCACCCATTTCCTACGCCATCTCGCACGGACCCGGCTGCTGCTGCATGTCATCGACATGGCCCCGAATGAGGCGATGAGCGGTCTTGCGGATCCGGCCGTGGTGCTCCGCGAGCTCGGGGCCTACGACCCGGCACTGGCGGAGCGGCCGCGTTGGATCGTGCTCAACAAGAGTGACCTGGTGCCGCCCGACGACATCGAAGCGGCCGAGGCCGTAGTGCGGCGTGAGCTCGACTGGGACGGCCCCCTGTTCGTCGTTTCCGCGGTGTCGGGGGCCGGGCTCAACGAACTCGCCGAAGCGGTGATGACCGATCTCGAGCAGCATTCCGAGGCAGTGGATGGTGACGCGGCGAAGACTGGGTAGACGCTGGGTCGTCAAGCTGGGAAGCTCATTGGTGACCCGGGAAGGACGCGGGGTGGATTATCAGGCCCTGGATCGCTGGACGGATCAGATGGCCCGTCTCCGGGCCGGCGGGGCGGAGCTCGTATTGGTCTCGTCGGGCGCGGTCGCCGAGGGCATGGCCCGCCTCGGATGGACGACCCGGCCGGCGGCAATGAACCAGCTGCAGGCGGCCGCCGCCATCGGTCAGATGGGTTTGGTGCAGGCCTACGAGCAGCGGTTCAAGCGCCATGGCATCATGACGGCACAGGTCTTGTTGACCCACGAGGATCTGGCCGACCGTCAACGCTATCTCAATGCCCGCAGCACGCTGAATTCCCTCCTCGAGCTCGGCTCAGTGCCGGTGATCAATGAGAACGATACCGTCGCCACGGACGAGATCCGCTTCGGGGACAACGATACCTTGGCGGCCCTTGTGGCCAACCTGCTGGTTGCCGATCAGCTCGTCATCCTCACCGATCAGGCGGGACTGTACGAGGCGGATCCGCGCCACGATCCAACCGCGCGGTTGCTGCCCGAAGTCGAAGCGGGCGATCCCCGGCTCGAGCCCATCGCTCAGCCGACAGGGGGGCGTCTCGGGCGAGGGGGGATGTTGAGCAAGGTGCGCGCGGCTCAGCGGGCAGCCCGCTCTGGGGCGGCGACCCTGGTCGCAGCCGGTGGCGAGCCGGATGTCCTGACCCGGTTGGCGGACGGGGAGTCCCTCGGGACCCGGTTTCAGCCCGCACAGCGCCCCCTGGATGCGCGTAAACAATGGCTTGCGAGTCAGTTGCACGTGCGGGGCGTCCTGCGCGTTGATCCGGGGGCCGCGGAACGGCTCCGGCGCCACGGGTCGAGCCTGTTGGCCGTTGGCGTCGTCGCCGTCGACGGCGACTTCCGCCGTGGCGAGATCGTGGCCTGCTACGCGCCCGACGGCACGGAAATCGCCCGGGGTTTGGTCAATTATGGGGCCGCGGAGGCGGCGATCTTGGCGGGCCAGCCGAGCCGCCGGATCGAGGCCCTGCTCGGCTACGCCAATGAGCCGGAGCTGATCCATCGGGATAACATGGTGTTGATGCGGGAAGAGCCGCGGGATGCCACGGTCGGTTGAGGGGATCGACCGAATGGGCCCGCGCTGACGCGGCATCCCATCCCGCTCAAGAACCTGTCTTGCCGTCGATTGGGCGTTGACCTCCATCCTAGCCCGTGCTAGAAAGCCTCCAGCGGGTGAAAAGCCCCGTCTCGAGCGGCACTCACCCCGCACAGAGTCGCTGCGCACCTGCGGTGTCTGTACTTCCTGGGATAACCCCCACTCCGCGGTCGCCTGCTCGGCGCGCCCGAGACCCGGCCCCCTGACCTGCTATCGACGCCCAATGGAGGGCTGGTCATGTTGGAAGCGATCGCCTTCGCCTTGGCCAAGTCGCTCGCCGTTTACCTCTTCGAGCGCCAACTCGAGAACCTGGGCACCACGGATATCGAGGGTGCCCCGGCCTGGTATGCGACCTCCAAACGTAATCATGTCTGCGGCTCCGGTTATGCCCAGGGGGGGCTTGGCGCCGTTGATACGGCGAAACACCGGAGTCGAGCCCGGCTGGTCGAGCGGATCGACGGGGCGATCGAGGTCATGATCCACGAGGAGTTCGGGGACGTCTCGGATCCGCTGGAGCAAAGGGTACTTGAGCGGATGAAGACCGACGAGGATCTGCCCGTCTTCATCCGCGGCGAGGCCCGTCTGTTGAACGTCAAGTATGCGGAGGATCGGCGACTCGCCTTCGCCCGTGCCTGTGTTCCTCGGGAGCCGCTGATCGCCTACCAGGAAGAACGGATCGAAGCCATTCGCATCGGCGTTCTCAAGGCTCATAAGGGGGCGGCCTTCGAGGAGTTGGACGACAGCTTCGGCAACCCCTCGTCGGGGTCATCACCGGCCCCCGGCGAATCCGCGGATCCTTTCGACGATCCCTTTTTTGATTGAAATACCAAGTCCACTCCGAGCGCTCGCCGGTTGAGCGCCCCCAGCAGGTTAACGGCGCCGCGCACACGGCCGGTCGGTCCGGTCGGCTCCACCGACTGGCTCGATTGCAGGCCAGTTTTCGCTACGCCTTCGCCGGCCTGCTTTACTTGATCCGCACCCAGCCGAATGCCCAATTCCACAGCGTCGCCTCGGTGGCGGTGGTGGGCCTTGGGCTATGGCTGGGGCTCCCGCGCGAGGACTGGCTGTGGCTTCTCGTGGCGGTGGCGCTGGTGACCGTCACCGAGGCCATGAACACGGCCCTCGAAACCTTGGCGGACGCCCTGCATCCGCAGCCGCATCCCCTCGTCGGTCGGGCCAAGGACGTCGCCGCGGGTGCCGTTCTCTTGGCGGCGATCGCAGCCGCGCTGATCGGTTTGCTGGTGCTCGGGCCACCCTTGCTCGTGCAGCTCGGGGTCCATCCCTGAGTCCATGTCTCGGACTTCAATCGCCTGGCCCGGGAGATGCACACCCTTGCGGGATGCGGTAACCTAACACGTTCGCGTGGTTCTCCATCGACCCCATCCGCCCGCATCCGAATCTGACCATGGGTACGGCTCAATCCACCAAGCTTCTGAATCGCCTCAACCTTGCGAGCTTACCTTACCGGGATCCGTTAGCGCGGGTCGACTGGGAGCATCTGGATCGGGATCGCTTCTGGTTGCCCGAGTCGGCTCTGAGCTTGTACGGCACCGAGGCCTATGAAACCCTGGCGCTGGAGCAGCGGCGCCGTTTGTCCCATTACGAGTTCCTGCACATCATGCAAGCCGGGGTGTGGGTCGAGGGCTTGCTGATGGAGCGGATCAGCCGGGACCTCGGGCGCTACCCGGATGCGATCGAGCGGGTGGTCTTTCGGCTCCATGAGCTCCGCGAAGAGGCCGGCCATAGCCTGATGTTCCTCGAACTGATCCGTCGCTACGATCGCCCCGTGCCGCCGTCCGCGTTCCAACGCCTCAGCTTGCCCAACCTATTGGGTCGCTTCGCACCGTTTCGGTCGGTGATGTTCTGGGCCGCCGTCTGGATGGGTGAGGAGATCACCGATCGCGTCAATCGCACGGTGCGCCATCATCGGGAGTCGATCAGCCGGGCGGTATATGACATCGTCTCGGTCCACATGGTGGATGAAGCCCGCCACATCGCCGCCGCGCAGGATACGATCGAGACGGGCATGGCCCGGATCCCGGCGCCGCTGCGTCCGGTCTACGCGCAACTCCTGTCGGCGGCCCTGCAACGGTTCGTGACCCTGTTGTACTACCCGCCGCCGACGACCTACACCTACGCGGGTCTGGATCCGAACGTTGCGTGGGTGACCCTGGCTCGGCAGAACCCGAATCGTCGGGCGTTCATCCAGGCGCACATCCGACCAACGCTCGAGGCTTTGGCCGCCAAGGGCCTGAGTCTTTCCTTTCGCTAGGCAAGGGCTGGCGTCGTGGCCGCGCGGGAATTCGAGCTCATCGCCCGGTATTTTGGCGGCCTGACGCCAGCCGTCGCGGACGTATCGCTGGGCATCGGTGATGATGCCGCCGTTGTCGAACCGCCGGCCGGCCAACGCATGGTGGTCACCACCGATACGCTCGTCTCGGGCACCCATTTCCTGCCAACGGCCGCTGCCGTCGATGTCGGCCACAAGGCCTTGGCCGTCAACCTCAGCGATCTCGCCGCCATGGGCGCGGATCCGCGATGGTTCCTGCTCGCCTTAACGCTACCGAGCCCGGACGAGCCGTGGCTCGCGGAATTGGCGCGGGGCCTGGCCGCCCTGGCGGGGCAACACGAGGTTGCCCTGATCGGTGGTGACACGACCCGGGGCGCGCTCAGCCTGACGATCACCGCCCTCGGCCTCCTGCCCGCGGGGGTTAGCCCCTTGAGGCGTGATGGGGCTCGGGTCGGTGATCGGATCTACGTGAGTGGTACCCTCGGGGATGCCGCGCTCGCCTTGGTCTGCCAACAGCGCAGTGAGCCTGCCCCCCGGGAGCCCGCGGCCGCTTCCGTGCAGGAACGCCTCGACCGCCCGACCCCGCGTGTTGGTCTGGGGCGGGGCTTGCGCGGGCTGGCCAGCGCGGCGATTGACGTCTCCGACGGGTTGGCCGCCGATCTCGGTCATATCCTCGAAGCGAGCGGCGTGGGCGCGAGCGTCGCCGTCGATCGACTGCCGCTATCGACGGCGTTTCGGACCCTGGACCCCGCGAACTGGCGACTCGCCGTGAGCGGTGGGGACGACTACGAGTTGTGCTTCACCGTCCCCACCGAACGAGGCGCTGAGCTCCAAGCGGTGACGGCTGGTCTGGACGTGCCGGTCACATGGGTCGGTACGATCGAAGCAGCCCCCGGCCTCCGGTGGATCGGCGCTAACGGGGTCGAGCCCCCGCCGCGGGCGGGTTACAGTCACTTCGAAGGGGACCCATGAACCCGCACGCGCCGACGCTCGCCTGGTTCCGTCGCCATCCCCAGCACGCCCTGGCCCTCGGATTCGGCGCGGGCTTAAGCCCCCGGGCACCGGGCACCGCGGGCACCGTCGTCGGTGTTCTCCTATACCTGCCGCTGGCCGCCCTGCCGACGGCCCTCTACGGCCTGGTGTTGGCCCTCGCCATCGCCGTCGGGGTCTACGTATGTGGGGCCGCCAGCCGGGCCCTCGGCACCGATGATCCGCCGAGCGTCGTCTGGGATGAGATCGTCGGCTATTGGGCAACCATGCTCGCTGCGCCTAGTGGGGCGATCTGGTGGGGCGTGGGATTTCTCTTGTTTCGGTTGTTCGACATCGTCAAGCCCTGGCCTTGCAATTGGCTTGATCGCACCTGGCCAGGCGGGATCGGCATCATGGCAGACGACCTGGCCGCCGCTCTCTACGCGGGCCTGATCCTGCAGGGACTCGCCGCGCTCCAGGGGCGGGGGCTTGTGATCTAGTGGGGTCTGCCCTCGGGATCGATCGAGGCGCATCCTCGCCACCCGCCTCCCCGTCCGACCCGGGTTCACCCGCGCCGCTCGATCGTCTCGAGCACCCGACTCGTTCGATGTAAGCCCTGAGGGTAGCCCGCGGACCAAAGCGCGACGGTTCCAGGACGGCGGTTGGTTTTGTCATAAACAGGTCATCTACCCCGTCTACCATCCGGGTGCTTTGATACGGCGCGGGTGCGCTCGGGCGATCTGGGCGAGACACGGCCCGCCATGCAGGCATTGATCACAGCCGATCGCGCGAGTTAACCGACCATCGGGTGGCGAGCATGACACGCTTTAGCCGTTCGTGCGCTCGTTCCGTTGGCCGATCGCGCGCCGGCGCTGGACTTCT
>CAYFWJ010000036.1:18918-23783 GCA_964346755.1 uncultured Ectothiorhodospiraceae bacterium
TTAGCCGTTCGTGCGCTCGTTCCGTTGGCCGATCGCGCGCCGGCGCTGGACTTCTTCGCTTCACTCACCAACCCAACCTTTGGGACTCCGAAATGAAAACATCGTATCGCTGGATCATCATTGCGATCGCCCTGGGGGGCCTGGCCGCAGGCTGCAGTCGGCAGGACGACACCGAAGCGACCTCTGAGCCAGAAGATGGGGCCTCTGGGATGGAGATGGACGACGCCGAGGCCAGCGCAGGCTCCGAGCGCCAGATCCGCATCGTGGGGTCGAGCACCGTCTATCCCTTCTCGAGCTATGTTGCCGAGGAGTTCGGGGCCACAACGGAGTATCCAACACCCGTTGTCGAGTCGACTGGTTCTGGCGGTGGCATGAAGCTGTTCTGTGGCGGGGACGGTCCAGGTACCCCGGACATCACCAACTCCTCACGCCCAATGAAGATCAGTGAGTTCGAGACCTGCCAAGAAAATGGCGTGCGCTCGATCACCGAGGCAATGATCGGTTATGACGGGATTGTCGTCGCCCAGGCCATCAGCAACGATCCCATCGATTTGACCCTTGAACAGGTGACCCTAGCGGTCGCGGCGGAAGTTCCCCAGGACGGTGAGTTGGTAGCCAACCCGTACAGCCGCTGGAATGAGATCGATGCCAGTCTACCGGATCGCAAAATCGAGATTTACGGACCGCCGACTACCTCCGGTACGCGGGATGCCTTCGAGGAGCTCGTCATGGAAGCGGCGACCGCCGAGATGGCCGGTTACGCGGCGGAATACACCAAGGTGCGTCAGGATGGCGCCTATGTCCCCTCCGGGGAGAACGACAACCTGATCGTGCAGAAGATCCGGCGGAACCAGGACGCCTTCGGCATCTTCGGTTACAGCTTCTTCGAGGAGAACCGGGATTCCATCCAGACGGCGACCATCGGTGGCGTCGAAGCGGAGCCGGCCAGGATCTCCTCGGGCGAATATTCGATCTCGCGGAGTATGTTTTTCTACACCAAGAACAGCCACTTCGATCAGGTCGACGGGATGGCCGAGTTCGTTGAGTTGTTCATGAGCGAGAAGATGATCGGGCCGGTAGGCTTCCTCAAGGATCTGGGCCTCATCGCGATGGATGACGCGATGCGTCGCCAAATCCGCCAGCAGGTCATGAATCGGGAGCCGCTCGAGCGGACCGATCTCGAAGGCTAACTGAGCACCTGGCACGGGAGATCCTGCGGACGTGGATATTGGCTCGATCATCGCGGTCCTCCTATTGGGCACAGCTTGCTTCGCCGCGGTCGCATGGGCCGTCGGGTATCGATGGGCTCAGAGCACGGCCGCTGCCGGCGTCGTCCCCCATTCGCGGCCCAACCAATACGGGGCCTATATGGCCGCCTGGGCCGCCCTGCCCGGGCTCGGGATCGCCCTGCTCGCGGCCCTCGTGCAGCTCTTCGAATTGGCCCAGCTGCCGGGGCCCGGGGTCATCGTCGCCGCCTTCGCGGTGGCGGCGGTCGGCCTTGGGGTCGGTCGCCGGCTGCTGCGCCCCGGGCTGCGCGCGCGTAATCTCAACGACCTGCTCATCCGCCGGCTGCTGCTGAGCGCTGCCCTCATTTCCATCCTCACCACCGTTGGGATCGTGATCTCGATCCTGTTCGAATCGATCCGATTCTTTCAGCTGGTCAGCTTCCTCGAGTTCGTCACTGGCACGGAGTGGTCGCCGGATGCCGCCTTCCTTCAGGGGGCGGGGCGCGGTGAAGAGCAGGCGGCCGAGTATCAGTTCGGTTCGGTTCCGCTGTTCGCCGGAACCTTCATGATCACTGTGATCGCCATGTTGGTTGCCCTGCCGGTCGGGCTCCTCGCCGCGATCTACATGGCCGAATACGCCAGCCCCAAGGTGCGCGGCCTGGCCAAACCGACGCTCGAGGTCCTCGCCGGCATCCCAACGGTCGTGTATGGGTTCTTTGCGGCCCTGACGGTCGCCCCGTTGGTGGTTGACCTCGCCGGCAGTATCGGTCTCGACGCCTCGTACAACAGCGCATTGGCGGCCGGTCTGGTGATGGGCATCATGATCATCCCGTTCATCTCCTCGCTGTCCGATGATGTGATCAACTCCGTGCCCAACGCCTTGCGCGAGGGTTCCTATGCGCTCGGGACGACGCACTCCGAGACGATCCGTCAAGTGGTGCTCCCAGCGGCCTTGCCGGGGATCGTATCCGCCTGCCTGCTCGCGGTCTCGCGGGCCCTGGGCGAGACCATGATCGTTGTTATGGCTGCGGGGCTCCGCCCCAACCTCACCGTGAATCCCCTCGAGGAAATGACCACGGTGACGGTGCGCATCGTCGACGCCTTGACGGGCGACCAGGCCTTCGATAGCCCCGCGACCCTATCCGCTTTCGCCCTCGGCTTGGTGCTCTTCATCGTCACGCTGACGCTGAACCTCGTCTCCACGATCCTGGTTCGTCACTTCCGGCAAAAGTACGCGGGATAAATAGCACCCATGGCCACCACCGAATCCCAATCCCCTGAATACCAGACCGACGCCCGCTTGAAACGGCGTTACCGCGCCGAGCGCCGTTTCCGCTATGCGTGTATCAGCTCGCTCGGGTTGGCCGGGGTCTTTCTGGTCGTATTCTTCGCCGACATCATCAGCACGGGCGTGAGCGCGTTCTCGCAAACGCAGATCCGGGTCGACGTCACCTATACCGACGAGACGGTCGAGATCCCACCCCTGGCCGTCGACGAAACGGTCCGGCCGTTTGTCAGTCGAGGCTTCTTGCGGCAGATCCCGAGGGAGGTCGCGGCCGATCCGGGACTCATGGGGACCACGCAGACGCGATGGGTCTTGGCCAAGGCGGACGTGGATCAGTACCGCAAGGGTGATGAGAACGCCCTGAGCGAGGCCGTGGCCGCGGATCTGCAGCCCCTCGAGGCGCAAGGCGATCTGCGTTTCGCCTTCAATCGGTGGCTGTTCTTGAACGGGGACTCTAAGATCCCGGAGCTTGCTGGCATGAAGGCGGCCATCATCGGCTCGCTGTACGTGCTCACGATCACCATGGTCTTCGCCTTCCCGGTCGGTGTCATGTCCGCCATCTACCTCGAGGAGTTCGCGCCGGATAATTGGCTGACCCGGGCCATTGAGATCAACATCAATAACCTGGCGGCGGTCCCGTCCATCCTCTTCGGCCTCTTGGGACTGGCGATCTTCATCAACTTCTTCGGCATCCCCCGCTCGTCGGCCCTCGCCGGGGGACTGACTATGGGACTCATAACCCTGCCAATCGTCATCATCAGTGCCCGCGCGGCCTTGCGTGCGGTGCCTTACGCCATTCGCGAAGGCGCCTTGGCCATGGGGGCGACCCGCTGGCAGATGGTGCGGGATCATGTGCTCCCGGAGTCCCTACCGGGGATCCTGACCGGGACGATCATCGGGTTAGCCCAGGCGATGGGTGAGACTGCTCCGCTATTGTTGGTCGGTATGATCGCCTTCATCCCGGACGCGCCCGGGAGTTTTACG
Organism: uncultured Ectothiorhodospiraceae bacterium; assembly: GCA_964346755.1. Taxonomy (GTDB): domain Bacteria; phylum Pseudomonadota; class Gammaproteobacteria; order CAYFWJ01; family CAYFWJ01; genus CAYFWJ01. Next base: position 22,414 of record CAYFWJ010000036.1, read on the forward strand.
GAGGCTGCCACCGTCATGCCTGCGCAGATCTACACGTGGGCTGGGATGCCGGAGACCGCCTACGTGGAGCGTACCGCGGCGGCGATTCTCATCCTGCTGACCGTGCTGATCGTGTTGAACGCCACGGCCGTGTATCTGCGGCGTCGATTCGAGCGACGCTGGTGAGGGCTTGAATCCGTCTCTCCTTATAAACGATCGTGAATCCCGAGGGTGCAGATAATGGCAGTGCAAGAGGCCGAAGCGACGCCGGTTGATGGCGCCGCCGACCCCCGCTTGAAGGGTTATGTCCGCAATCTTGATCTCTTCTACGGACACACCCAGGCCCTGTTCGATGTGAACTTGGATCTCGTGGCGCGGGAGGTAACGGCCTTGATCGGTCCCTCCGGTTGCGGGAAATCCAGCTTCCTGCGTTGCCTGAATCGCATGAACGACCTCATCAGTTCGGTGCGGGTTCGCGGTCAGGTGGTCATCGACGGGCAGAATATCTACGACCGTGACGTGGATGTGGTTCAGCTACGCGCTCGGATCGGGATGGTCTTTCAAAAGCCCAATCCCTTTCCCAAGTCGATCTACGAGAACATCGCCTACGCGCCGCGGATCCATGGGATGGCCGGTTCCCGCTCGGAGATCGATGACCGGGTCGAGGGCTCGCTGAGGCGGGCCGGTCTGTGGGACGAGGTGGCCGATCGCCTCGATACACCTGGCACGGCCTTGTCGGGGGGCCAGCAGCAACGGCTTTGCATCGCCCGCGCGATTGCGGTCAACCCGGAGATGATCCTCATGGATGAGCCCGCCTCGGCGCTCGACCCCGTAGCCACGGCCACGGTCGAGGAGTTGATCGCGGATCTCCGCCGGAACTACACCATCGTCATCGTCACCCATAATCTGCAGCAAGCGGCACGGGTCGCTCGATACACGGCCTTCTTCCATCTCGGGCAGCTCCTGGAATACGGCGAAACGACGCAGATCTTCGAGAACCCGAAGGTCCAAAAGACCGAAGATTACATCAGCGGCCGCTTCGGCTGATCCCCGCCCCCAACTCACCGCTGTTCCGGTCGACGGGGTCACGGTTCGGCGTCCAGCTGGGCGGCTACCCGTCGCCCCAGGCGCTCGTCCCGATCGGCCCCGTGCATCGGGGCTGTGCCCCCGCGCGGCGCCCCAATCGGGGCCGCCCGGCTCACGCTCGGGCCCCATCTGGGTTTGGTCGCATCCTCGGGTTACACTGGGCCCATCCCGCGCGCCGCCGTTTGAGATCCCATCCGATCGAACCATGGCTCGCCGCGGTTTCGCCTTCGCAATCCCTGCGGGAATGAGCCGATGCGCATCGAACATGACAGCCTGGGGCCCGTCGAGGTGCCAGACGACGCCCT
>CAYFWJ010000037.1:0-23084 GCA_964346755.1 uncultured Ectothiorhodospiraceae bacterium
CCGGAGCGCCGACCCGGCGCAACATCATTGGACCTGACCCCGACGTTTCAGTACGGGAGAGCCCAGTCCGGGTGATGCGGCAAACGTCCTCAATGACGGAAATGGCGGCGCCCCGTCAAGACCATCGCCAGGCCCTGGGCATCCGCCGCGGCGATCACCTCGGCATCACGGCGAGCCCCCCCCGGCTGAATCACGGCCCGCGCCCCCGCCGCGGCGGCAGTATCCACCCCATCCCGGAACGGGAAGAAGGCATCGGAAGCCACCACCGCCCCTGCCAGGGCGTGCCCCTGATCCGCCGCCTTGAGATGGGCGATCCGAGCACTATCGACACGACTCATCTGCCCGGCCCCAACGCCAAGGGTCTGTCCACCGCGGGCGTAGACAATTGCGTTCGACCGCACATGCTTCACCACCGCCCAAGCGAAGCCGAGATCCTGCCATTCTTCGGGTGTGGGGGCACGCTGCGTCACGACCCGGAACGACGCCGGATCGTCGACCGCGACATCGGCATCCTGCACCAACAATCCGCCCCGGATCCGGAGCCATTGATCGTAGCCGCCGTCCCCATGCATCTCCAGAGGACCGAAGGCGAGCAGCCGCAGATTCGGCTTAGCCACGAGCTCCGCCCGTGCGCCCGCATCGACGGCCGGGGCCAAGACGACCTCCGCAAAGGGCCCCCCCGCAATCGCCGCCGCCGTCTCCCGATCCAAGGCCTGATTGAAGGCCAGGATGCCCCCGAAGGCGGAGGTCGGATCGGTTGCGTACGCGCGCTCGTAGGCCGCGAGCAGGGACTGGCCCAGGGCGACACCGCAGGGATTCCCATGCTTGACGATGACGCAAGCCGGCTCGGTCCACTCGGCCACGCACTCCAGGGCACTGGCCGCATCCGCCAGATTGTTGTACGACAGGGCCTTCCCCTGGATCACCTCGGCGTCCGCCAAGCAAGGGCCAGGGTCCCCGTCGACGGCATACAAGGCGGCCGCCTGATGGGGATTCTCCCCATAACGTAGCTCCGAACGCCGTCCCGCTTGAATCGTATAACGCGCCGGAAAACCCTCGGAACCGCTGCCCCGTCCCTCCAAATAGTTGGCAACCGCCACGTCATAATCGGCAGTATGGGCAAAGGCCTTGAACGCCAAGGCCAGGCGATCCGCCTCGGAAAAGGCCGCCCCTCGCTGCAATCGATCCAGGATCTCGCCGTAATCCGCGGGTGAGACCACAACCACCACGTCCCGGTGATTCTTGGCCGCTGCCCGAAGCAGGGTCGGCCCACCGATATCAATGTTCTCGATCGCCTCTTCGCGGGTGCACTCGGGCCGGGCGATGGTCGCTTGAAAGGGATAGAGGTTGACCACCACCAGGTCGATTCGCGGGATATCCTGGACAGCCATGGCCTCATCATCCGTCCCACGGCGCCCTAGGATGCCGCCATGGACCCGCGGATGAAGCGTCTTCAAGCGCCCCGCCATCATCTCGGGAAACCCCGTGTAGTCCCCGACCTCCGTCACCGGCAGCCCCGACTCACCCAATTGCCGGGCCGTCCCACCCGTCGACAGCAGACCGATGCCGAGCTCATGAAGCCCTCGGGCAAAGTCCAGTAAACCGGTCTTGTCATAGACGCTGATCAAGGCCTGGCCGATGCGTGGGTGCGGCATAGGAAGATTTCCTCGCGTTGGGATCGTGGCAGAGGGCGTACGGAGCTCACACCTCGGGGACTCGGTCCCGTTGATGGGTCGGCCATTCTAGCAGCGGCTTGAGGGAACTACAGGCGTTGGGTGGAATCCCCCAAGACCCCGGGGGCGGGGCCAGGCATCGAGGGATCTATTCGGAGCGCTGATCGCCATCGACCGGGCCCGTGACCTCGGCAGGCTCGGTCGCAGCCGCTTCGCCATTCGCCGCTTGGGGCCAGGCCCGAATCACCGCATGGACAAGGGTCGCGAGGGGGATCGCGAAAAAGACCCCCCAGATACCCCAGATCTCCCCGAAGAACAGAACGGCGACGATGATGGCGACCGGGTGGAGATTGACGATCTCCGAGAAGAGCAGCGGAACAAGCAGATTGCCGTCGATGAACTGGATGATGGCGTAGGCGATCAGCAGATACAGCAGCTGGTAGCTCGGCCCCCACTCGAGATAACCCACGAGGACCACCGGGAGGGTGACTACGATCGCCCCCACATAGGGGATGATCACGGAGAGCCCGACGAATAGGCCGAGCAGCATGGCATAAGGCAAGCCCATCAGGGTGAAGGTGATATAGCTTGCCGACCAAACGATCAGAATCTCAATGACCTTACCCCGCACGTAGCTCGCGCTCTTGGCGTTGACCTCCTCCCACACCCGTTCGGACAACGCCCGTTCCCGCGGAATGAACCCGCCGATCCACTGGAGGATGACATCCCGATCCTTCAAGAAGAAGAAGACCATGATGGGCACGAGGATGACGTAGACCACGAAGGTCAACAGATTGACCGCCGATCCCAGGGAGACCGAGAGCACATGCTGCCCCAGGCCGGCCGCCTCGCGGCGGATCGAGGCCAAGAGCTCGACGACCATATCCTCGGACACGAAATTCGGATAACGCTCCGGCAGGGTCATCAAGGCCTCTTGGCCCCGGGAGATCAGATTCGGGATCTCGCGGACAAACTGGGTCGATTGCTGAATCAGCAGGGGCAGAACCGCGAAGAAGGCGAATAAGAATAAGGCGAGGAAACCAACGAATACCACGATGACCGCAACCCCGCGCACAACCCCCCATTGGTTCAACTGCTCGACAAATCCGTCCAACAGGTAGGCAATGACCACCGCCGCGATGAAGGGGGCGAGGAAATCGCCGAGCAGAAGGATAATGGCGACCCCGAACAGGATCAGGATCGCCAAGATACCGACTTCCGGGTTCTGGAAATGCCGACGGTACCAATCGCGGATGATGGGTATCACCCGTTATCCTCCCGATAGCGACGATAATGTTCAGCAAACAAGGCCTCGAGATCGTCGATGACCTCGGCGGCCGGCCGGCCCTCCATCACGTGTTGGCTCATGAGCTGGGAGGTCTCGTTGAAGACCTTGGATCGCTTGAGCATGGGATAACAGCGGGTCAGGCGCCGGATCGCGGCAACCACACTCTCCTTGGCCGGCCGCGGGGCCGGCTCCGGAAGGGCCTCGGCGGGCTCGGCCTCCGCCACGGTATCGAGCGACGCCTCGGAACCCGAAGGCCCGCCGGGGGTTGCACCGGCGCGCTGACTGAGGAATTCGGCGAAGGCGATTAGCGTCGCCCGATCACCGGCGTCCAAGGTCTCGAAAAGGGCGTTCAATCGATCGGACTGCGATTCAGACATGGCGGCTCGTTGGGCTGCGTGCGGGTCGCCGGCGAGCCGCACACAGCGGCCGGTTACTCGGCGACCTTGAGGTTGAACACCGGCGGCTTGCGCCGCTCTTGCATCAGATTCAACTCCTTGACCAAGGCAACGAGGACCTGATCGGTGGTCTCCTGCATCGCCTGCCATTCCTGTCGGGTCTCACCCAATAATTGGTCGATGTTATCCGGCAGATCTCGGTCCGCTTCCATGATCATGTCCTCGATCATCCCCGGTTTGACCTCCGGTCGAAAGAGCAGGGCATAGGTGGTCGGGCGCGGTCGGACCGCCAGCCAATGACCCGCGTCATCGACCAGCGTCGGTTGCAAGCTGGCGGGCAGATCCGCCCGACCGTTGCACATGACCAGGACTCGGCGCCCATCGACGCGCTCCGCGAGCTCATCCCCGGCCCCGACGTCGGTCTTATGGGCCGTCGTCCAATAGCCCGTGTGGATCGGCTCCTCGGCCAGCTCAGCCCCGTGGACGGCGGCGATCAACTGCGCCCCCAACCCGAAACCGACCACCGGCCGATCCGCCTTTTCGAAGGCCGCGATCAACCGCTGTTCGTCATCGAGCCAGTCATAGGCCTCCTCGCCGACCGGGGGCCGACCGCCCCCGAGTAGAAACAGGGCATCGAACAGCGCCGCATTGCCCGGTAGGTCCTGGCCCACGAAGGGGCGAAAATAGCTGAATCCGATGTCGCGCTTTTCTAAATGCTTTTCGATGGTCCCGAGGAACTCGGCGTAGGTGTGCTGCACAACAGCGTAGGTTTTCATACAAGCACCGCGTTGGAATGACGAGTGGAGGCCTCTCGGCGAACCACGCCCCGGGATCGTCGCCCGCTGAGTGAAGGCGATCCGAAGGACGTGCCCGCCGATACCTGAGCGATTTGGTCAGGATCATATCAGACGCGGGCCTCCGCGGTCATGCCGGCTCAACGAGAGGCACCTCCTGCTCCCGGAGGTTTCGGCAATAGCTCTGGGCGAAGGTCAGCAGTTCATCCATCGCCCGCATGCGAAACTTGTGGCGCTGGCGCACGAAGGCGAAGGTACGGGTCAGAGTCGGTGACAGACGAACCGCAACCAGGGTCCCAAGCTGCAACTCCTTGTGAATCGTCGCCATGGAGGTGATGGAGATGCCCATCCCCGCCTCGACGGCGCCTTTCACCGCCTCCGGGCTACCGAGCTCCAAGCAGACATTCATCGTATTCATGTCGAAACCCTGTTCCGAGAAGTAGTTTCGCACCACCTCGCGGGTCCCCGAGCCCTCTTCACGACAGATAAACGGGTAATGGAGGAAACGGTCGGGCATAATCGTGGTCTCCTCGGCGAGGGCGTGATTCGGGGGCACGATTACCACCAGCTCGTCCTGCCGACACTCCTCGACGAGGAGATTCTTGTTGGTGACCATGGCCTCCACCACTCCGAGATCGATGACATTGTGCTCGACCATGGAGACGATCCCCTCGGTATTGGAGACCTTGAGGCGGATGTTGACCTCGGGGTACTGCATCTTGAAGTCCCCCAGGAGTGAGGGAAGCATATACTCCGCAATGGTCGTGCTCGCACCGAGCGTCAGGATCCCGCTGATCTCGCCGGTCATCTCCCGAACGACGTTCTCCATCTCCGTGTAGAGCTCGAAGATCCGATCGGCATAATCGTAGACCCGTTTCCCGACCTCGGTGAGGGTCACACGATTATGCGTTCGATCGAACAGGCGGGTATCAAAGTGTTCTTCGAGCTGCCGAACCTGGAAGGTCACGGCGGGTTGGGTCATGTGGAGGGTTTCGGCGGCTTTGGTGAAGCTCAGTAGACGAGCTACCGTGTGAAATACCTTGAGTCGACGATCGCTCATGAGTCTTGCACTCGGACTAGGGGCGGGATAACCGAAACCCCACCCGGAGAAGGCGCTGGGACCCGCCCGGAAGCGGCGAATCCATCAGCGATGAGGATACCACACCAACAACCGGCCGACGTTCAGCGCTTCACACCCCGTCGGCCTTTGATCCACCGACCGCAAAGCAGGGGGCCTCATCATGAGTCAGGCATGGCGTCATCTGGATCTCCAAGGAGCCGGTCTCCAAGCCGTTAACCAGAAGCTAACCCAACACCTTCGACGCCCGCGCGTCGCGTACGGTCTGTGGCTGTTCTTCCCCCTAGGACTGCATCGCTTCTATCTGCATTCGCCAGCCATCGGGCTACTCTACCCGATCCTCAGCGGGATCATCCTGATCCTCGGCTGGCTCGTGCCGATTTGGACCGTTTGGCTCACCCCCATTATCCCGGCCGGCCTGGCCCTCTACGATCTGTTCTGGATGCGCGACCGCATCCCAGAGCTGAACAAGTCGCTGCGGATGGCGGCCTACCTCGGCCACGGAGCCAAACCCCCGGCCGGCTATCAGGGGCGTTACCCCGGATCCGCCGACCACGAGGCCCTGCTCTCGGCCTACGTGCGCGGCAAGGAGTCGGAACGCGCCGGTGTCGGTGGACGCGACGCCAACGTCGGTTCCGGTCGGGGGGCCCCCTCGTTCGCCGAGCAGGAGAAGATGCTGCGCGCCCTCCAGGAACGGCAACCAGCGGCAGGGGGCGAGGCCAAACGGGAGCAGCCAACGGCCTCGAAGACGCCCCCCAGGGCCTCGGATGCCGACTAGCCCGAGTCGGTGGACCTCGGACAAGCGACGGAGTACCAGGCGGGCATGAGGGTATCGAGGCGCAACGCCGTGAGCCGTCCGCCCCAGACACAACCGGTGTCGACACCATAGATCGGCGCTGCCGACAACCCGCCGAGGGCGGACCAATGCCCGAAGACCAGGCGCATGCCATCGGCCGGGGACCGCCCGCGATACCAGGGCTGCAGGGGCACCGGTTGGGTCCCGGGCGGTCCCGTGTGATCGAAATCGAGGGCACCGGACTCGGCATCGCAGTAGCGCATGCGGGTCAGGGCATTGACGGTGAAACGTTGGCCAGCGACGGGGCCGCCGGCCTGATGCCAGGTGCGCGGCTCGTTTCCGAACAGCCCCGGTAACCATGCCTGCCAATCCGACGCCCGCAACCGGGCCTCCACGGCCCCGGCCGCCGCCTGCGCCTGGGCGAACGACCACTCGGGTGGCAATCCGGCGTGGACCATCGCCCAGCCGAGCTCGGCCTCGGCCCAGATCAGGGGCCGGTGACGCAACCAGTCGATCAACGCCGAGCGATCCGGTGCGTTCAACACATCATCCAAGGTATCCCGCCGCTTGCGCCGCAGCCCGGCGACCACCGCGAGGAGGTACAGATCGTGGTTGCCGAGGACCGATGTGACGGCGCCACTACCCAAACCGCGGAGAAAGCGCAGACACGCCGCGGACTCGGGGCCGCGATTCACCAGGTCGCCGACCAACCAGAGCCGATCCTGGGTCGGATCGAATGCGATGTGCGCCAGAAGCCGCTGCAAAGCCGTGTAGCAGCCCTGGACATCCCCGATCGCGTAAACCGCCACGGACTAATGGAGGGTGCGCGGCACCGACAACGTGAAGGTCGGGATCTCCGCCTCGAACGGCGTCCCCGCCCCATCCACCATGTGGTAGCTGCCGCGCATGGTGCCAACGGAGGTGGCCAGGACGGTGCCGCTGCTGTAACTGAATTCCTCGTCCGGCTCCAGACGCGGCTGCTTACCGACGACACCCTCGCCCCGCACCTCCTGGACCTGGCCATTGGCATCGGTAATGATCCAATGACGAGACAGCAGCTGGGCCGGCTTGGCCCCGTCGTTGCGGATACGGACGTGGTAGGCGAAGACGTAGCGCTCCTGGTCAGGTTGGGATTGACCTTCGATGTATTCGCTCTCGACCTGAACGGTGACGTGATGATCCGGACGACTCATAAATACGGGCTCCAGTCGTGGCTCTTCGGGGGAGGCACACGGGTAAGTAAATGACCCTTCAGGGATTTCGGTGGGCTAGGATCCGGCGGGATAATCGACCGGGTCGCCGAATCCTCCGGCGGCGGCATCGATGAACCACTCGGTGTCGGCCTCGCGCATCAGCCGATGGATCGGGCGGTCGCCCGACGCGCCCATCGTCAAGGCCTCGCGCACCACGGTGGCCTTGGCGGCCCCGGTGACCAATACGATACAATACCGCGCCGCAGCGAGGACAGGACGCGTCAGACTGACCCGGGGCGTCTGCCGTTCCGCCCCACCGCTCACCCCGACGACCCATCGATCGGTCTCCTCAAGGGCGGGGTGACCGGGAAAGAGCGAGGCGATATGCCCGTCCGTGCCGAGCCCCAGGAGGACCAGATCGAACCGGGGCCAGGCCTCGCCCGCCGGGCATGCCAGCGCCTTCAACGTCTCGGTATAGCCGGCCGCCGAGGCCTCCGGATCCGTATACCCTGTGGTCGGGATCGGATGGATGTGATCGGTGGGGATGGGCACATGATCCAACAGGGCCTCATGCGCCATACGTGCGTTACGGTCGGGATGATCCAGCGGCACCCAACGCTCGTCGCCGAAGAAGACCCGGGTCGCCGTCCACGGCAGGCGTTGCTGCCACTCCGGGCGAGCCAGCCGGCGGTACAACGCCGCCGGGGTTCCGCCGCCGGCGAGGGCGACCCGAAACTCACCGCCTGAGGTCACCGCCTCATGGGCAATATGCCCGTAGCGTTCGGCGAGGACCTCGACGACCGCCTCGGGATCGGGGAGGAGATGGACGTGAAAGGGCGTCATCGCTTCTCCGGCTCCGGTGTTCGGTTCAGGGCAAGGGATGGATCGCTGAGCTGGCGTGACAATCGAGCGAAATCGCTGACCGACAGCTCTTCCGCCCGCTGAGCGGGCTCGATGCCCGCACGCGCCAGCCCTTCGGGCCCCGCAAAACCCTTTAAGGCGTTGCGCAAGGTCTTGCGACGCTGCCCGAAGGCCCGCCTCAGGAGCTCATGGTAGCACCCGGGATCGCCCACCGCCTCCGGCTCCGGGCGGGGAATCAATCGAACGACCGTTGATAGGACCTCGGGCGGGGGCGTGAAGGCCCCAGGCCGGACCCGGAACAGGGGTTCCACGGCGCAGCGCTGCTGGATGGCGACGGACAGTCGGCCGTAGGCCTTGCTGCCCGGCGCGGCTCCCATCCGATCGACGACCTCTTTTTGGAGCATCACGGTGAGGTCCCGCACCTGATCCAACTGATCCAGAAAATGAAACAACAGGGGGGTGGAGCAGTTGTACGGGAGGTTGCCGACGATACGCCAAGGCGCCTCCTCGGCCGGGAGCTCGAATTTCAGGGCGTCCCCGTGGATCAAGCGAAGCGTCCCCAGACCGGCCGCCCGATCACGCAATCCGGGCAGGCGATCCGGGTCTTGCTCCACGGCGGTCAACCGACCGACCGCGGCCAACACGGGCAAGGTAATCGCCCCGTCCCCCGGCCCGATCTCCAGGATCGACTCGCCGGGGGACGGGGCTACCGCCGCCACGATCCGATCGATGACCTGGGCGTCGTGGAGGAAATGCTGTCCGAGGGACTTGCGGCGGGGGGGTGCGGACACGGTCCGGCAACTCACGCGGGATGCCGGCCGGCCATCGCGCAGGCGAGCCTCGCCGCCGCCCGCAGACTCCCCGGATCCGCCTGCCCCGTGCCCGCCAGATCCACGGCCGTCCCGTGGTCCACCGAGGTGCGGATCACCGGCAGACCGAGGGTGATGTTTACCGCCCGATGGAAGCCGACGTGCTTGAGCACCGGCAACCCCTGATCGTGGTACATCGCCACCACGGCGTCGGCCCGACGGAGGTGCTGGGGGGTGAAGACCGTATCCGCGGGCAACGGTCCCTCGATGGACAGCCCCTCGGCACTCAGCTCCGCCAGGGCCGGCTCGATGAGGGTCTGCTCTTCGCTGCCGAGATGACCGCCCTCGCCGCTGTGCGGATTCAGGCCGCAGACCAAGAGATGCGGTCGCTTCACCCCGAACTGAGACCGCAAGGCGGCATCCAGCGTCCGAATGACGGACTGAATCCGCTCCCTGGTAATCGCCTCCGGAACCGCGCGAAGGGGTAGGTGCGTGGTCACCAGGGCGACCCGCAGGGCATCCTCGGCGACCAAGAGCATCACCGGATGGCCCCCGAGTTGCTCCGCCAACCATTCGGTGTGGCCGGAAAAGGCCACTCCCGCCTGGTTGAGGGTCGCCTTATGCACCGGACCGGTGACCAAGGCCTCCGCCTCCGCCGCGCCACAGGCAGCCACCGCCTGCTCCAGGCTGGCGATCACGTAGCCCGCGGCGGCCGGATCGAGTCGACCCGCGCGCACTCGAACCGGGCAGGACACCGGCCGCACCACCAAGGCGTTGGCGCGGACATCATCGCCCGGGACACCCGCGTCAGCAGCCGTCGACGCCACCCGCAAACGGATGGCCACCCCGAGCTCGCGGGCGCGCTCCGCTAGCAGCTCGGGGTCCGCGAACACCTGCCAGCCCGCGGTCTCGCCGTTCGCCGCGAGCTGCAGGATCAGATCCGGCCCGATACCGGCGGGCTCACCCGGCGTTACGGCAAGCCGCACGGATTCAACTGCTCCGCTCATCCAGCCCCTCCACGCGAATATCGACGTAGGACTCATCCCGGAGCTGGCGCAACCACAGCTCCCATTCCTCATCGGCGCGCCGCTGTCGGAGGATGCGCTCCGCCCGCCGGCGCTGATAGGCCTCCGTGTCCACTTCGACCCGACGATCCACGACCTGGATAAGGTGCCAACCGGCTTGGGTCTGAACGGGCTGGCTCAACTCCCCCGGTTCGAGTCGGGCCACCGCCTCCTGGAAACGTGCCGGCAGGCGCTCCCCGCTGACCCAGCCGAGCGCCCCGCCAGCGCTCGCCGAACTCGGGTCCTCCGAGTGGGCCCGGGCCAGGGCCGCGAAATCGCTCCCCCCCTGGATGCGATTGCGCAGGGTCTCGAGCCGCCGGCGGGCCGAACGACCGCCCCCACCCGGCTGGCCTTGCACGAGGATGTGCCGCACCCGCGCCTGCTCGACTTGATGGTCCGTGGTCTCAGGCGTGCGCACCTCTAACAGGCGCACCACATGGAAACCGCTCGGGGTCCGCAACGGCTCGCTGACCTTACCCGGCTCCAGGGTCGGCACCACTTCGGTAAAGGCCGTCGGCAACTCCTCATCCGTCCGCCAATCCAGGGTGTCCGCCCGCACTGGGAAGCGCCCGTCGGTTCCCAGCCCGCCGCTCTCAATGAGGAGCGCGTCGAAGGCATCGCGCGCCTGCAGAGCCGCCCGAATCTGCCGCGCCTGTTCGCGCCCCGCTGCGATCGTATCGGGCGAGGCGCGCATCGGCAGCTCGACCAGGACGTGCCCGCACCGGTATTCCCGCGAGCCTGCCTGTTCGCGACGCCATTGATCGAGCAGGGACTGGATCTCCGGCTCCGAGACGTTGACCCGCTCCTCGATGCGTTGTTGGCGCAGCTTCTGGATGATGAGCTGTTCCTTGACCTCCCTGTGGCCCAACCCATCCTGCTGCAGGGCCTGCAGAAAGGCGTCGGTGCTCATGTCCTGTTGGCGCGCGGCGGATTCGATCTCGCGACTGACGGTCAGGTCATCCACCTCGATCCCCAGCCGTTCCGCCGCTTGCAGTTGGAGCTCGCGGCGGATCAGGTTCTCGAGCGCCGCTTGGCGGAGACGACGCGTTGGCGGCATCTGATCTCGATCGGCATCCCGCAGCCGGGCCTCCAACTGGCCAACGGCCTGCTCGAGATCCCGAGCGGTGATGACGGTATCATTCACCACCGCGGCAATCCGGTCCAGGACCTGAGCCGACGGCGCAGCGAGGGCCGTGGGGCCCCCGAGGATCCCGCCAATCAGGATCCACACGCCCAACCGCAGGCGGCAACGGGCGAGACCGTTGATGAACATGAATGCATCACTCCTCCGAACCACCGGGTCCGGTCTAGGCTTGATGAGTCGGCAGGGATTGCGCTCGGTCATGATCGCACCCCGTCATGATCGCACCCCGAGGGCGGCCCCATCAGTCAGCCAGGGGCCCAAGGATTGCGTCGCGGGATAGGGCATCGGTTTCCAGCCCGAGCCCCCCCAATCCGGTCAACTCGAGCCGCAGCGACAGGGCCGTCTCCGCGTCCTCGCCCCCGTCGAGCAAGAAGCGGCGCCCCCCGACCCGCAGGGCCCAGCAACAACTTCGATACGACAGCCCGGCCCGGGCCTCGAGCGTCTTGTCCGCCCGCAGCGAATACTGCCAGCGACCGATCAGCCGCCAGTGGGGCGTAATGGACCAGAACAGCCCCGTGTCGAGTTGGTGCTGCTCGTCGTTACGAAACCGATAGCCAAGCCGTAGCCCCCGATCCGCATCCGGTTTCAGCGTGGTCTCCACCACCGCTTCACCGAATTGATTGGCCTCGGTGTCCCAGCGTATCACGGAGCGCGCCTCGAGCCGCCGGGTCAACCGACCAATCACCTCCGCGAGGATATCCGAGACGCCCCGCTCCGAGCCACTGCCGTCCGGCAAGGTGACCTGCCGGTCGCGGAAGTGAACGACCTGACCCAAACTCGCGCGCAAGGTCTCCACGCCGGTATCGGTCTCGAGCAGACGGGAGGTCAGGCCCAAGCTCAAGCGATGAGCGTCCCCGATGCGGTCCGGTCCGGTAAAGCGGTTGGGACTGAACAGCCGCGGGAAGCGCAGATCCTGAACCCCGGTATCCAGGACCGGCAAACGGTCCTGCGCCCGAAAAGGCACGTACAGATAATAGGCATGGGGCTCGAGCGTCTGCAGACGACCATCCGGCAGCGGCTGGCGGAAGGCCAGGCGGGCATCCACGGAGAGCACGGGGATGGCACGCTCGTCAGATCCCGCATGTCCAGCGACCGCTTCGCCGGTATAATGGGTGTACCGCCAGGCGAGACGGGGCTCTAACCGCAAAGGCCCGGTCCGGGTCGGAGCCGTGACCGCCGGGGTCATATCGAACCGACGGACGCCGGGCGCATCGCGATGGGCGAACCGGGCCCACTCCACCGCCCCGGTGAGCTCAAACGGACCCACATCGGAATACCCCGTCCATTGGGCCGCTGGCTGGCGACGAAAGGTCCGGTCACGATCCAACAGGGGCTGAAACCCCTGATAGCGAATCGTGGCCTCTTGCCGGTTCCCCTGATAGGCGAGCTCGGCTCGCTGCTCGAGGTAGGTCCGGCTCGTCGCCTGCACCGAGCGCCCGAGATCGTTCAGATAGCGCCGATCCGATACCGCGTGCACATCCGCCGACCAATGCCAGCCGTGACCCAACGCGGCGCGATGCCCCAACCGAAGTCGACTGCGGGGCTCACCGGTGAGATCGTCCCGCGGGAGGACATCCAACGCCAATTCTCCCGCGTGGCGGCGCCGCAGATAACGGAGCTCTGTGTCGAACCCCGACCCCCGCCGCGCCATCACCCGCGCCGTCAGGGTGGCATCGAGCGTCGGCGCGATGTTCCAGTAGTAGGGGACCTCGAGCTCGACGCCACGCCGCTCCGAGTTCGCGAATCCGGGCACCAAAAAACCGGACTTTCGTTGACCGGCCAGGGGGAAATCCCAATACGGCCAATAGGCGATCGGCACCCCGAAGAAATGCAGGGTCGCATCCCGCAGGACGCCCACCTCTCGGGCGCGATCGATGCGGATCCGGCCCGCTTTGAGATGCCAAGCCGGGTCATCGGGGGGACACGTCGTATAGGTACCAGCCCGGATGGTGAGGCGGTCCGGCCCCTGACGCTCGATCCGCTCCGCGGACCCCCGTGCCCGACGGGTGAGGAGACGGAACGCCACATCCTCGAGTTCGCCTCGATCGGTCTCCAGGTCCAAGAAACCCGACGCGCCCCGGAAGGCCTGCAACGGATCCGCGTAACGAACGCCCTCGGGGAAGGTGAGGCGACCCTCGGTATCGGCGGACCGCTCAAGGCGAATCCGAGGCGCGCGGATCGAACGCGGCCCCGAATCGATGCGCACGCCCTCGAGCAACTCGAGCACGCCCCGCGTCAAATCCCCGCGAATCGCCCCGGCCTCGATGTCGACCGGCGTGGACTCCAGGGGCGGGAGCTCCCGCCCCTCGACTGCGGGCCGCGGGCAGAGCGAGCCCGAATCCGTCGACCCGGCGTCCGAGGCAGCCGGGACGCAAGCGGCGATGCCCAGCAGCCCCCCTGCGAGTCGCCCCCAGCGTCGCGATCTCACCCGCGCCTAGGCCAATCGTTCGGTTAGGACCGCCTCGATATCCGCATCGACCGCCTCGATCGGACGGTCTCCATCGAGCCGACGCACGATGGATCGCTCGCCGTAGAAAGCGACGAGCGGTTCAGTCTGTTCCTGGTACACGGCGAGTCGCTTACGCACCGTGTCTTCGTTATCATCGCTGCGATGGCTTAGGGTCCCGCCACAGAGGTCGCATACGCCCGCTTGTTGCGGGGGCTGGGTCTGTTGATTGAACACCGCGCCGCAGGACTGGCAGGTCAGACGCCCGGTCAGCCGTTGCACCAAGGTCTCGATGGGCACCTCGATGAGTATCACGCGCTGCAGCGGCTTGCCCTGGCGCTCGAGCAGCGGATCGAGCGCCTCCGCCTGGCTCACGTTGCGCGGAAACCCGTCGAGGATGAACCCCCCTTGGGCATCCTCGGCCGCGAGCCGGCCCTCGATCAGCTTCAGAACCAGGCTGTCGGGAACCAGCTGACCCGCGTCCATATAGCCCTTGGCCTCGACACCGAGGGGCGTTTGTTCCGCCACGGCGGCGCGGAGCAGATCACCGGTCGAGATCTGCGGGATGGCGTGACGCTCCATCATCCGCTTCGCCTGGGTCCCTTTGCCCGACCCCGGGGCGCCAAGGAGTAAAATCTGCATCGTTAGACGATCCTGTGCGGCTGACGGTGGATGGATCGACCGCGATCGGGTCCGAGCGGTCGGGGATCACAAACGTCCGATTTGTACCTGGCTCGCTCGGGTTCCGCAAGGGTTCCCGCGCCCCGCAGCGACCGCAATCGAGGACCGCTGCCCTCGCGGGCGTCTCTCGCTATAATGGCCCCGCGGGTCGATCCCGCCCATCCCTCGTCGCCTTTGGAGCGTTTCTATGCTGCTCGATCAAATCCCACCGGGGAAGAATCCCCCGGAAGACATCAACGTCGTCATCGAGATCCCGGCCCAGGGGGCCCCGGTCAAATACGAACTGGACAAGGATAGTGGGGCGCTGTTCGTGGACCGGTTCATGAGCACGGCGATGTTCTATCCCTGCAACTACGGTTTCATCCCGCGCACGCTGGCCGAAGACGGCGACCCCGTCGACGCCCTGGTCGTGACACCGACACCGCTCAACGCGGGTGTCGTCGTGCGGGCCCGACCGATCGGGGTGCTGAACATGACCGACGAGGCCGGCGCCGACGCCAAACTCCTCGCCGTGCCGTTCGCCAAGCTCACCCCGCGCTATGAAGGCGTCAACCGGCCTGAGGATCTACCCGCTGACCTGCGCCAGCAGATCACGCATTTCTTCGAGCACTACAAGGAACTGGAGCCGAACAAGTGGGTTAAGGTCGGCGATTGGTCCGGGCCTGAGGCGGCCTTTGACGAGATCCGCGCCTCGGCGGAACGCTACAACCAGCAATCGGGATAGGAGGCGATGACTGTGAGCGCCTATACGCCCGGCACCGGGCGAGGCCCGCAAGCCGTTCGGTCGTCCGCCCCGCGGCCGATCCGCCCGGGCCGGGGCGGATGCGCCCTCGCCCTGATCGGCTCTCTGCTCATCGCGCCGCCCGCCGTGGGCGATTACGCCGACCATCCGGCAGCCCAAGCATTCCGGACGACGATGATCGAAGAACACGACTTCGCGCCCGGGGAGCTCGACCGGCTCCTCGCCACCGCGCAACGCCAGGACAGCATCATCGAGGCCATGAACCGTCCGGCCGAGGCGCTACCCTGGCGTCGCTACCGACCCATCTTCGTCACCGACGACCGGGCCGCCGCTGGCGTCGAGTTCTGGCGCGAGCACGCCGGGCGATTGGCGGCGGTCGAGAACGAATTCGGGGTCCCGGCGGCACTCATCGTCGCCATCCTCGGGGTCGAGACCCGCTACGGCGACTACACGGGGCGTCATCGCGTCCTCGATGCCTTGGCCACACTGGCCTTCGACTACCCCCAGCGCGCGGATTTCTTCCGCGAGGAATTGCGCCATTTCCTGCTGCTCACCCGGGAGCTCGAGATCCCCCCGGAGCAACCCAAGGGATCCTATGCGGGGGCCATGGGATGGCCGCAGTTCATCGCGAGCAGCTACCGCGCCTACGCGACCGACGGGGACGGGGACGGCCGGCGCGATCTCTGGGACAGCCCGGAGGACATCCTCGCGAGCATCGCCAACTACTTTCGCGCCCACGGCTGGCAGTCCGGCGACCCCATCGTGCGCCGCGCCCGGCTCACCGCCGAGGCCCAACCGGAGGCCGTGATGACGGACGGCCTCGAGCCGAGCCATACCCTAGAGTTCTTCGGCCACTTCGGGATCGAACCGACGCGTCCCATCAACCCGGGCCGACGGGCCAAACTCCTCGAACTCGAAGGCAGCGAGGGCACCGAATACTGGCTCGGCTTTCGTAACTTCTACGTGATCAGCCGGTACAACCACAGCGCCCTGTACAGCCTCGCGGTCTATCAACTCGCGCAGGCGATTCGAACCGCCCGCGCCGAGACCGAACGAGGCGCCGGATGAGCCCGAGGACACCCCGAGCGACCCCCGACCTCGCCGGGCGATACCCAAGCGGTCTCGATGACCTGACAGGGGGGGTTCGGCCCAGGGCGAGACGCGCGATACTGCCACTTCTCGCCGGCCTGCTGGGGGCCTGCACGTCGACCCCGCCGCCCACCCCGGATGAGGCGACGGCGGCGGGGTCGACGGCCGCGCAAACCGAACCCGAGCCGGCGGAACCCCAGCGACCCGCCCATCTCGGCAACCCCCCCTTCTACGAGGTCGACGGGCGCCGGTACCGCGTGCAGCGGGGGGCCGAGGGTTACCGGGCCGAGGGCGTCGCCTCCTGGTATGGGGAGGCGTTCCACGGCCGTCCGACATCCTCGGGGGAGTCCTTCGACATGTACGCCCTCACGGCCGCTCATCCGACCCTCCCGCTGCCAACCTATGCCGAGGTCACCCATCTGAAGAATGGCCGCCAGGTGGTGGTGCGCATCAACGATCGGGGTCCTTTCGCCAAGAATCGCCTCATCGACCTGTCGTACGCCGCAGCCCAAGCACTGGACATGGTGGAGGCCGGTACGGCCCCGGTCGAGGTGCGCACGCTCACCCGCGCTACCGAAGGGGCTCAGTCGACGGCTGCGCCCCGCTACTACATCCAGATCGGCGCCTTCCAACAAGCGACCAACGCCGAACGACAGATCGAGGCACTGCGCTCAGCCGGGTTCCCGACCGCCGGCCGGATCGCCGAGGATGGCTGGCACCGCGTTCGCCTGGGGCCGTTCGGGCGTAACGAGACGGTCGAAGCCACCGTCCAGCGACTCGCGTCCGCTGGCTTCCCGGACTATCAACTCATCGTGGAATAGGACCCATGTTCCGAAACCATTCCATCGCCCTGGGGCTCGTGGCCCTGATCGGCCTCGGCCCCCTCGCCCACGCCGTGCCCCCGGTTCCCGCGCCACCGCAAATCGGGGCGGAGGCGCACATCCTCGCGGACGCCCAGAGTGGGCGCGTGCTAGCCGCCTCCAACCGGGATCAACCCGTCGAGCCCGCCAGTATTACTAAGGTAATGACCGGGTACGTGGTCTACCAGGCCCTGGCCGACGGCGACATCCATCTGGATGACACCGTCAACGTGAGTGAGAAGGCGTGGCGGGCGGAGGGGTCCCGGATGTTCATCGAACCGGACAAGCCCGTCACCGTCGAGGAGCTGCTCAACGGTATGGTCGTGCAATCCGGCAACGACGCCACCATCGCCCTGGCCGAACACGTCGCGGGGACCGAAGAGGCCTTCGTAGGCTACATGAACTACTACGCGGAACAGCTGGGACTCGAGAACACCCACTACACGAATGCCTCGGGCCTGCCGAATCCGGAACACTACACCTCGGCGCAGGACATCGTGACCCTGGTGGGGGCCCTCATCCGTCGGTTTCCGCAGCACTTCGAGCGCTATTCGAAGCGGACCTACACCTACAACGACATCACCCAGAGCAACCGCAACCGGCTCCTCTGGCGGGATGATTCCGTCGACGGGATCAAGACCGGGTACACCGAAGCGGCAGGCTACTGCCTCGCAGCGACCGCCGAGCGGGATGGTATGCGACTCCTATCGGTGGTGCTCGGGACCGAGAGCCCAGCGGCCCGGGCGGAACAAAGCCAGGCCCTACTGAACTACGGATTTCGGTTTTTCCGGACCCGGCAAGTCTTTGATGCCGGTGAGAAGCTGACCGAGCGAACGGTCTGGAAGGGTGCAGCGCCGGACCTCTACTTGGGCCCGAAGCAACCCCTGTACGTCACCGTCCCCAAAGGCCGAGCCCGCGCCATCGAGACCCGTTTCGAGGTGCCTGAACCGATCATCGCCCCGATCGCCCAAGGGGATCCGATGGGCCAGGTCATCGTCGAGCTCGAGGGCGAGACCCTGGCCCAACGCCCACTTCAAGCCCTCAACGGGGTCCCCGCAGGCAACTTCGCCAAGCAGCTCTGGGACAGCGTCCGACTGTGGTTCGAATAGGTGGCACCTCGGATCACGAACCATCGCCCGAGTATCCCGCGGAGGCGGCCACCCGAGGCCGTCGAGGGATCCATCCCGGCGAGGTGGATCGCGGGGTGATCATGCCCGGAGACCGCTGGGACTTCGACATCCTCGCACCCGACTACGACCGCCACAGCATCCGCTCCATCCCGGACCTGGAGGCGAGCCGAATCGCCATCGCCCGATGCGCCCCCGCCTTCCTCCGGACGGGCGCTCGGGTCTACGAACTGGGCTCCGCTACGGGTCGGCTCGCAGCCCACGTGCTGGCCGCCCAGCCCAACACCCGGTTCGAGTACCTCGGTATCGACGCCAGTCCGCGCATGAGCGCGCGGGCTGCCCAACGACTGCACCGCGACCCTCGATTCACGGCACGAACCGGCCCGATCCAAACCCTCGGCTTCGAACCGGCCGAACTGGTGCTCGCCCACTACACCCTTCACTTCCTCGAGCCCGAGGCACGCCACGCCCTGCTCCGGCGCATCCACGACAGCCTCCGACCGGGCGGGGCCCTCGTGCTCTACGAAAAGGTCGTCGACCCCGATCCCGCGCGCCAACACGCGATCGCGGCCGGGCACGTCCAGTACAAACGTGCCGCCGGATTCGAACTCCATCAGATCCGCAATAAGCGCCGCCTGCTCCAGGGTGTCCTCCAACCCTGGACCCGAATAGAAAACGAGCGGGCCTTGCGGGCCGCCGGTTTCACCAACGTAACCCGGTTCCCCCATCGGCTGGGCTTCGAAGGCTATCTTGCCCGGCACGCCCCGATGGAGGAGACCGGGACGCTTCAGCGCCCCTGAGACGCGGGACGCCCGGCCTCGCGGCCGGGCCAGACCCACGCCAGCATCACGCCCGGCCGCAGCTCCAGGGGCTGCATCCCCAACCAACGGGTCATCACCCCGCCGCGGGAAGTCCCCTGGAGCCGGGCCACCCCCCATCGACCGACGCAGAACTCCAGACGCAGATCCGTCCGGGCGAGGGATTCGCGCAGGGTCATCAGCCACTGGATGCGCTCGGCCCGCGCGGGCATCCACGCCATGGCTTGGCGACCGAGCCAGGCGCGGGGCAGGACCACCCGGATCGTGGCGCCGTCCAGATGAACCTGGATCGGCTGACCCGCCGGATCCTCGACGACCAGGTGGCCGGTAACCTCCAGGGCACGCGCCGGAAGACCATCGATTACGGACACGTCATCACCCCCTAACGCCCCGCATGGGGAGACCGGCGGATCAACCGGCGCTGTTATCGCGGGTTCGGATCGTCAAGGCCCCGTTGATCTTCCAGCGGGCCGTCGGGGCATCCTCAGCGACATAGGACGGAACGTAGATCTCCATGTTCTGGAATTCATACGTAATCTCCGCCCCACGCCCGGTGAGTTTGTCGTATAGGGCGATGGCGAGCTCGGGCCAGGTCTTCGTTTCTTCGGTCATGATGGGCTCCTCAATGGGTCGATTGCACGAAATCACGATAATCCATGCGGGCGCGGGATCCGCTGCGCACGGTCACACTTGAACTGTATCGCATTCGACACGATTCGTCAGGGGGGGTCGTCTAGGCCTCGAGGCCTCCCCTCGAAACCGGGGGCTCGATGGCACGCGGGGTTGGCCTGTCAAACCTCGGCGATGATCCCCACGGCTCAAAATGGCTAACCCAAGCGGGTTGCATGCGGCCCACTCGCCCGCCGTCCTAGACGGCGGGCCCACGCTCGGAACCCGAAGATATCTAGGGGTATTGACGGATCAAACGCTTAGCTGGATCGCATCTACAATAAGTGATAAACATTTGATATAAATAATGTAGTTTTTTTAATTATAAAAAAAACAACTACTTGAACGATATTGATCAGCCTTGCGTATCTTGCTAACGTGCCAATACGTTAATGATTGGTTCGCAAATCAAGTTTTTTGATTACCAACCCATTTTCCGCGATCCCCGGCTGCGAAGCACGATCCCTTATCATGACGGACAAAATCGTTGTTGAAGATCTCTACAAGATCTTCGGCCCAAACCCTGATCAAGCAATTAAACTCTTGGGACAGGGGCTCAACAAGAACGAAATCTTTGAAAAGACCCAAACAACGATCGGGGTTCAAGGGGCGAGCTTCGCCATCCAGGAAGGGGAAGTCTTCGTTGTGATGGGGCTATCCGGATCGGGCAAGTCCACACTGGTTCGGCTCTTCAATCGCCTGATCGAACCCTCCCGGGGCGCAGTTTACGTCGATGACCGAGACGTAACGCGCATGTCGCGGAACGAGCTCATCAAGCTGCGACGCAACGAGATGAGCATGGTCTTCCAATCCTTTGCCCTGATGCCCCACAAGACCGTGCTGGAGAACGCCACGTTCGGACTGGAGGTCTCGGGGCTCGGACGCCAGGAGCGTGAAGATCGCGCCCTCCACGCCCTCGAGACGGTCGGCCTCAAGGCGAATGCGCGGAGCTTCCCCGGCGAACTCTCCGGGGGCATGAAACAACGGGTCGGCCTAGCCCGCGCCCTTGCCACGGCCCCGTCCATCCTCTTGATGGACGAGGCCTTCTCCGCGCTGGACCCGCTGATCCGAACCGAGATGCAAGACGAGCTGGTTCGGCTCCAACACCAACAAGCCCGCACCGTGGTCTTCATCTCCCATGATCTCGACGAGGCCATTCGTATCGGGGAACGCATCGCCATCATGGAGGATGGCGCGATCGTGCAGATCGGAACGCCGGAGGAGATCGTTAGCAATCCGGCCAACGAATACGTTCGCTCCTTCTTCTACGGGGTCGACATCAGCAAGGTCTTCAACGCGGGCGATATCGCCGCCAAGGATGCCCTCACGGTGTTTGAGCGGCCGGGCGTCAATGTGCATGCCGCCCTCGCCCAGCTCCGGGACAAGGGGCGTAACCTGGCCGTCATCCTCGACCGAAACAATAAATACCGAGGACTCGTGAGTGTCGACAGCCTGACCGAAGCGCTCAGTAGCGGATCCCAGGACCCCTGGGAGGCTGCCTTCCTCGAGGCGATCGAACCCGCCCCCCCCGACATGGAGCTGAGCGAGGTCCTAACGCGAGTCGCCTCATCCCGTTACCCCGTACCGGTGGTCGACGGCGAACAGCACTACGCGGGCACGATCAACAAGTCCATCCTCCTCCAAACCCTGGACAAGACCACCTGACCATGGCTACCTGGCTACCCGACTATCGCATCCCCGCCGGCGATTGGGTCGAACAGGGCGTTGACTGGGTCCAAGATAACCTGACCGGGGTGCTCGACGGCATCGCCGACGGCATCGACCTCGTGGTGTCAAGCCTGGAAGACACGCTGCTGGCCATCCCCGCCGAATTGCTCGCCCTCGCGATCGTCGCGCTCACGATCTGGCGGGTGGGCTGGCGTTTCGGCATCTTTGCCTTCGCGGCCATGGCCCTGCTCTTCGGCATGGACATTTGGGAAGAGACGGTCTCAACCGTTGCCCTGGTGATCAGTGCCAGTTTGATCGCCCTGCTCGTCGGCATCCCGATCGGCATCAGCATGGCCCGCAACGACACCGTTGAGGCGATCATCCGCCCGGTGCTCGACTTCATGCAGACCATGCCGCCCTTCGTGTATCTCATCCCAGCCGCCCTCTTCTTCGGGCTCGGCAAGGTCCCGGGGGCCATCGCCACCCTGGTCTTCGCCATGCCGCCCGCCGTGCGCCTGACCAACCTCGGGATTCGTCAAGTCAATCAGGAACATGTGGAAGCGGGTCTCGCCTTTGGGTGTACCCCCCGTCAGCTCCTGGTCAAGGTTCAGCTCCCGCTGGCCATGCCCTCGATCATGGCTGGCGTCAACCAAACCATCATGCTCGCCCTCTCAATGGTCGTAATCGCCTCGATGATCGGGGCCGGCGGCCTCGGCAATACCGTGCTGACCGGGATTCAACGCTTGGATGTCGGACTCGGCTTCGAAGGCGGCTTGGGCGTCGTACTCCTGGCCATCCTGCTCGACCGCGTCACCCAAAGTTTCGGATTCCGTCATGGGGGGTCTTCTTCCTGAGGCCTGCGGAGCCGGCAGGTGGCTCTGGGACAACCCGAGTTCCGTATTTCGTTTGAGCATCCGATCCCGACCGAACCAAGATCGGGTCGGGATAAGGAGGCCCACTGCCAAGGAGGGTTGTACTCAAAACCGTGGTAGGAGGAACTGACTCGATGCCATTTCAACGTCTCGCATTCACGCTCTTCGTCTCGCTCGTTCTTTCCATTTTCGCGACCAGCGCCGTCGCCAAGGACACCATTCGCGTTGGCTGGACTGCCTGGTCCGATGCCGAGTTCGTCACCAAACTCACCCAGCGGATCCTCGAGGACCGCATGGGCTACGACGTCGAACTCGTCCAAACGGATATCGCCCCCCAATATCAAGGCCTTGCTTCCGGCAGCATCGACCTCATGCTGATGTCCTGGCAGCCGTCCACCCACGCGGACTACCTGGAAAAGGTAGGCCAGGATGTGATCAACCTCGGCGTGTTGTACACCGAGGCCCGCCTTGGCTGGGTCGTGCCGACCTATATCCCGGAGCGTGAACTCAGCTCCCTCGAGGATCTCAAGAACGCGCGCGTCCAGGACGAACTGGACGAGACGATCACCGGGATCGACCCGGGCGCGGGGCTAAGCCGGCTCTCCAAGCAAGCCCTCGAGGACTATGACCTGGACGACTATCGCCTGCAACTCTCGAGCGGCGCCGGCATGACCGCAGCCCTGGAACGAGCCGTCCGCCGGGACGAGTGGATCGTGGTCACCGGCTGGAGCCCGCACTGGATGTTCGGCCGCTGGGACCTCCGCTACCTGGAGGACCCCAAGGGTACCCTCGGCAGCTACGAGCGCATCCACGCCCTGGCCCGCAAGGGGTTCTATCAGGAAAACCTCGAGGCCGCCTCGATGCTCGCCCGCATGCACATCCCGCTCAAGGAGCTGCAGGCGGCGATGTTCGATGCCCAGGAGACCTCCTATGAGGAGGCCGTGGATACGTTCATGGATGAGCATGCCGATCGGATCGACTACTGGGTGAGCGCGGAGCTGTAGGCCCGCCTAGCCC
>CAYFWJ010000038.1:0-8826 GCA_964346755.1 uncultured Ectothiorhodospiraceae bacterium
ACCGATGCGCCTCCTGGCGTCGGCGCATCCTACGTCAAACCCGGGAATGGGTTCGAAGGCCCCCATCTTCCGGGTTCCGGCCTTGAACCGGCGTGATGGGATCGTTTGCCCACCGACCGCTCCGGGGTCAGTTGAGGACCATCACCCCTTTGACCTGGGCGTAGAGCTCCATGCCGACGGTGAGCTGCAATGCGTCCCGGGAGCGCCGGGTGATGCGGGCGAGCAAGGGGATGTTGCGGTCGCGGCCGATCCCGAGCCGGACTAGGGCCTGGGCGGCGTTCACGTCCTCCAGGTTTAGCACGCGGGCGGGCAGGCTGTTCAGGATGCTGGTGTCCTGGGGTGATTGCAGGGACAGACTGACATCGCGGGCCTGGATGCGGGCCCGTAGTACGGCCCCCGGGGCCCGTTCCGACCCCCCCGCGATGACCAACGGCACCCCGCCGACGTCCAGCGTCGTCAAGTCGTAGGCCTCATCGTGGGCCTGGACGATGCCCTCGATCACCGCCGCGGCCCCCCGATCCCGGGCCAGCGGGAGATCGAGTCGGGTCATGACCTCGGAGGCCGGGCCCTCAGTGACGACGGAGCCGTCCTGGAGGAAGACGACCCGGTCGGCGAGCCGCGCGACCTCATCCGGGGCGTGGCTGACATAGACCACCGGGATGGCGAGGCTGTCGTGGAGCCGTTCCAGGTAGGGAAAGATCTCCTGTTTGCTCAGGTAGTCCAGGGCCGCGAGGGGTTCGTCCATGAGGAGGAGCCGCGGACTGGTCAGCAGCGCCCGGGCGATGGCCACCCGCTGCCGCTCGCCCCCGGAGAGCCCCGCCGTGGAGCGGTTGAGCAGTCGCTCCACCCCGAGCAGCTCAACGACCTCATCGAAGCCGATTTGCCGATCGGCCGGGGGCACCCGGCACATGCCATAGGTGAGATTGCCCCGCACCGAGCGATGGGGAAACAGGCTGGGCTCCTGGAAAACATAGCCCAGCGATCGCTGGTGCGTCGGCACACAGCGGCGTTGCGCGTCGTCCTGCCAGACGGCCCCATTCAGGCGGCAGTAGCCGGCAGCTCGCTCCAGCCCCGCGAGGCAGCGGAGTAGGGTCGTCTTGCCGCACCCCGATCGGCCGAACAGGGCGATCACTCCGCGGGCCGGCAGGGCCAACTCCACGTCCAAGGTGAACCCGGGACGCTGCAGCCGGAAGGCAAAGGCCAGTTCGCCGAGGGCGATGTCCGTCTCCGTCATCCGTGGCGGCTCCGTTGCATGCGCTGGCCGAGTCGGTACATCGCCAGCACCACGAGGAAGGAGAACACGACCATCCCGCCTGACATCCAGTGGGCCTTGGTCCACTCCAGGGCCTCGACGTGATCGTAGATGGCCACCGAGAGCACCTTGGTCTCGCCGGGGATATTGCCGCCAATCATGAGCACGACCCCGAATTCCCCCATGGTATGCGCAAACCCGAGGATGGCCCCGGAGAGGATCCCGGGCAGGGCCAGGGGCAGGGCCACATCGAAGAATCGGGCGGTGGGCGAGGCGCGCAGGGTCGCAGCCACCTCCAGGGGGCGCGGGCCCATGGCCTCGAAGGCATTGTGAACCGGTTGGACGACGAACGGCAGGCTGTAAACCACGGAGGCCACGACCAAGCCGGGGAAGGTGAAGGGCAAGGTCCCGAGCCCCAAGGCCTGGGTCAACTGGCCCACCGGGCCGCTCGGCCCGAGGAGCAGCAACAAGTAGAACCCGAGCACCGTCGGCGGCAGGACCAGGGGCAGGGCAACCACCGTGGCGATCACGTGTTTCGCCCGCGACCGGGTCCGGGCCAGCCACCAGGCGATGGGGATACCCACCACGAGCAGGACGCCGGTGGTGACACTGGCGAGCTTCAGGGTCAGCCAGACGGGGGTCAGATCAACGGCCATCGGAGGACTCGACCGCGTAGCCGTATTTGCGGATCACCGCTCGGGCCTCCGGGCCCTGCAGATACCGCACGAAGGCCTGGGCAGCGGGGTTGTCTTGGCCCTGGGTGAGCCGCACCCCATCTTGTCGGATCGGATCGTAGAGGGATTGGGGCGGGATCCACCGGGAACCCCGCGCGTCGAGCACCACCTGGGAGCGGGCGACAAACCCGAGCTCGGCGTTCTTCGTTAAGACGAATTGGTAGGTCTGAGCGATGTTGTTGCCCTGAACAAGTCGCGCCGCGGTCGCCTGGCGCAGGCCCAGCGCCTCAAGGATTTGAACCGCCGCCGCCCCGTAGGGCGCGGTCTTGGGGTTGGCGATGGCGAGGTACCGATAGTCCCCGGCGCGGAGCACGGCGGCACCATCATCGCCGATCCGGTCCGGGTCGCTGCTCCAGAGCACGAGCTCGCCGATCGCATAGGTAAAGGCCGGCTCCGCGCGACCGGCCTCGACGAGCCGTTGGGGCCGCGCTTGATCGGCCGCGAGGAAGACCTCGAAGGGCGCCCCTTGGGTGATCTGGGCGTAGAGCTTGCCGGTGGAGCCGTAGCTCACGACGGTATCGTGGCCGCTGTCGGCCTCGAAGGCGGGCGCGATCTCGTTCATCACCGCCGTGAAATTGGCTGCCACGGCCACTTTGACCTCACCGCCGAAGGCGCCTTCGGCGGCAATGAGGGCAGCAAGGAGGGAATGAACCATCACGGCAAAACGGGGCATAGCGGATCTCACGGCTTCATGTTGAATCACAGGACGGGTTCGCGGCGAGCAAAAGGCGATCCGCCGCAAACCGCGTGTGCGCGCATGCGGGCATGCGGCGCCCGCGCTGATCGTCGGGTTCCGGTCGTAGCCCGCGCATGCGGGCATGCGGGCATGCGGGCATGATCCGAGGCGGGGCATCCCCCGGTCGTCCCCGGGAGCGGTCAGGGGATCGTCGCCCGGGCTCATGCCTCCGGTACGGCCAGGATGATGTTGGCCGGTTTGATCAACGCGCAGGCGGGTTCACCCGCGTTCAGGGCGAGGGCGTTGGCGCTTTCGGTCGTAATCATGGCAACCAAGCGTTTGCCCCCCTCAAGGGCGAGGACGATTTCCGTGTTGACCGCCCCATCCGCCCGTCGCTCAACCGTGCCGCAGAGACGATTGCGCACCGAGGTCTTCAGTCCCCCATCGGCCGTGGTCAGGATGACCCACGGGGCCTTGATCAGGGCGAGGGCCTCATCCCCGGGGGCGAGCTCAAGGTCGTGCCATCCCTCGACGGTGACCATGGCAACCAGTGGTTGACCGTTTAAATCGAGGGTAACCTCGGTATTGACCGCGCCGTCGTCGACGTGGGTGACGGTCCCCCGAAGCAGATTGCGCGCGCTGGTTTTTATGGGGAAGCCACCTAATAGCGGTCGGACGTGATCGAACGCTCGGATCCCGTCGGAGAGACGATCGAGAAAATGGCGGTACTTGAGCGCCGCGCCGTCGTAGGCTTGGATCAAGCGCGCGCCATCGGGGGTGAGCCGGGTCCCGCCCCCGTGGCGCCCGCCAGCCTTTCGCTCCACGAGGGGCGTCGGGGCGAGGTTGTTCATGGCATCGATGGCGTCCCAGGCGGCCTTCCAGCTGATCCCGCGGATGCGCGCCGCCGCAGCGATGGAACCCGTGGTCTCGATCGCCCGGAGGAGTTCGATGCGTTCCTGTCCGGCCCACGGGACCCCATGGCGGTGTAGCCAGAGGGGACCCTCCAGGCGAATGTCGTCGTCCTGGGGCATCAGCGCGTACCTCGAGACGCGTTATATAGCCGCCAATATAGCGATAGGCCGACCTCAGTCAACCTCAGGGAACCGACCTACAAGAGGCATGCCATGATTGCGGTGACCAATCCATGCGGGATGCCTTGGGGTCGTCGACCGACCGCGCCGGTTTCGGGTCGCACATCCAACGCTCGGATGTCGCTTATCCGACAGGCGGCCGTCTCTCCCGGGCTCGGGGCGATCCGGACGCAGGCGAGTGTGAGAAGCGCCTGCGGATCGAGCGGTGATTTCGATGCCCGTGGCGGGCGGGGCCCGGGTTCCCGGTCACCGGGATGCGACGCCGTCGGCGGGGTCGACACGGCCCGCACGGCCCTGCCCCATCCAATCCGGCAGGCGATCGGCCTCGTGGTATTCCGCTTGCATTCAAGCGCCCCGTCGGTGGGCCCTCGGCAGGCTATGGCGCCGGATGTCAGCGCCGGTCGCAACCCGGGACCAAGCCATCCGTGGTTGTCTTGTCGGCACCATCGCACGTCGTCCCCACGGCACGGCCCGTTCTCTCGGTTGCCCACGAGGACGCCGACATCGAGTCGCCGTGTTGGTTACCGAGGCATCCGTGCCCTCGGACGGCGATTCGCGTCGATACACCCCACGATGGATTGGCGGAGTCCAAGATGCATGATTCCCTGTCGCTTCTCGCCTATGCCCACAACCCGCGGGATCCGCTCACGATTGCCCTCGCTGGGGTGATTGATCGTGCGCAATCCGCGGGCCAACGGCCTTTGATCCCGGGGCTCTCGGAAGCGCAATTCCAAATCCTGATGAAGGAGATCTTCCCCGAAGCCCAGCGGACGAACCACGCCGATGTCGAAATCGATCCGACGCTGGCCGACGAGCGAGACGATTTATCGAGGCTCTTGCTCGAACATCGCCACGCGGTCAATGAGATGACGGCCTGGTTGGCCCAGGCGATTGCCTCCGCGGCGATGCGGGATAATCACTTGTGGCAGGATATGGGTTTGCCGGATCGGGGCTTTTTGTCGGGTTTGTTGGCCGATTATTTCCCCACGCTTGCCGCGCGAAACACCGGTGGTATGAAATGGAAGAAGTTTTTTTACCGGCAGCTGTGTGAACGGGCTGGGGTGACGATTTGCAAGTCGCCCAACTGCGGGGATTGTGTCGATTACCGGGATTGTTTTGGTCCCGAAGGGGGTGGGACCCGGTTTTCGGGTCCCGTCGGATGCCCCGCAACGGACGACGTTCACGCCTGATCAGGTAACCAGCGCCCCGGGTGATCAGCCGGAACCTCCGCAACCCCGGTGAACGCGGGCGGACGCCTACCGCATGGGGCAACCGATGCGCTGCCGCAGCTCGGCGCATCCGACGGAAGCCCCCCGATCGAGGGGTTCGGATGCGCTGACGCCCGGCAGTGCATCGGTTGGTGGGGGCCGAGGCGGCCTGTGATGAACCACGATGTCGGATCAGAACGCGTATTTCACGCCCCCGATGACCGTGCGCGGCTTGCCAGGGCGGGCCCCAAAGGGGCGTCGGGACAGGAGATATTCATTGTCAAAGACGTTGTCGACCTTGGCGTAGACCGTCGTTCGGCGGCCGAAGCGGTAGCGCCCGACCAGATCGACAACGACCCGGGCGTCGACGGTGTCATCGCCGAGGGGTCCGTCGCTGGCGTCGTCACCTTGGCCGGCCTGCTCGAGCTGCTCACCCACGTAGGCGAGATTGGTGGTCAGGTCCCATGCCTCGGTGGCGAGGCCGACGCTCAGGGAGCCCTGATGACGGGGCATGTAGGGCAGCCGATCGCCTTCCTGCACCTCGAGCCAAAGGCTGAAATCCGATTCGAAGCTGCTCTGAAACTCCGTTTCGGTGAAGGTATAGGTGGCCCGAACGGGGACGCGCCAGCCACCTGCCGGCGACCACTCGTAGGCGAGTAGGGCCTCTAGGCCGTAGATGTCCACCTCACCGCCATTGAAGGTCTGCCCGCGGGCGCCGGCGCAGCCGCTGGAGATAGTGCAGGTGCCGGTCAGGTTGCGGTAGTCGTTGAAAAAGCCGACGACCTCGAAGCGATTCGGGTTGTCCAGGTAACGGAACCCGGCCTCGAAGTTCAGGCTCTTCTCGGCATCGACGGCATCCCCCTCGCCCGGTCCGGTGGGCACAAAGCCGGAATGCACACCGGCCAGGATCCCCCAGGTGGGTTGGACCTGGTAGAACGCCCCGGCCCCGGGCAACACAACCGTGTTGCTCGTCTCGATCCGCGTCCCGGTGAGCGCGTCCCGGGAGACGTAGTCGATGGATTCCACCCGCACGCCGGCGTCGACGGTCAACTTCCCGAGCCGAGCGGTATCGCGGACATAGCCGGCGAGGGCATCGGCCTCCTCACGATTGACGGTAAAGGGCACCCGGGGGTCGTCGTTGCGAACCATCCGACCGTCCTGCATGAGGAAGGCGTCT
Source organism: uncultured Ectothiorhodospiraceae bacterium (assembly GCA_964346755.1). Taxonomy (GTDB): domain Bacteria; phylum Pseudomonadota; class Gammaproteobacteria; order CAYFWJ01; family CAYFWJ01; genus CAYFWJ01. Next base: position 6,139 of record CAYFWJ010000038.1, read on the forward strand.
TCGGTGTGATTCCGCTCCACTTGGTCTTCGTGGTAGCGGAGCCCGAATTCGAAATCGTGGTCCAGACCCGCCAGCCGCGCGGCCCACTGCAACCGCGTCTGGATGCCCTGGGCGTAGAATGCCCGATCGAAGTTGCCGACGAGCAAGGTCTCCTGGTCGATCGCCGAGTCCTTCTCACCCCGCAAGACGGCGATGAGGTTCCGATTGAGGCCGGCATCCGGGGCATTGAGGATCTCCAGGGCGCTCCGATCCGTTCGGAAGGGCAAGGCCCGCAGCTTGGTCCAATTGCGGTCGAAATCATGCCGGTAGAGGGTGGTGCTCAGGGTCCGATCGGGACCGAATTCCAGGCGATGACGCAGCTCGCCCTGGAGGTGCTGGGTGTCCATCTCCCCCTCTTGGGAGGCGGCGTAACGGCGAAACGGACGGGCCCCGAAGTCCTCGTCACTCAGGCCAAGGTAGGTCTCATTCGAGCGCTCGTCGGCGTAGCCAAGCTTGACCTCGAACTCCTGGTAGACCGCCGCCATCGGATCCGGGGTCCAGTTCCCTTTGACCATGACACTGTTCTTGGAAAACCCGGTGTCGCCCCCGCCGTCCAGTTCCTTGAACCCGCCGCTCTCGAGGTGAACGCCGTCGATGAGCCAGCCGACGTTGCCCGCGGTGTCGCCGTAATGCGCCTCGACCTTGCCGTATTCGTCCGTGCCGAGGGCCGCATCGACGCCGAAGGCCGTGCTCAACGGGATGCGCCGGGTTTGCAGGTTGACCGCGCCGCCGACTGTGGCGGGCCCATGGGCGATCGCCCCGGGGCCCTTGACCACCTCGACGCCAACCATCCGCGAGGTCATGGGGAAGTAGTAGGCGGCCGGGGCGGCGTAGGGGGCCGGGGCAATGAGGATGCGATCCTCGAGCAGGGTAATCTTCTGGCTGCGCTCGGTGGTCGTCCCGCGCAGGCCGATATTGGGCCGTAGCCCGTAGCCGTCCTCGCCGCGGATGTAGACGCCCGGAACCCGCTGGAGGACCCGATGGATGTTGTCATATTCATCCCGCTCCAGGGTCTCCTGGTCGACCTGGTGCGCGGAACCCGTGATGTCACGAACGTCGTCCGGCGAGGCCCCCATGACGGAGACGGCATCGAGCTCGACCGGGGCACCCGAATCGCTCGCCTCCTGAGCCACGGTAGGGTGGCTCAGACCGAGCAAAAGAAACAGGGGGCCGCAATAAAGCAGCCGGCACCGGGGCGCCGGGGGGATGGTGCGCATGGGGATCTCGCGACTCGGGGTGGACTCACTGCGGGGGCCGACCTCGGCCGGCCCGACGCGCTTACCAGTTGGCGACATTGGTCTCGGAGAACTCGTAGGCATCGCGGATGATCCCGCGGGCCTCAAGGAGTTCGTCCGCGTAGGTGTCGAAACCGGCTTCGCCGGGCAGAACCGGCGCTTCGCCTATCCGCGCATGAAGGGTCGCGAAATCGGTATCCGAGATGGCCTTGCGCGGGTTGAATTGCAGCATCAGGGCAAAGGCCTTCATCTCGCTCCAATGGGCCGCGAGGGCTGCCACATTCTCCGTCTGGGTCAGATCCGACTCGAGATCGGATAAGGTGGAGTTGATGTAGTGGGCGACGTTGGCCGCCATGACCTGCTCCCAAGCTGACACGGCGATGTCTCGCTGGGCCTTGAGTGCGTCGAGTTCCGCCTCGCTCAGGGCGTCTGCGGCGTTGGTGATGATCGCGCGCCCGGTCAAGAACGCATCAAAGATGGCTTGGGTGAAGTCGGTGGCGGGGTCGGTGCTGCCAAGATCGCGCTTCGCCGCATAGCCAGCGAGGGCGAAGTTGAACTCCGACAGCAGGTCAATGGCGCCGTCCCCATCGCTATCTCGATAGACGTCGTTGGCAATGGCCTCATCGGTGTAGTCGGTGTAATCCCGGGCAGCGCCGAAATACCCGAAGCCTTCGTCCCACTGATGTTCGAGGGCGGTGAAGGGGTTCTCGCCGTCATCGGGGTTCACGTTGTCGGTGAGGAGCCCTTTTTCGTCCACATCATCGTCCAAATAGTCGTCCATTCCCTGCGAGTAGTTCACTGCGCCAAGCAGGAATTTCTCGACGAGTTGGCCGAGGTGCTGGCCCTCATCGGTGATATAGACGGGGATGTCCACGTCCGTCCCGTCGACGGTCAGCGTTCGGTTGGTTCCGCCGAGCTCGGTCATCACCTGGTCGGCGACTGCGTCGAACCACTGCCGGATCAACGCCTCCGGGGTCTGATCGGCCCAGCCCACGAATTCGCTGCTCCAGTCGCGGTGCTCGGTCACCGCATCGTTGCCGGCGGTCTTGTCGACCAGGTTCTTGCCTGAGGAGATGTCCCCGTAGGTCGGTTGCTGGGTTTCAACGGTTGCGGGAAGCAGCAGGATGGGGTTGGTGTCCAGGGTGTCGACGCCATCGTCGTAGTAACTCTCAAGGATGGCCAGCACGTCCTCCCGGGTCGTGGTACCGGCCGAGAACTCGCCCGAGGTGATCCGTTCCCCCATCCCGTCGATGACCTTGCGGAGATCGGCGATCAAGACTTGGCGTGCCACTTGCCCGTCGTAGGAGACGCTGCTCTCGGGACCGAAACGGCTGGAAAAGCTGTACGTCGAGGGGGTTTGGATCGTGGCGTCGTCGTCGCCACCGCCGTTGTCATCCGATGAGTCGTCATCACC
>CAYFWJ010000038.1:8926-20393 GCA_964346755.1 uncultured Ectothiorhodospiraceae bacterium
TTGGTTCCTCCATTGTCGGTGTCTTCGCTCGCGTCGCCTTCGCCACCGTTGTCGTCATCATCGTCATCGTCGCAGGCCGCCAGGCCGAGACCCAGGGTCAGTATCAGGAGCAATAAGGGAAGTCGTAGGCGTTGGGTTGGCATCAGGGTTCACTCCGGTCGGGATGATTGATCCGGCGAGGCGTCACCGGCTGGGATCCGTCATCGGACGGATAGAAAACTCTATATTGGTAATAGCGATTCGTATTCTTAATTAGAGCCATCTCCTGCTGAGCGTGGGGTGTCACAACGCTTAAGACCGTGTCACCGGCAAGCGGCGCGGGCCGGCCGAGCGAGGCGACCACCGGGGGACGAGACACCGGAGGCATTCCAGAACGGGCCGCCAATACAGGTCCCAAACCCCGGCGTAGGTGACACGATGTCGGCCGACCCCGATGCCAAAGCCGTGGCGCCGGGTTCCGGGGGCCACCAAAAGCGTCCCGCAGAGGCCGTCCCAAATCGCCAGGAAGGACCCGAAGTTACGATGGCGATGCTCGGGCCGATTACTATGGTGCAACTGATGTTGCGCGGGGCTGATGAAGACCCGCTCCAACCACCGGCCGTAACTGAGCCGAATGTGGGAATGGCGCAGATTGGCACCGGTCAGGTTGAACAGAAACGTGAACAGATTGGCCCCGGCGATATCCCAGGCCGTGAGCCGCATCCCGAAGGCGAAGAAAAACACCCCCACCACGAGGCCCTGGGTGAGGGCCATGCGCGTGGCGTAGAGGGCGCTCTCCAGGGGATGAATGCGGTAGACCGTCACGGGCGTCAGCACCTGGGCGGAGTGATGCACCTTGTGTAAGGCCCAGAGCGCCGGGACCTGATGGAGCAAGCGGTGGAGGACGTACCGGCTGAAGTCATCGGCGACGAACAAGGCCGTGGTCAGGGTGGCGGCCACCAGCCAGCCGGGCCAGGTCCCATCTGCTGGCCCGAGCCAGTCGTCGAGGCCGTCGGCGACGGCGATCGTCAAGCCGGTCACGGAGACCCAGCCACCGACGCCGAGCAGCCCGATCAGCAGGGGGTTCAGCACCAGGAACGGATAGTCCTGCCGGGCCGAACGATGGGCCCAGATCCGGGGCGCGAAGAGGTGGCCCAGGATCGCCGCCGGCGCGGGATTCCCCCGGTGGCGGCGGTGGCGAAGCCACCCAAACACCGCGGCGAGCCCGAGCGCCCCGAGCAGGTAACCCCAGTAGAGGCGTTGATCCGGGTCCGCCGGCCGCCCCAACCCCGCGACGAGGGCATCGCGGAGCGTCAGAACGGCCTCGGTGAGGAACTCGAGGATCACCATTCGGACACGCCCTAGGCCGTCGGTTTAGTCGCCGTCGCCGGCCGCGGAGGTTGGAATCTCCAACCCGAGGACCTCGACGAAGTCCGCCTTCAGCTGGTCGGTGACCTGCTTGGCCGCGTCCTGGGCGCTTTGAACGAGCTGCCGGTTCTCGGTCAAAGCGTCATACAGCGTCCCCGGGAAGTTCGGCTCGCTGACCGAGAGGACGGCTGCGTCGATCGCATCGCGCATCCCGGCGGAGACGTTCTCTTCCGACTGGTCGAGGAAGTCGTCGAATCCGAGCTGGGGTGCATCGATCGCCCCGGGCTCGTTGCCGAGGAACAGCTCCTGGAAGGCCAGGAAGTTGTAACGCAGGTTCGCCTTACTGGTTCGGCTATGGGGCGATTCGACGTCGGCGGGGCAGGTCGCGCCATCACAGCTGTTCCGGGTTCGGATGCCCAACGGCTTTTGCAGCTTCACGTCCTTGGTCTTGTCCTCGACGTAGAACAACGCATCCGACACGGCGTTGATCGCCTCCGAGGCGCTGTTGAAGCGGCTATCCGAGCCGCCCGGGTTGGTGAGTTCGTCGGCGGCGAAGGCCTCCCACTCGCGCTGGAGGGTGTCGGCCTGATCGCGGAGATCGCGGGCCACCGCGCTGGCGAAGGCGCAGCGGACCTCACGCCGTTGCGCATTGGGCCGGTCGTTCCACCCTTGAGTCGCCTCGATGTTGGGGGCACAGGTATGATCCAGGTCCTCCGTGAAGAGCAGGTACTCCAGGGCGTCCAGGCCACGGCGCTCGACGGTGCGATCGGCGATGGAATAATCGGCTGCCTCGGCGTTGGCCTCGGCGTTGATGACCTCTTGATCGACCGCGCAGGTGTTGGTGAAGGGCCAGGAATAAATCGTATCGCGCAATGCGCCGGAGTTCTCAGCCAGCGGCCCGACCTGCATGACCTCCGCGTGCTGCCAATGCCGCATAGCCTCCTTCCAGGCATCCTGGGCCGCGGACCGCACTGCCGGGGCGTTGTCGGCCCCGTCCAAGGCCGTGCAGTATTGCTCGACCGACCCGGCGAGGTCGGCCGACGCCGTCTGGAAACGCTCGAAGGTTGGGGTCATGACATTCGTCGAGAGATTCTCGAGCATGGCCTGGCCATCGAATCCCGTGCCGTCCTCATTGCTTCCGCCGCTTCCGCTCGTGTCCCCGCCTGAACCGCTTTCGTCGCCACTGGCTGTGCTGGCCGTCCCGCCTGAGTCATCGCCGCCGCCTCCACTGTCGCAGCCGGCCACGGCGAATCCCCCGAGCAATGCCATTAGCATGATCCATCGGCCCGGATGACGGCCATCCGGTTGACGCGTTGTGCTCATCGTGTGTGCTCCGCTTGGTTTCGAGCCGCCGCGAAGGCGACCTCGGACCGAGTCGCCGATTAGGATCGAGCCGGCGGCTGGATTTCTCGTAAAAAACGGGACGATGGGAATCACGATCCGGTACCGTCACAGGGCCGGTCAACGGACCGATCGATGAGCCGTCCGGCGGATCGGTCCCCGTGGGGTCGACCGGAACGATCGACCGTGAATCCCCACCGGTGATGCGATTTCTTTCACCGTGGCAATGGAGCCTACAGGTTCATTAATGCTAATGCAAGTTATTCTTGTTCAAGACAGACATTTGATACACAGCGCAAGGGTTTTGCGTCAAAACGTTATGAGAGGCTTTTGTTTCCTTGTTGCGATCCTGTCCGATGCTCGATTCCGTGGCATCGAGCGGATTCCGGCCGCGGGTCACCGGGGGTTGGAGCGAGTGCTCGAGTCAGGCCGCGTCAAGGCACCGAGCCATACAATCCGATGGCCGGCGCCACGGAGCCCCGGTTCAGACTGTGGCAGCCGCGATGGCGCCGTGATGGCGCACGAGTCCGTTCGGGCACGGGCTTGCCCGGAGCGGGCACGGGGCCTCAGCCGACGGGATCGACGAGCGCGTTTCCGTCGTCAGCGGTTCACAGGGCGCGTCCGTGACGAACTGAGCGCTTTCAGCGCCGGGGTCGGCGAAGCTGAACAGGCCGAGGGCGGTCAACAGCGCGGAGCCGAGTAGGAGGCGGAGGAGGAGTTGGCCTTGAGGCCGGCGGTTCGGCCGGCGCTGGATGCAAGGGGTTGCAGCGGGGGCGAGCGGACGTGGGTTGTTCATGATCGGATCCTCCGAGGGTGGGTGGGTACCGCGGCGTCGGGGCCGCCGTGGGGCGTCTTGTCGTGATGCCCTCACGACAAGACCGACACGAACAACTATAATAACTCAAATGAGAACCATTTGCATTAAGGAATTATCATCGAACCACGGGCCTCGGGTCCCTTCATCGGAGGCCTACGTCGTCCAACCGTGAGTCCGAATCGGTCAACGATGTCGATCGGGATCCCCGAGTGCCGATACGGCGGGCTGCACGCCCTCGCGATGAACGCTGTCGGTGACGGGGTGGGTCTTCGCGCGCGGCCCTTATCCCGACCCCGCGGTGGTTTCGCGCGTCGCCTGCCGTTTCAGATACTCCAACCAGCTAGCGGCGTCTTGGCGAGTCGAGGCATCCGATTGGGCCCGCTGGAAGGCCGCTCGGGCCGCCTGGGTCTCGCCCTGTCGGAATCGTGCGATGCCAAGGAGCAGGGCGGCCTGGCCGGGGCGATCCAGCCCGCCCTGGTCGAGGGCCTTCTGGGCGGACTCGGCCAGGCTTTGCCAGTCTTCATCTTCGTATTGCAGTCGCGCGAGGCGGAGATGGAGTTGCCCGTCACGGGCCTTTGCCGCGGCACGGGCGAGCACCGCCTCGGCCTTGTCCGTCTCGCGGGCGAGTTGCCAGGCGCGGGCCAGAAGATCCAGGGTGTCGACGGTGGCCCGAAGTTGGCCCCGCTCGAGGGCCTGGCTCAGGATCTCCCCGGCCCGGAACGGACGGCCCTCGGCCATGGCCAGTCGTGCGAGGTCGCGGATCGCGCTCGGCTCGGTGATAAGCCCCCGGGCGTACATGAGCTCCCGCACTGCCAGGGCCTTGGCCGGTTGGTCCGCCTGGCGATACACACTGGCGAGGTCCCGCCAGTAGGTTCGCCGATCCGGCCAGCGTTGGATCATCGCCTCGAGGGTCTTGGCTGCGGCGCGATACGCCCCCCGCTCCAGCTGCGCGGCCAGCTTGAGGCGATACCAATCCGCGTCGGGGGCGTCACTGCGACGCAGCAGGGCATCGATCGCCTCTTCGACACCGCGCCAGCGGCCGAGATCGAACCGCGCCTGCGCGAGCAGGCGCCAGGCCTCGTGCTTCGGTTCCTCCGCGGCCTGGAGATAACGCGCCAGGGTGTCCGCTGCGGCCGCCGAGCGCTCGGTGGCGAACTGCATCTGCCCGAGCTGAAAAAGGATGTGGGCGCGCTTCTCGGCGCCGAGGATCCCCGGCTCCAGGGCAGCCTCGAAGGCCTCCGCAGCTCGGCGATAGTCGCCGCGCTGGGCGTAGGCATGGCCCAGGGTCTCCCGCACGATCGCCCGGTCATAGGGCCGGAGGCTTCGATCCCGCAGCGACTCCAGGGCCTGAACGGCCTCCTCGGTTTGCCCCAACTCCAGATCGATGAAGATCTGCGTGAGGCGCTCGTAGGTCTCCGGCTGGAGCCGGGTCGCATCGGCCGCCGACCCGAGCGCCGGGGCGAGCGCCAGCCCGAGCCATACCAGGGCACCGATGACGGGCCATGGGCCCCGGGGCCTCGGATGGGCCATGGTTAGTCCTCCAGCTTGAAGGTGATAGTCTGAACGGCGCGCCGGCTGACGGCCTCGCCATCCTCGGTCGCCGGTTTGAACCGCCAGCGCCGGATGGTGCGCAGGGCGGCGCGGTCGAACACCCGGGACGGCTCGGACTCCACGACCTCCGGATCCTGGACCCGGCCCTGGGCATCGACGGTGAACTCGACCTTGACCCAACCCTCGAGCCCCCGCCGAGCCGCCCGCGACGGGTAGCGCGGGGGGATCCGTTGGATGGCCACGAGGCGTTCCCGGCCCCCCCCGCCGCCACCGGAAGCGGCGGGGGCAGCCGGCCCCGACCCGAGATCCGGCAGATCCCCGAGGTCCGGGGCGAAATCCCGGTTCGCCCGGACATCCGGCGCCTGCGGGGCCGGAACCGCCTCGGCACTCACCGGCATCGGTTCCGGGGGCGGCGGTTGGCGCTCGTTCGGCGGGGGTTCCGGGGGGTCTTGCCGGTCCTCGGCCTCCCGGGGGCGCTCCGTCTCGGGGGTCCGTTCGATGAAATCCAGCCCCGTCAGCGTGGCACGCTCCGTGGGCGGCTCCCGCTCTTCGGTCACGAGCTGCTGGATCAGGGCGAACTCGACCACGGTCAGGGTGAGGGCCACGAGGCCCGCCAGTCCCCAGTGTAGCATCGACAACTCACTCCTCCTGGGCCGCGATGGAGATCTTGTCGACCCCGGCGGCCCGCACTTGATCGAGGACGCGGACCAGGCGACCGGTCTGGGACTCGGCGTCCGCGTCGATCACCACGGCCCCCTTGGGCGCCTTGGCGTGGAGCCGTTCGACATTGGCCTGGACCGCATTGATGTCCACCTGGCGGCCATCGATCCAGACGCTCCCATCGGGTCGGATGGCCACCAGCAGGGTGACGTGGTCCTCCGATTCGGCGGTACTGGCCCGCGGTCGGTTGACCTCGACCCCGGCCACCTCGACGAAGGAGGTGGTGACGATGAAGAAGATCAGCATGATAAAGACGATGTCGAGCATCGGGGTGATGTCGATGCTGGCCTCGTCGTCCTCGGCCTGCGGGTTGTTGCTGCGGGCACGGCGCATGGTGGTTCGGCTCCCAGACCCCGCGCCGGCGCGGGGTCGTTACGATGGACGCTCAGACGATGGGTGGCGCGGCGGGTTCAGCCCCGACGGAGGGTCTCCGCCAGGGCCTGTTGGGCGACCCGCGCCCGTTGTTCCAGGTTCACCGGGAAGTAGACCAGGGAGAGGGCGGCCACCATCCCCGCCAGGGTCGAGAGGGTCGCCTGGGCCACCCCATCGGCCAGGGCCCGCACATCGCCGCTCCCGAATACGGCCATGGCCTCGAACAGCCGGAGCATCCCGATAACCGTCCCGAGCAGCCCGAGGAGCGGACACAGGATGACCAGCGTCCGCAGCATCGGCAGACCGCGCCGGAGCTGCTGCCCCGCCTGGGAGACCAGGGCCTCTCGATAGCGCTGACCTGACCAGGAATCCGGTCCCGGCCCCTGTCGGGCAGCCTCCAGCCAGCGCTGCCGCCGGCGGGGGTAAATCCAGCCAAGGAATAGACTACGTTCGATGATCAAGGTCCAGCCTAGCAGCAGGGCCACAAGGATCACCCACAGCATGGGACCCCCGCGATCGAACAGGCTTAGCCAGCCCGTCGGCCCGAGCCCCTGGAGGAGCGCCAGCGGGTTCACGACCTGCCCCGCGACCCCACGGCGCGCTGGGCGATCAACCCGGCCACCTGTTCCTCGAGCACCTCCACCAGCCGGCGGCTGCGCGCGTTCACCAGGGTGTGGAGGACGATCAGGGTGACCGCCACCGACAACCCCAGCGCGGTGGTCACCAGGGCCTGGGAGATCCCATCGGCCATCAACCGGGGGTCTCCGGTGCCGAACAGGGTGATGTCCTGAAAGGTCTGGATCATACCGGTCACCGTCCCAAGCAGGCCCAGCAGTGGGGCCACCGCGGCGATCAGCTTGATCAGGGGCAGGCGCTGCTGCAGCCGGGGGCGCTCCTTGAGGATGGCCTGATCCAGCTCGAGCTCCAGCGTCTGCCAGTCCGTCTCCGGATCGTCCGCATAGCGGGCGATCACCTGGCCTAGGAGGCTCTGGGTCGGCGATGCGGCCTGTCCGGCGAGTTGGCGGCGCAGTCGGCGTTGGGCGAGGGTGAGCCCGATCGCCCGCTCGATCACCAAGCCGAGGCCGACGACCCCGAGGGCGAGGATGATATAGCCGATGATCCCACCCTGACGTAGGCGTTCCAGGAGGCCGGGCCGCTGGATGAGCAACGACAGGAGTTGGCCTCGGGTCGGATCCAGGGCGAAGGGGACCGGCCCATCATCGGCCTGCGCTTCGGTGAGCCCGGCGGCCGTGGCCCGCTGATGGCCAGGCGGCTGGGCGGCCAGGCTGACGAGCTGCCCCACCTCCGGGTCATAGCGCAGGTACTCATCGCCCGCCACGGCGTTGAAGACCCCGACCCGGACCACCGTCTGCTCGGTCTCCGTCCCAGCCGGATCGATGACCGGCGCGGTAAACCGAACCACCTCACCGGCGGCGATGGTCTCCCGGGACAGCTCCAGCCACAGCCGCCGCAACTGCTCGATGGTGGGTTGGTCGTCGCGGGTGGCCAAGGTCTCCAGAAAACCCAGGCGATCCGGGTGTTGCGCCGAGATCAGTGACTCCTGGGCGATGGCCCGAAGCTCGCGGGCGGCCTGTTGGGCGGCCCCGAACAACTCGGAGAGGTCCCCGGAGCGGCTCTTGAGCTCCTCTTCCCGATCCGCCAGGGTCGCATTGTTGGCGTCGAAGGTCTCGAGGAGCCGCTCCTGCTTCGCTTCCGCGGTCTCCAGGCGCTGCTCGGCCGCTTGAACCAGGTCGCGACGCGCGTTGCGCTGCTCGAGGAAGCGCTCGACCCGTTGATCAAACCGGCGCTGCTCGACCTGTTGGCGCTCGCGGATCTCCTCGAGCAACTCGCGCAGATCCCCCGAGGCATCGCTCTGGGCCATGACGGGGTTGCCCACCGGCCCGACGGCCAGGGGCCCGGTGAGGGCCAGGACGAGAAGGAAACGGGCTAGACTGTGTGGGCGGATCATGGGGTCTCTCCCGCGCTCGGGGCCGACACCGGCAGGCGCAGCATACTGGGCGCGGTCTGCTCCCGAGCCACCCGAAGGCCCGTCTCGATGGCCCCGGCGTAGCGGTCGTTGAGCGAGACCCAAGCAGCCTGCTCGGGGTCCCACAGCCCCTGTTCCTGCCCATCGAGGGTCCGATAGAACAACGTGAGGCGACCGATGCGGAGGAAATCCACGGTCTGGGTCTCGCCGTCCCGGGTGATCTCGCCCCGATAGGCATCGAGGGTACGCCCGTAATCCATCTCTTTCTGATAGACATCCAGGATCGCCCGGAACTTCTCCGCCGGGGTTGCCCCAGGCTCCACGAGCAATCGGCGGGCCGAGGCCACCCGCTCCAGGCGTTCGGCGCGGCGGAAGGGGAGATCCCGCTCGATGAGCGACTCGAGGGTCGCGACCATCTCCTCCATGAAGGGGCGAATCGCCTCGCGGGTCTCCTCAATCCGGGCGATCTGCTGCTCGAGTCGCTGCTTCCGTGCCTCCTGGGCCTCGATCTCCTGGCTCAAGCGCTGGTTGTAGGCCTCGGCACGATCCGCCTCGGCGCTGACCGAGCGGTAGGTCTCCAAGAGCTCGCGGGCCTGGTCATCCAGGGCGTCGATGCGCTCCTGGATCCGCTGGCCCTCGCGGTTCAACTGCTCCTGGATCCGCTGGGACTCGTTCAGGGCGTCCTGAGCCACAGCCGCCCCCCCCAGGACGCTGCCGACAAGCCAGCCGATCGCCAGCAGCCATCGGGCCGGTGGGCGGGGTTCGCCGGGTGCAAAACCGATCTTCAAAATCCTCTCTCCTCGTTCGATGCGCGCTCCCCGATGGCCCACCGCGGTTCGAACGGGGCGGCAAGCCATCGGACGTGGTGTGCGGGTCGGCCCCAGGATCGATCGCTGGCCGTCCCCGGGGCCCTATTTAAGGCCTTGGAAGAGCCGGGTGATCTGTTCGGTATCGAGGCACCCCCGTATCATGGCGAAGTCGTCAAGATCCCCTGGGATCAACAGCCAATAGGGCGTGGCGGGGATCCCCCCCAGCATGACCTCCAAGGCCGGCTCGGCGACAAAGGCGGGCCCGGTCCAGCCGCGGCGCGCAACGGCTCGCCGGAGTTCGCCGAGCGCGCCGCGGATCTCGACGGCGGCGGCGTGGATCCGCGGCCCGGCGGCGGAAACGGGCTCGTCGAGGGCCAGGCGCACGCGCCCCAAGGCATCGACTCGACGGCGCTCGAGAGCCCGCAACTGCTGGAGACACCAGGAACACTCGGGCTCGATGAGAATGAGCGCCACGATCGTCCCCCGTGTCGTCTCGGCTCCTTGGGGGGCCAGCGGGGTGGACAGCTCGGCCGCCTGCGCCCGCACATACTACCCCAGTGTCGTGGACTGGCCGGTGTTCAGATCCTGCAGGGCGGCCTCCGCCGGGGAGGAGGCCGCGACGGGCACGACCCCGAACCCGGCGACACCTGGCCCCGCGAGGGCGAGCCACACCCCGGCCTGGATCAACCTGCGGGCGAAACGGCGCCGATCACAGCTCAAAGCGGATGCCCCCGTAGATGACCCGGCCTCGCAACGGCTCGTAGATATGGGCCACATCATAGCCGCCGCGGCCATCCCAAAACAGCGGGGTCTCTTCGTCATCGGCCGGGTTATAATCGAGCAGGTGGTTCGCCCCCGCGTAGAAACTCCAACGCCTGCCGACGGCCCGCTCCGCGCGCGGATCGAGCAGGATGTAATCCGGCGCCGTCAGGGTCTTGGGACGGCTTAGCGTGCCATCCTCGGCCCGGACATTAAAGCCCTCGTAGCCGTAATCGGCGAGATCCCGTCCGCCCATCCACATGGCTCCGGCGTGGAGGTCCCAGCGTCCCGGCGTGGCATCCACCTCGAGGCGTACCCGCTCCTCCAGGGGCGCCACCACGAAGGTCTCTTGGTAGCTGTCCTCGTAGCGGATGACCTCGCCGGTCGCCGAGACGGTGACCATCGGGGTGAGTTGGTAGCTGCCCGTCAGATCGAAGGCCGCCACCTGGAAGGACTCATCGGCATTCAACAGGGTCGGTCGATCGAAGCCCTCATCGGTGATAAAGGCCGCATCGTTGAGCTGCGTCCAAGCCGCCGAGACGCCCGTGGCCACCGCCGAGCGCTTACGGTGGCCATGTTCGCCCACGGCGCTGTCGATGCTCACCCCATTGCGGTTGGCCCGCTTGGTCATAATGTTGATCGTCCCGCTGACGGCCTCCGGCGCGGCGAGGGAGGCCGCGGGGCCGCGAGCCACCTCGATGCGCTCGATGCCGGACGCGGTGATGGCGTCGATGCCATAGAAACTCGAGACCACCGAACCACCGAGGGCATCGGCACCCCATCCACCAGGATGGGGGTGTGCTCACCCCGCAGGCCATTCAGCATCACCCGTTTGATCCCGCACATCGAACACTCGTTATTGACCCGGATCCCGGCGGATTGCTCGATGGCATCGGTCAGGTTTGTCGACGGGGTCCGACGCAAGTCCTTGGCATCGATGGTCTCGGTCTTCTCGATCGTATTGGCGAGCACGCCAGCACGCTCCAGCCGCTCGAAGAGATCGCCCTGGACCTCGAGGGGTGAGGGCTCAACGGACTCGCCGTCTTCATTGAATGACTTGGATGGCGTTGCCGACCCCGCGGGCGGCTCTTGGGCTAGGGCTCTCAGGCTGGCCGCCGCGACGGGCCCGGCGATGAAAAGCGATGAGATCCATCGGGGTGCGGAGGGTCCCGCGCTTCGCACAGACATGACTGGATCCTCGTTCTTAGTGGATCGAACCCTCCCACATCCGCCCCCTGGCGGATGGCGATCGATGAGCATCCGCCAGCGCGGGGCGGCATGACCAGGCTGCCTAAGAAATTAATACGAATTGTTCGTTTTTGCAATTATATTTGATTGACTCAGCTCAGTCAGCCCCGCGATTCGTGAAGTCGACGACTGAACGCGCGGATGGGGCAGTCGGTCCGGATCCCTCGGGAATCGGGAGGATGCAGGCGGACCAGACCGCGGCGCCCGTGAGGACTCAGCTGATGGGGCACTAACGGAGGATCTCGAACAGGACACCCGTCACCCCCTTTGGAGGCGGGGGTTCGCTCTACCCGCGTTCGCTTCCCCCGGTCTGCTCATCCATCCCTGCCGCCCCGCCCCTGGGGTCGCGGACACCGGGCCGGGCGATCGGCAAACCGCATCGACTCAGGACGAACATACAAATCGCGTAAGCTTAAATAATCGTATTGCGACGTATTCTCATTTGTTCTATCATCCTTTCCATCCCGGCAAGACGCCAGGTCATCCGTCCGCTTCAAAGGGAGCCTCAAAACCCGT
>CAYFWJ010000038.1:20493-22544 GCA_964346755.1 uncultured Ectothiorhodospiraceae bacterium
CAACCATGCTGATACGTTTGACTGCCGTGCTTCTCCTCTCCGCTGTCGCCGGGGTCGTCCAGGCCCAATGTCAGTTCGAGATCGAGGTCGGCGACACCCTCAAATACAGCGTCGACACCATGACGGTCGACTCGAGCTGCGACACCGTCACCGTCACCCTGACCCACACCGGGAGCCTGTCGGCGGCCGCCATGGGCCACAATTGGGTCTTGAGCCAACCCGCTCATGTGCAGCCAATCGCCTCCGCAGGCACGGCGGCGGGATTGGCCGGCGACTACCTACCTGAGAACGATGACCGCATCATCGCCTCCACCGAAATCATCGGGGGTGGGGAGTCGACCACGACGGAATTCGCCCTCGACGGGCTGGATCGCGATGAATACACCTTCTTTTGTAGCTTCCCGGGGCACTGGGCCGTGATGAAAGGAACCTTCAAGATCGTCTGACCCCACAAAACGCGCGGCCGGAGCGGCATCGTTGTGTCTGACGCGCCACACGACGACGGGCCAGGGCGGCCCGTCGGTTTGATGGCGGAATCCTGAGGCGCACGATCGGCCGCCAATCATTCCTCGACGGGAAACGCAGCCGCCGCCAACATTAGCCCTTTGATGAACCGTGGGATGACGGTCCTGCGGACGAAACGACACATCGCACGAGGTAGGTGAGATGGAGACACACGCGAACTTCTTCGCGACGGCGCTCGGGGTCCCCGAACCCTGGTTCGTCAATCGTATCGAATTCTCGTCCGATCAAAAGCGTCTCGACATCGATCTCGACGTCCGGCAAGAAAGCGCCTTTGCCTGCCCGATGTGCCATCAGGCGATCGACCGGGCCTGTACGACCCAGCTGCAAACCTGGCGGCATCTCAATTTTTTTCAGCACGAGGCCTATCTCCACGCCCGCATACCCTGGGTCGAATGCCCCAACGGCTGTGGCGTCCACCCGATCGACGTCCCATGACCCCCCTCGATGAGGCTCGCTCCCAGAAACCCAGCAAACCGCATCGGCCGATCGGAACGATTGGAGCGCCCAGACGTGGCCAACCGCACGTAATGGAGCACCGAAACAAAGCGACCGGCACCCCGTCGTTCCGGTAGGGCGTGCCGGAACGACGGGGTGCCGGTCGCCCGGGAACAGGCGCGGCAGCAAAGCCCCGAGGCCACAGCGGTTCGAACGGCCCGCCCCGCTCCGTCGTTCCGGCAGGGACTGCCGGAACCCAGTCGCCAGGGAGCGGGCGCGGCCACAGAGCCCCGAGGCCAATCATCCCGGGACCTTACGTCTTGGACTCCAACCGTCCCGGTTGGAACCGCGGTATTCGCCGGTCGAGCGGTGTCGCCCTCATCGGTCTGGCAGGTGTCACTGCCCCCCGTCGTCGGCACCAACCACGACCTTGGCATGATCTTGAGTTTTTCGTCCAACACACGCCAAGTTCAAGAGCTCCGTAGCGCAGGAGGGGTTTGCGGCGTCCCGGGTATGTGGAACAGGGTTTCCCCAGAGGCCCCATCGGCTTACCCGGTCCGCCGCCTTTCTAAACGCCTGCCCTCTGGCCTCTTATCATCCTCAGCGTCCTATCATTCCCCATTTGAAACCGCATGGATTCCACAGCCAAGCGCTCAATGAGCTTGGCCTCTAAAACTACTGTGGCAAACGACCGCGATAGCCACCCTCATCCCCCTCGTTCGGGCATGGACGACCGGAATCCAGCCGCCAGGCCAGGGAGCGGGCACCGCTTCCCATCCGTCAGCTTGACCCAGAGGATCGGACTCCGGCGGTAACCGAGCCGTCTCGACCGACAGATCGTTAATCCCCCTCAGTCGCCTAGCGAACGCTCCGTCAGGGACATCCATCGGGCTGTTTGACCTTCTAGGAGCTGTTGATCGTTCAAGTAGGCCAATGAAGGTGCATAAGGATTGAATACAATGAGTTGTGCCAAACAACAAAAGGACCAAGCCACCCTGCCCCGAATGATGCGAACCGGATACCCTCTGGGAGAAGCCGTCTCAACAGTTGCTCAATAGCAGTTGGGTGTACGACCAAGCTGAGCATCGTAT
>CAYFWJ010000039.1:0-22343 GCA_964346755.1 uncultured Ectothiorhodospiraceae bacterium
AAGCGACCGCGACGGCGGAGCGACCGGGAACGGTGGCCCCTGCATCAGCCCGTCCCGCGGCCGAAACCGGCGCGCTCACGCGGAGCACCCCGATCGGCCCCACGGCGAGGACATCGGATGACTCCAGGGTCTACTCGGAACCGGGGTCGGCCTCCACCGCGAAGCGGATGTAATCCTCTTCATCCGCCTCTTCCGGTGAAGCCCCCAGGCTGAGAAAGCCCCGAGACTGCAGCGCTACGGCCTCTCGACGCAGGAACTGCACATGGCCACCGCTGATCAGATAGGTTCCGTTTGTGCTATGGTCGATCACAAAGAAATTATGCCCTCGCGCCTCGATCTTCGCGTGATCCCGAGAAGCCAAGGGGCTTGCGACGACCACATCCGCTTGGTCGCCGCGGCCGAGATGAAGGGGCAATTCACTCACCGAGATCACCCGCCGCTGGTCCCGGTAGACGAGCCGAAGGCGTTGGTTTAGAGCGGTCGTTGGCGCCGGCTGGGCCCCCGCCACCCGGGTCATCTCGTCGGATTCCCGGAGGATTTCAAAGAGGTCCACGGGCTCCTGGCGCCCCTTGACGACCGTTCGATCCAGAAACCGGACCGCACACTGCGGCAGACTCGTGGGCAGATAGGCGACACTCGCCCCACTGGTGAGAATCTGGTGGGGTTTGGCGAGGGCGGCCAGGCGGGCCGCAACATTCACGGCATCGCCGTAGATATCGCCCTTATCCCAGATGGTGGCGCCGAGATGGAAGCCGGTCCGCACCGCGAGGTCCCGGGGTGCGTTCGGATTCGTTTGGGCGATCCCCTCGATCCGCTCGTTGAGACCGACGGCCGCACGGCTCGCATCCAAGGCCCGGTCGAAGCGGGCCATCACCTCGTCACCGATCGTCTTGACCAGGTGGCCGCCCCAGCGCTCGACCTCCATGGTCATCGCCGAGAGACACTGATCGACGAGTTGCTGACCGAGTTGGTTCCCCAAGCGCTCGTAAAGCCTTGTACTACCACAAATATCGGAAAACAGGATGACCTGGATCTCGGGCGAGTCGGACATAGGTTTAGCTCATTGTAGACGAATCGATCCGGGGCACCCCCAAGCTGGCGGCACCCCCGCCGAACGAGCATGACGGACACGGCCTCACCCGCCAACCCCGCGAGCGGCCTCACACCCCATGATCTCGACTATGTTAACCATATCCGATGACATTCACCTTTCCCTGAATGAGATCGAGCTCGACGGCATCCGAGCCCAGGGGGCCGGGGGGCAGAACGTGAACAAGGTCGCCGCGGCGGTGCATCTGCGCTTCGACATCGGCGCCTCCTCCCTCCCGGAATCCCTCAAGGAACGACTCTACACCCTCCGCGACCAACGCATCTCGAAGGATGGGGTGATCGTGATCAAGGCGCAACGGTTCCGAACCCAGCCTCAGAACAGCGACGATGCGCTGCAACGCCTGGCGGCACTGATCCGATCGGTGTCGGACCCGCCCCCGGCCCCGCGCCGGCCGACGCGCCCGAGCCGTGGGGCTCGACGTCGCCGCCTCGAGGGCAAAAAGCGTCGGGGAAACATCAAACAGATGCGACGGGGCCCGGAGGTATGAAGAGCACGGGCCGCACACCGCCGATGCGGAATGCCCGATCCGTGCCAACACCGGTCCATCGCCAGGCTCGCTGGGCGGGATTCTAACCGACGGGCGCGCAAGGGCCGACACGAACCGACGCTCGAAGGCGTTCGCCGCGCCGACGAACAGGCCCGCTATCACGCGAACCTGTTGCTAGGGCCACTTGCGACCCGATGACCCGATGGGTCGCCCAATGAGGCGTGACACGACGTGGGGTGGTAACTCGGTTCGAGGATGCCGAACAACCGGGTAGCATTCTAGGCCACAGGGCCTGAGGGTGGGTCGTCAAGGGGGATACGGGCACCCCATCGGAATCCGGCGGGAGCCATCACAGTCCCGAAACCCGCGCGGGCCTCGAGGCCAACGGCCTGGGGGCGAGCGGGTGTTCGGGCCGTTACGACGAATCGGCGGTGCCGAGCTGTTGACGCAAACGGTTGACCTCTTCCTCAGCACGCACCTGATCGGTGACGTCGTACTGGATCCCGAGAAAGTACACGAGCTCCCCACTGCGATCGAACAACGGCTGCAGGGTGAACTGATTGATGAAGAGTTCACCGTCCTGACGGTAATTGCGCAGTGCCACGGTGGTCGACCGACGTTCGCGAATCGCGGTTCGAATCGCGTCGAGCCCCGGTTGCTCGCGGTCCCCGGCATGCAGGAACCGACAGTTGTGCCCGAGAATCGCCGAACGAGGGTAGCCGGTCACCCGTTCAAAGGCGGCATTGGCGTAGATGATCGGGTTATCGGGTTGATCGGGATCCGAGATGGTGATGCCCGTCACACAGGCATCGAGGATCTGGGCGAACACATAGGGGATCGGCCCCTCGTCCTTCTCGACAATGAAGTCCATGGCGACCTCCGCGAGTCAGTGCTCGCGCTCGACGAGTTGCTTGATGTTGCGTACCGTCCGCGTGCTGCCGTCCTGGATCGCCAGGCGAATCAGTTTTTCGAAGGGGCGCATATAGAGCTCGACCCGGGTCAATCGAAAGGTAAAGGCGAGCTGACACGCCTGGTTCCCCGCCGCTTCAAACTCGTAGCGGATGAGGAACGAGGCGCTTCCCTCCCCCTCGAAACAGGCCGAGCGGCCGGGTTCGAGCCGGGTCACCTTGAAGATCGTCTCGCTGCGCCGCCCTTGATCGGTACGAACCTGTCGACCGCGCGCCCCCATCTGAATGGTCGGGGATCCCAGGGGTCGCAACGATTCCACTTCGGGGGACCACCGCGGGTAATTCTCGAAGAATCGCACGACGACAAAATCGTAGACGGTGTCGACCGGACGGGCAACCGTGGTGCAGGAACGTCCCTCGATCATCCGGGAAAATCCCTCCTGATTCGGTTCGCGTGGACCATTGTCGGCTGTCTCGGGGACCTTGGAGACGGGTTCATGCCGGGTCTTCCCCGAAACCCAACGCACCGCGCCCGTCGACCGCCAACCGTTCCTCATCGCATAGAGAACGTAGGTGATTGCGCGCCCCCTGTCAACGCGCAGGCGATCCCCTAGGGCGCGCGCAACCCGCGTGCCAGGCCTTACTCCATCCCCCTGAAGCAAAACCCACGCCATCACGCCCCGTGGACGAATCTCGAGCCCCCTGCCGTGTTTAAGACACTAGACGTCGGGGCGTGCGACGTAGGTCTCGGTGGAGAGCCGCAGCCGCGACTCGCGGGCGTGCAGGTTAAAACGTTCCACGGTGTCGCCAGAACCGACCGGGATTAGGCTGGGCACCAGAAAGTCGTTGATCAACTCGTTGGTCGGCTCGCCGTCGCTGTAGCGTGCGTACAAGGAATCCAGTTTGGCGTAGCCACTGAGTTGGATCGAGCTCGTATCGGCCAGTGAAACGGTTGTCGGAGCGAGCGTGGCCAAAACCAGAACGAGGGTTGCAAGCGGTTGATTATTCATGGGGTTTTTTCTAGGACAGGAGCAGAGGAGGCGACCGATGAGATGGCTAGCGTTTGGCCAGCCGAGGCCGGTGTTGAAGCTTGATATACATGAGCGCCGTCATCAGCGCGTCGTTGAAGGCGTCGTGCTGACCCAGATCGGGAATCTCCAGGTCGGCCAACAGCGTCGCAAAACGTAGGTCGATAAACCCCTGGGGGATGCGCGCGATCTTTTGATCGTGATACACCCCGGAGACCTCGATCCGCGGATTGGGAAGCCGGATCCGGAGCCACGGATCGAGCAGACGATCGATCATCCGGATATCGAACGCCAGGTAGTACCCAACCAGGGGGCGGCTCCCGATAAAATCCAGCAGTTCAGCCAGGGCGCGGCGTGGCTCGAGCCCCTCGGAGACATCCCGATCCCGCAACCAGTGAATCGGAATCGTCTCGGCAGGAACGGGCCCTCGGGGGCGAAGGGTCAAGCCCAGTCTTTGACTCATCAGGACCTGATCCCCACGGATCTTGACCGCGGCGATACTGAGGATCTCGCTCGTCTTGGGGTCGAGGCCGGTGGTCTCCGTGTCGAGACAGAGATCGTGACCCGGGACAAGGTGAGCCTGCGGGTCAACCTCACAGCCGACTATCGGGTCGCCAACCCCGTTCAGGCGCGAACCCATCTGAGCGATCCCGTGGCCTGGCTGTATCGGCGATTGCAACTGGCCCTGCGCCAGGCTATCGGCGAGCGGACCTTGGATGCCCTATTGGCCGACAAGGAGCATCTCAACCAGGTCGTCTTCCAGGCGGTCGCCGCCCCGGCTGCGGCGCACGGTCTCGAATTGACCGAAGCCGGGGCTAAGGACTTCATCCTGCCTGGGGAGATGAAGGATATCCTCAATCAGGTCGTCATGGCTGACAAAGAGGCCCAGGCCAACGTCATCCGACGACGGGAAGAGACGGCGGCGACCCGCTCGTTGTTGAATACCGCCAAACTGATGGATGAGAATCCGACCCTGTTGCGACTCAAGGAGCTGGAGATCCTGGAGCAGGTGGCCGAGAAGATCGATCGCTTGACCGTCTACGGGGGTCTGGAAGGTATCCTCAAGGACACGGTACGGGTCAACGTCCCAATGGATACCGCGCATTAACCGATCCGTGTCGCCCCGGAATGGGCGGCACGTTACCTGACCAACTTGGGGGAGATCATGCCCATCCGACAAACCGTCAACCAGGGACGCGTACCGGTTCACCTCTACACCGATGAGGTGGAGTCACGCGCCTTGGAGCAACTCGTCCATCTGGCCCAGCTGCCGTTCATCCATGGCCACGTCGCGGGCATGCCCGACGTGCACTACGGCATCGGGACCACAGTCGGCTCCGTCATTCCCACGCACGGCGCGATTATCCCAGCCGCCGTCGGGGTGGATATCGGGTGCGGTATGAATGCCGTGCGTCTATCGCTCACCGCGGATCGCCTGCCGGACAGTCTGCAACGAACCCGGCGCGCGATCGAGCGGGCGGTTCCCGTGGGCCAGGATATGCACACGGACGACCCGGTGAAACGCTCGACGGTAAACGCCCTCGAAGGGGGGCTGGAGCGGATCATGGACCGGCATCCGGCGATCGCGCGCATGCAGGAAAAGAAAGGCTACAAGCCCTGGGTTCGCCAGCTCGGGACCCTCGGCGGTGGGAACCATTTCATCGAGGTCTGCCTCGATGAAGACGATGCCGTGTGGATCATGCTGCATTCCGGTTCCCGGGGAATCGGCAATCAGATTGGACGCTACTTCATTGAACTCGCCAAGCAAGATATGGCGGATCAACTCGGCCAGCTGCCTGATGCGAACCTCGCCTATTTCACGGAAGGGGCGAAGCACTTCGAGGATTACGTGGAGGCCGTCGAGTGGGCCCAGGACTACGCGCTGACCAACCGCCGGGAGATGATGCGACTCATCATCGAGGCGCTGCGGGGCATTTGGCCGAGTTTCTCGGTGACCAAGGAGGCGATCAACTGCCATCATAACTACGTCACGCGCGAGATGCACTTCGGCGCCGAGGTCTATGTGACCCGCAAGGGAGCCATCCGGGCCGGCGCAGGTGAACTCGGGATCATCCCGGGCAGCATGGGGGCTCGTTCCTACATCGTCCGTGGCAAGGGTAACCCGGACAGTCTGTGTTCCTGCGCCCATGGGGCCGGCCGACGGATGAGCCGGAGTGAGGCGAAACGCCGATACCGGGCCGCCGACGTGGAGCGACAGACGGATGGCATCGAGTGTCGTAAAGACAAGGGCGTGATCGACGAATTACCCGAGGCCTACAAGGATATCGACGCGGTCATGGCGAACCAGACCGACTTGGTGGATGTCGTACACACCTTGAAACAAGTCGTGTGTGTCAAAGGTTAGTTCCAATCCAACAACCCATCGAACGGGGAGGTCATCCCATGCGTTACACGAGACGCCCGCGCAATCCCGTCGCCAACTCGCCCTTGATGCGTAAGGGCGGGGCCCATCAGAAGACCCGATCGAGCCGACGACGGGCCGAGCGGGTGGATGTTCGCGATGCCTTCGAGACATGGCGCGAGGCGCAGGACCGGTCCGACACGGATTCGTCGGACCGGTTTTTTTGGGCCCAATAATTAGGGTCAGATGATAATACTTGCGTCTTGTAGGCAACGATGCCGACCCCCCGACCGGACCCGACCCATCGAGTCATTCCCGCCCCCGCCTGACCCCGCGCCCAATGTACCTCAAGAGGCTGTGGCGCACTCGCCCCGCCGAGGGTCCCACACGAACCCGAGGGCAGGGTTTGAATTCGCCGACCCCGCGCACCCATCTTGGGAGCATGTAGGGGGCGTCATATCGGGGCACCCCAATCAAACGGGGCCCAACAACGCCCGCTCGCCCGTCGCCGATCCACGCGGTATTCGCCCATGTCTGTCGCCGAGCTCGCACCCGAAGCCCAACAGGTTCTCGTCAATCGTCTGCTGGAGCGGGCCCGAGCGGCCGGCCATCCGGTCGAGCACCGGGAGACCCACATCTCGCACCTGCTCCTGATTGGACCCGAGGCCTACAAGGTCAAAAAACCCCTGGATCTGGGCTTTCTGGATTTCTCGACACGCGCGCGGCGCCATTTCTTCTGCGAGGAGGAGCTGCGCATCAACCGACGTCTCGCGCCCGAGCTGTATCAGGCAGTCGTCGCGATCCGGGGCTCCGTCGAACAACCGATGTTCGGTGGCACAGGGCCAATACTGGACTACGCGGTGCGGATGCGCCGGTTTGATAATCGCGCCCGTCTCGATCGGCGCGCCGAGGACGGCGCCCTGGACCCCGAGGCCCTGGAGCGGTTCGCACGTACCCTCGCCGGGTTCCATGCCCAGGCCGATCGCGCCCCGGCGGGATCCCCCTACGGGGCCCCGACGACCGTCCGCCGACATGTCCTGGACAACTTTTCGACGCTTCGACAAGCCCTGGAGACCGTCCCATCGGACCCGGCCCACCGCGCCGAGCTCGAGGCCCTCGAGATCGGGTCCCGGGAGCAGCTCGACACCCTGGAATCGGTGATGGCGGAGCGCCAGCGAGCCGGCTTCGTGCGCGAGGGGCATGGCGATATGCACCTCGGCAACATGGTTGAACAGGATGGCCACATCCAACTCTTCGATGCGATCGAGTTCGATCCGGCGCTGCGCTGGATCGATACGCTGAATGACCTGGCCTTTCTGATGATGGACCTCCATGACCACCGCCGCCCGCGTCTGGCGCACCGGGTCGTGAATGCCTACCTGGAGGCAAGTGGTGACTATGCGGGCCTGCGGCTGTTGACCTTCTACGCCGTCTACCGCGCCCTTGTTCGCGCCAAGGTCACCGGGATTCACGCCCTGCAGCAAGCGAACGATACGGACCGGCAACCCTTGATGGAGACATTGTTCGGGTATCTGGATCTGGCGGGGCAATTACGCGCCCCCAGCCCCCCCCGCCTGATCCTGACCTTCGGCCCGTCCGCTTCGGGCAAGTCGACGCAGGCCTTGCGCCGCGTCGAGGCCTCGGGGGCGATCCGCTTGCGCTCGGATGTGGAGCGGAAGCGCCTCCACGGGCTCACCCCCGAGGCCCGCAGCGATTCGGGTTTGGGGCGCGGCCTCTACACACCGGAGGCCACGGATGCCACCTATGCCCGGCTGCTCGAGCTCGCCGAGGCGGTCTTAGCAGCGGGTTGGCCCGTGGTGATCGACGCCACCTTCGCCGAGGGCCATCGCCGTCGCCCCTTTCAGGCCTTAGCGGAACGACTTGGCATACCGTACCTCATCGATGTCCTCGCCTTCGATCCGGATGAATTGCGCCGCCGGGTGGTCGCCCGGCAGGCGGCGGGATCGGATGCCTCCGAGGCGACCCGAGCGGTGCTCGAGCAGCAACTGGCCCAGTGGGAGCCGCTGTCACCCGAGGAGGAACCGTTCGCGCATCGGGTCCCTGGCCACAGCCCCGCCGACCCCGGCGGCTGGCATCCGCCCCAAGGTGACCGTCGATTCGGCTGAGCGTGGCGAACGACATCGATCACGCCGAGCCCTAAGACCGGATGCCGCCGCCCGCGAGGTCGGGCCGATCCCGAGAGCGGTCCCCGGTCGAACGAGGCCGCTTCGATCGTATCGAATGGGGGGCATTGACCGCCGCGGCACGGGGCGGTCGCGATGTCTGGGGTGCGCCGCTGTCGTCCTTGGTGGATTGATAAGACAAATGATCGATTTATCTACAATATAAGCATACAATGATGTTATAGAGTCCGGTCGTCCCGCCCGAGGGCGGGGACGCACCGAAACCGACGCGAATCAGACTTAGAGGCACACGAGGTCATCCATGATCCACTTCCGGCAACTCTTCGACCCCGCCACCTCCACCTATACCTACCTCCTCGCAGACCCGGTGACCCGTGACGCGGTCATTATCGACCCCGTCCGAGAACAATTGGACCGGGACTTCGCCGAGTTGCAACGCTTGAACTTGCACCTCCAGTCCATCCTCGAGACCCACGTGCACGCCGACCACGTCACCGGGGCCGCGGCACTCAAGGATCGGACCGGAGCCGAGACGGTCGTCAGCCGCCACGGGGGCGCCCCCTGCGCGGACCGTCAGGTCGACGATGGCGACCGGATCATCTTCGGCAACGAGGTCATCCGCGTCGTCGCGACCCCGGGGCACACCCCGAGCTGTGTGACCTATCATTGGCGAGACCGGGTATTCACGGGCGATGCGCTGTTCATCGGCGGTTGCGGCCGTACCGACTTCCAGGGCGGAGATGCGGCGACCCTGTATCGCAGTGTCACCCAGAAACTGTTCACGCTCCCCGAGGAGACGCTGATCTTCCCGGGACATGATTATAATGGGCGTTGGGTCAGCAACGTCGGCCAGGAGCGCGCCATCAATGCGCGGCTTGGCGGTGCGAAGTCCGAGGCCGAGTTCGTCGCCCTCATGGAGGCGCTCGATCTCCCCGAACCCAAGCGGATCCATGAGGCCGTACCAGCGAATCAGCGCTGCGGTCGGCCCGAGGCCGCCTAACCGGGACTCGACCCCGAATCCGGTTCCGACCGACGGAGCCGACGCACCGCCCGCGCCTCACGGATCACCGCCCGGGGCGCGGGCGGTTTTCGTGGCGCGATGCGCCCCTGACTCGAGGCCCTTGCCCATCACCCACCCGATTCGATCGGAGGCGTGTTGCTATGACGGTCACGACATCCGCGTCGCCCCGACGCATCGGGGTCGATCTCGGGGGGACGAAGATCGAAGTGGCGGTTCTCGATGACCGCGGCCACATCGTCTATCGACGACGCGTGCCGACACCGCGCCACGACTACCCCGGAACGCTTCGCGCCGTCGGCGCGCTCGTCACCGGCGCGGAAACCACCTTGGCCGTACGGGATCCGCTCCCGGTCGGCGTGGCCATCCCGGGCTCACCCGCCCCCCGGGATCAGCGGATCCGCAACGCGAATTCGACGTGGCTCAATGGCCGGCGGCTGGAGCACGATCTGGCCGAGGGATTGGGTCGGCCGATCCGACTGGCCAACGACGCGAATTGCCTCGCGCTCTCCGAGGCCTGGGACGGGGCCGGGACCGGTTACCGGACCGTCTTCGGGGTCATCTTGGGCACCGGGGTCGGCGGGGGCCTGGTGATCAACGGCGAACTCTGGGGCGGCGCCAACGGGATCGCCGGGGAGTGGGGACACAACCCGCTGCCCTGGCCGCATCCGCATACCGAGGTCCCGGGCCCAAGCTGCTACTGCGGCCGGCACGGTTGTATCGAGACCTTCCTCTCCGGCCCAGGTTTGGAAGCGGACCACGCAGAACAGGCCCCGGACGCCCCACGAGTCCCCGCCATCGCCGCCCGCGCGGAGGCGGGCGAGCCCATCGCCAGCGCCTGTTTCACGCGCTATGAGCATCGCCTGGCGCGGGCCCTCGCCCATGTGATCAATCTGCTGGACCCATCGGTCATCGTCCTGGGGGGCGGGCTCTCGAACCTCGCCCGAATCTACGACAGCGTCCCCCGGTACTGGACCCCATTCGTCTTCGCCGACCGGGTCGATACGCCGATTCGCCCGGCCCAACATGGCGACTCCAGCGGGATCCGTGGGGCGGCTTGGCTGTGGCCGGCGGCGTGAAGGCACGCTCGGCAAAAAGTCTTAAACATCCCGCGCGAGGCGCACCCCGGCGAACTGCCACCGGGCATCCGGGGGAAAGAAATTGCGATAGGTCGGGCGGATATGGCTCGCCGGCGTCACGCAGGAGCCGCCGCGGAGCACCATCTGATTACACATGAACTTGCCGTTGTATTCACCGAGCGCCCCCGGGTTTGCCTGAAAGCCCGGATAGCCCTGATACGGACTCGTCGTCCACTCCCAGACATCGCCGAAGGCCTGGAGCATCCCGTCCGCCTCGGCCTCGACGGGGCGGGGATGGAACTGGCCCTGCTCCAGGAGGTTGCCGGCGACCGGCAGCCGACGGGCCGCGATCTCCCATTCCACCTCGCTGGGCAGACGGGCGCCGGCCCAGCGGGCGAAGGCGTCGGCCTCGTAGTAGCTCACGTGCACGAGCGGATCGTCCGGATCGACCAGGCGCCGCCCCGCGAGGGTGTAGTGATGCCAGTGGCCATCGGTATCCTGGACCCAGTACAACGGCGCCTGCCAGCCCTGTTCCTGCACGGTCGTCCAACCATCGGCGAGCCAAAGCTCGGGACGCCGGTAGCCCCCGTCGTCCATGAATTCCAGGTATTCGCCCGCGGTAACGGCTCGGTTGGCGATTCGGAATGGCCGCAGCAGGGCCTGATGGAGCGGGCGCTCGTTATCGAAGGCAAACCCCGTTTCCGAGGCCCCGATCTCGACGATTCCCCCCTCGAAGGCGAGCCACTTGATGGGAACGGCCCGTCCCTCCTGAAGCTCCAGTCTGCAATACACCGGATCGTGTGGGTTGTAGCTGAACAGGTGCTTGAGATCGGTAAGCAACAACTCTTGATGCTGCTGTTCATGGTGCAAACCGATCTCGACGGCCGATTGCACAGGATCGCTGCCCGTCAAGCCGCCCAGCCAATCCCGGATCTGGGCGTCCACGTGCTGCCGGTAGGCACGGACTTCCTCGAGCCCCGGGCGGGTGATCAAGCCCCGTTGCGGGCGCGGGTACTGGGCCCCGATGCCGTTGTAATAGGAGTTGAAAAGGTAGCGGTAATCGGGATCGAAGGGTCGGTAACCCGGGACCGCCTCGGCCAGTACGAAGGTCTCGAAGAACCACGAGGTATGGGCAAGATGCCACTTGGCGGGACTGGCCTCGGGCATGGACTGGGGGGTCGCATCCTCCGGCGAGAGGGATTCGGTGAGGGCATCGGTGGCCGCTCGGACAGCCGTGTAGCGGGTTGCGAGTTCCGGGGCCGACGGGGTAGCGTCGAACATGATGAGACCTCAGTGACTTTCAACGACGATGGCAGAGGACAACGGCTCCGAGCGGTTCCGGTTGCGCGCGAGCCTCACGTCGTCGGGCGTTTTTCGATACCATGGCGGCGTGTTCATTTTGCGCGCTAAGCCGCTCGCCGGGGGCCGTCTTCGAGTATGGAACTAATCCGTGGTCGTCACAATCTGCGCCCGCGCCATCGAGACTGCGTGGTGACCGTCGGCAATTTCGACGGACTCCATCGCGGTCACCAAGCGCTGATCGACGCCCTGACGGAACCGGCTCGGGCATACCAGGCCAAACGGACCCTGGTCACCTTCGAGCCCTTGCCGCGGGAGTATTTCAGCGGGGATACGCCGGCCCCCCGAATCGCGAGTCTGCGGGAGAAATGCCATTGGCTTGCAGCGAATGGGATGGACCAAGTTCTGATCTTGCGGTTCGACGACGCGCTCGCCGCGATGCCGGCGGAGGCGTTCGTGCGTCAGATACTCGTCGAGGGGCTCGGGGCACATCATGTGATCATCGGGGACGACTTCCGGTTCGGACGTTACCGTGCCGGAGACCTGGCCCTATTGCAACGGCTGGGGGCCGTGGAGGGCTTTACGGTGGCCCACCTGCCGCCGGTTACCCTCGAGGACGAGCGGGTGAGCAGCAGCCGGGTCCGAGCCGCCTTGAATGCCGGCGAGATCGGCGGCGCCGAGCGACTCCTCGGGCGCCCATTCCGCATGTGTGGTCGTGTCAGCCATGGCGACAAGCGCGGACGCACGATCGGCTTTCCCACCCTGAATCTTCGCATTAAGCGACGGGCTATCCCGATCCGTGGGGTCTTCGCCGTCGAGGTCGATGGGGTGGCCGAGTCGCCCTGGCCCGGCATCGCCAACGTTGGCTACCGGCCCACGGTCGACGGGACGCGACCGGTGCTTGAGGTGCATCTGTTCGATTACGCCGGCGATCTCTATGGGCGTCAGGTATGCACTCGGTTCCACGGCCGGATCCGGGACGAACGCCGCTTCCCGTCGCTGGACGCCCTCATCGCCCAGATCGAGGCGGACGCGGCCCAAGCGCGGGAATGGCTCGGCTGTTAGTCCCACGGTGCCGGTCCACCGACGCATCGACCCCGCGTCTGGGGCACCCCCGACGACGCGTACGCCCACTCGCACGCCCGGCCCCCGGGGCCAGAGGCGTTCCACCGAGCGATAGGTGACTTCATCGTGGCGGATTACAAACACACCCTGAACCTCCCGCAGACGGACTTCCCCATGCGGGGCAACCTCCCGAAACGCGAGCCCGACCGGCTTGCCCGATGGGATTCCCTCGATCTCTATGCCCGGATTCGCGCGGCCCGGG
Source organism: uncultured Ectothiorhodospiraceae bacterium (assembly GCA_964346755.1). Classification (GTDB taxonomy): domain Bacteria; phylum Pseudomonadota; class Gammaproteobacteria; order CAYFWJ01; family CAYFWJ01; genus CAYFWJ01. The sequence goes on from CAYFWJ010000039.1 coordinate 12,764, forward strand.
CGGGACGGCCCCAATACATCCTCCACGATGGCCCCCCCTACGCCAACGGCGCGATCCACATTGGGCATGCCGTCAACAAGATCCTCAAGGACATCATCATCAAGAGCAAGACGCTGAGTGGTTGGGATGCGCCCTACGTGCCCGGCTGGGATTGCCACGGCTTGCCCATCGAGTTGGCCGTCGAGCGCCAATTGGGCGAGCAGGCCAAGACCCTCGCCGACCGTGACTTCCGCGCGGCCTGTCGTGCCTACGCCCAGGAGCAACTCGACCAGCAGCGCCAGGAGTTCCGACGCCTCGGGGTCTTAGGCGATTGGGACCAGCCGTATCAGACCATGGACTACCGCTTCGAGGCGGATATCCTCCGGGCCCTGGGCCGGCTGATCGCCAACGGGCACTTGCACAAGGGGTTCAAGCCCGTTCATTGGTGCGTGGATTGCGGGTCCGCCCTGGCCGAGGCGGAGGTCGAGTACCACGACAAGCGTTCTCCGACGATTGATGTTGCCTTCCCGGTCGTCGACGGCGCGGAACTGGCGCGACGCTGCGGGGCCCCGGAGGCCGAACGCGACGGCCCGATTGCCGTGGTGATCTGGACCACGACCCCGTGGACCCTGCCCGCGAACCAGGCCGTGGCCCTCCATCCGGAGCTCGAGTATCGCGTCCTGGAACTCGCCTCCGGAACCCGCCTGCTCCTCGCCGAGGAGCTCATCGACGATGCCTTGCAGCGCTACGACCAGGCGGGCACCCGGTGCTGGACCCCGTGCCGCGGTCGGGATCTGGAGGGGTTGCACCTCAAGCACCCCTTCAACGACCGACAGGTCCCGCTGATCCTGGGGACCCACGTCACCACGGACGCCGGGACCGGCGCGGTCCATACAGCCCCGGGTCACGGTCAGGAGGACTACGAGGTCGGGCGTCATTACGGACTGGATGTCGTGAACCCCGTCACCGATGACGGCCGCTTCGACTCCGACACCCCGGTGGTCGGCGGCCTGGACCTGGAATCCGCCAATCGGCGCATCCTCGAGGTCCTGACCGAACGGGGCCGGTTGATCCATCGCAGCCGCCTCGAGCACAGCTATCCCCATTGCTGGCGCCACAAGACCCCGGTGATCTTCCGGGCCACCCCCCAGTGGTTCATCAGCATGGATCAGCAAGGGCTGCGGGCGCAGGCCCTTGCAACCATCCCCGGCGTCCGTTGGTACCCGGAGTGGGGTCAAGGCCGGATTGAGGCGATGATCGAGGGGCGCCCCGACTGGTGCATCTCCCGGCAGCGACTCTGGGGCGTGCCGATCGCCCTCCTGGTGGACCGGCGCACCGGCGAACCCCATCCCCGAACCCCCGAGCTCATCGAGATGGTCGCTCGATCCATCGAGGCCGAGGGGGTCGATGCCTGGTTCGATCGCGGTCCGGCGGATTTCCTCCCGGCCGAGGAGGCCGATGACTACGTGCCGGTCCGAGATACCCTCGATGTGTGGTTCGACTCGGGGGTGACTCACGTCGCGGTGCTGGATCGGCGCGATCACTTGGCATCGCCGGCGGATCTCTATCTCGAGGGCTCGGACCAGCACCGCGGCTGGTTCCAGTCCTCGTTGCTCACGGCCGTTGGCATCAAGGGCGAGGCCCCCTACCGCTCGGTGTTGACCCATGGATTCACCGTCGACGCGGAAGGTCGCAAGATGTCGAAGTCCATGGGCAACGTGATCGCGCCCCAAGAGGTGACGCGCAAGCTCGGAGCGGATGTGCTGCGCCTGTGGGTCGCCTCGGCGGACTATCGCGCCGAGATGGCCATCTCCGACGACATCCTCAAGCATCAGGCGGACGCCTACCGGCGGATCCGCAATACCGCGCGGTATCTCCTCGCCAACCTCTTCGACTTCGATCCCAGCCGGGATGCCCTACCCCTCGATGCGCTCCTGGCCGGCGACCGATGGGCCGTGCATCGGGCCTACACCCTCCAGGCGGAGCTTCGGCAAGACTATGAGGACTTCCAGTTCCATAATCTGGTGAAGCGACTGCATGGATTTTGCAGCGGCCCGATGGGGGCCTTCTACCTGGACGTCACCAAGGATCGCCAGTACACGACACCCCAAGCGAGCCGGGCACGACGTTCGGTCCAAACCGCGATGTACCACATCGCCGAGGCCTTGAGCCGTTGGTTGGCCCCCATCTTGAGCTTTACCGCCGAGGAGATCTGGGCGCATCTGCCGGGGGCGCGGGACGAGTCCGTCTTCCTCGCCGAGTGGTACGACGGCCTGGCGCCATTGCCCGATGACGCCCCCTTGAGCGCAGCGGATTGGGACACCCTGTTGGCCCTGCGGGAACCGGTCGGCCGAGCCTTGGAGGCGCTTCGCCAGGAGGAGGCCATCGGCGCGGCCCTCGACGCCGAGGTGGATCTCTATTGTGATCCACCCCTGGCAACCCCGCTCGCGACCCTAGGCGACGAGCGGCGTTTCCTATTCCTGACCTCCGAGGTACGGCTATTTCCCCTGGACGAGCGGCCCGAGACGGCGACGCGGGTGGAATGGGATGAGGGCCAGATACTCGCCCTGCAGGTGCGCCCGTCGCCCCACCCCAAGTGCGAGCGCTGCTGGCACCATCGCTCGGACGTGGGATCGGATCCGGAACATCCCGGACTTTGCGGGCGGTGTCGGGAGAACATCACCGGCCCCGGGGAGTCCCGGGCCTTCATCTGAACCGCGGCGCACCGGTCCCCGCCGACGCGGTGGCCGACACCGCAGGTGCGACCCCGCATGAGGCGTGCACGCCTGGCTGCGGTGGTGACGGAGTAGAACGATGGCTGAGCTGTGGTTCATTCGACACGGGGAGACCGAGTACAACGCCCGAGGCCTCATGCAGGGCCATCTCGATATCCCCCTGTCCGAGATCGGCTGGGAACAGGCCCATCGACTCGCGATGCGGGTCGAACGGGGCGAACATCACTTCACGGGCATCTTTGCCTCGGACCTGCGGCGGGCCTGGGACACGGCCGAGGCCGTCGGCCGTATCGTCGCTCAACGGGTGGTCACCGACCCCTTGCTCCGGGAGATCGACGTCGGTGCCTTGAGCGGCCTGACCCGTGAACGGGTGCGTCAGGGCTTTCCCGATTACGTCGACCGGATCCGGCGCGACGTCTGGAACACCCCGCGGCCCGAGGGAGAGAGTGCCGCCGATGTGGCGACACGCTTCCTTCGATTCCTCGAGCGGCTCGACGTCCGGGCGGAGCGGTATCTGATCGTGACCCACGGCGGGACGATCCGCGCCGCCCTCAAGGTGCTGCTGGAGCTCGACGGACATGTATGGCGCCGTTTCCACATCGGGAACACATCGATCACCCGAATCGGATGGCCGGAAGGCCAGGCCCACTGCGTCGGTGATGCGGCCCATCTGGAGCGATGGCCCCGCCTGAGGTATCCGGAGGATGCCGACGACGAACGGGTCAGTACGGGGGTGTGAGGCGGATCCGTGGGATGGAACGAGCGACCCGGCGCCACCGATGAATCGGGCGCCGGGTCGCTGGGGAATCCGCCGAGCGGTTCGGGGACCGAGCCGAGGACTTAGCCCGGACTCGCGGCAACCGACGGGTCGTTTTGCAACCGTTTGAGATCGGCGATCACCCGATCGCTGTGCTGCTTGGGCTTCACGTCCCGATAGACCTTGGCGATCTTGCCGGACGGGTCGATGATGAAGGTGTAGCGCTTGGCGAGTTTGAACAGACCGAGGTTGCGCACCGCGCCGTACTTATTCGCAACCGTGGCCTCACGGTCCGCCAGCAGCGGGAAGGGGAGGCTGTACTTTTCTGCAAAGGCCGCATGACTCTCGGTATCGTCGATACTCACCCCGAGCACCGCCGCATCCAGGGCCTTGAGCTCGAAGATATCGTCGCGGAAGTTGCAGGCCTCGGTGGTACAACCGGGGGTATCGTTCTTCGGGTAGAAGTACATCACGACCCACTGACCGCGGTAATCACGCAGCCGCTGGGTCTCGTTGTTCTGATCGAGTAGTTGGAAATCCGGAGCGGTTACGCCCACGGCGATGTCCTCAGCGTGGGAGGCTGTCAAGAGCGTCATACCGATCACCAGGGCAAGCAGACGAGGGAAATGAAGAGCGGGCATCGCGTGTGAAACCCCTTTTGGATGAAAGCCACTGGCCACGGAGCCATCACAGCACGACTCCGTCGCGTCTCTCTTAGACCGGGTTGAGCCGAATGTGACTCCACCAACGCGCCGGCTCCACCCCCGCCTGGTGCCGGAGCGGGGGTTTCCGTCCCCCGCCCACTGCTCCGTTATAGTGCGCCTGTGGCCCCCGCTTCCATGATGTTCATGAGCGTGTTATTGACATCCTGGGCCATGGCCTTCAGCTCCGGCGTCAGCTCCGCCCCTGCGATGAACATGTTCAGATTCAGCGTCATAAGGGCATACGATCCGTCGTCCTCTTCAACGAGGGCGATCGAACAGGGCATATACGCGGCGAAGATGGGGTTGTATTCCACCATCTTGACGGCGATCACCGGATCACAGAACTGAAAGATCTCCAGGAGCCGCTGTTCTTCGCCGGTCATGGATGCGACCTGCCCGGACAACGGCAACGATTCCTGACGCACGAACATCATGTTCTTGGAGTTGGCCCGCAACTTCATCGACTCCACGGCCTCGTCGACGCTGAGGAAGCTGTCGATCGGCATCTTGACGACGGTCTGCGAGATATCAAAGCGCGACGCTTGGGCTTGGGCGCCTTCGCTCGCCTGGGCGGCCTGATCCGAGGCACCACCGTGGTTATCGGCCACAACGGGTGCGGACAGGCCCAACAAGGCGGCCATCGCAATCATAAGGCTGAACGATCGCATGGGGACTCCTGAACTCTCTTTGGTTGATGTTACGGCAACGGATGGGCACCGTGCCTCAGCGCAGCGAGTGTACTGCCATCCCCGGCCCGAGTAAAACCGACCCGGCGTCAGGGGTTAGGCCCCGATACGACTGCCCGAGGCGCAGGTGCGGCCCTCAACCGGACGGCGCGGCCAGCGATGCCACCGAATCGTCGCCCCAGTCGCCGTCGGCGGCCGCCAGCATGTTGCAGAACAACGCCCCCTGCTCGAGGGCATCGTCCAGGGCCACATGGGTGTGGGACAAGCCATCGGACCACGCCTCGGGGAGGTGACGCCGTCTCGTCTGGCGGTATTCGACCCCCATCAGGCCCATCGCGAAGGAGCGGATATCGAGGGCGGCACAGGAGAAGGGGCTGGTGCCGACGAAGCGCATCAGGTACCAATACACGAATGTGAAATCAAAGCCCGCCGGGTAGGCCACGAAGACCGGCTTGCCCGGCAAAGCGCTGACCCATCGGGCATAGTCGAACATGACCTGCTCGGGCGGCTGGGGCCGTTCCCGGGCCGCCGCCCAAGCCTGGGGATGACTCTCCCACCATTCCATGGTCTCCGGATCCTGCGTCGCCCCCGGCAGACACTCCAGGTTGGCGGCGAAGGTATCGACCAAGGTTTTATCGCGCCGATAGGCCGCCGCCCCCAGGCTGAGCAGGGAGAAAGGCCCCGGGATCGGGCCATCGGTCTCGATATCGGTACTCACATAGATCTCGGGCACACGCGCTCCGCTGTGGTGGGTTGCTAGCCGTTATCGGTTGGTCGATTATAGAATCCGACCGAGCGAATCGCCGCCTCCATAGGAGAGGCAAGATGATCCGCTCACCCCCTCGGGGACGGGATCGGACCGGGTCCGGTTCACCCCATGATCGCTGCCGATCGATCATGGGGCGTCGAGGCGCTTCGTCGCAACCCGGTCGACTCAGGGAAGCCCGGCTTGACGACGTCCTCGCCCCTGCCGAACGTCTTCGAGCCCGCGCCGGGCCCTGCCGACGCGGCGGGGCGTCATCAACCTCGAACCAATCCGTCCGCCCGCGAGCCGGAGCTCGATCATGAACGACCCGAACCCCGAGCACCCTGGATTCCGACGCATCGAGCCCTCCGCGCTCGAGCGTCTCGTCAGCGAGGCACAGGATCGGTCCCGAGGGCGAACCAACCTCAACCTTCATCCTGAACTCACCGACCCGATCCAGCGCTTTTGCAACATCCTCACCCAGGGGAGTTACGTGCGCCCCCATCGCCACGAGCAACCGCCGCGCTGGGAGCTCTTTGTAGGCCTGGAAGGTCGGGTTGCCATCCTCGGCTTCGACGATCACGGAACCGTGCGCGAGCGGATCGAACTCGGCCCCGAGACCACACGAATCGTCGAGATCCCCGCGGGTGCCTGGCACAGCCTCACTGCGCTGACCCCCTCGGCGGTGCTGTTCGAGCTCAAGCCGGGGCCCTATACCCCCCTCACCGACAAGGATTTTGCGGCCTGGGCCCCGCGCGAAGGCGACGCGGCCGCCCCGGCCTTCACCGCCTGGATGCGGACCGCGCGCCCCGGGGACCCCGCCCCCGCGGTGCCACGCTGAGTCCCATCGCACGCTATCCGGTCGAAGACCGACGGCGTAAAATTGTGGCGTTCAATGCCGGACCGAGCGACCGGTTTTTCGCCCAAACCCAGGGAGCCCTATGTTGATCCTCATGGTTACCCCCGAATGCGCCCCGGTCGCCAAGGTTGGCGGCCTGGCCGACGTCGTCTTTGGCCTCACAGGCGAGCTCGAGATCCGTGGCAACTCGGTCGAGATCGTCCTCCCCAAGTACGACAACATGCGCTACGACCACATCTGGGGTCTGCACGTCACCTACCACGATCTGGGGGTCCCATGGTATGGGGGGACGATCCGGTGCGACGTCTGGTTCGGTTTCGTCCACGGGCGGAAGTGCTTCTTCATCGAACCCCACTCTACGGACCGCTTCTTTGAACGGGGTGCCTTGTACGGATTTTCCGATGATGTACTCCGCTTTGCCTTCTTCAGCAAAGCTGCCCTGGAATTTATTTTGCAAAGCGGTAAACGGCCCAACATCATCCACATCCACGATTGGCAAACGGCCCTGGTGCCGATCTTATTGTTTGACATGTATGCCGGGGCGGGGCTAGGCGACACCCGGGTGTGTTACACCATCCATAACTTCAAGCACCAGGGTCTGACCGGGCCTCAAATCCTCGATGCCACCGGCCTCGGACGGCCAGAGGCCTATTACCAGCGGGACCGGCTCCAGGACGATCACCGCCCGGAGGCCCTCAATCTCATGAAGGGCGGCGTGGTCTACTCCAATTTCGTCACCACGGTATCGCCCCGCTACGCCGACGAGGTTCGGCACACCGACCAGGGGTTCGGTCTGCAAGGTGTCCTCAACTTCCATCAGGCCAAGTTCGGCGGGGTCTTGAATGGGCTGGATTACACCGCATGGAATCCGGAACTCGACCCCTATCTTCCAGCCCCGTACAACACGGAGAATCTGGATGACAAATACGGCAACAAAGAAGTCCTCCGGGATCGCCTCTGGCTGCGCAAGGACTTCAAGCCCATCATCGCCTACGTCGGCCGCCTCGACCCGCAAAAGGGACTTCACCTGGTGCGCCATGCCCTATTCTACGCGCTTGAGCGGGGTGCCCAATTCGTCCTGCTCGGTACCAGCCCGGACCCCGGCATCCAGGATCAATTTTGGCAACTCAAACATTATCTCGATGTCAACGAAGACAGCCATATTGAACTGGGTTACGACGAGGAACTCGCACACCTGATCTACGCCGGATCCGACATGGTTGTCATCCCGAGCCTCTACGAACCTTGCGGGCTGATCCAGATGATCGCGCTTCGCTACGGCAGTGTACCGGTGGCCCGAGCCGTTGGAGGACTCGCCAACACCGTCTTCGATCGAGACTACGACGGGCGCCCCCCCGAGTTGCGCAATGGCTACGTCTTCGAAACGCCCGATTTTCCCGGGCTCGAGTCTGCGCTTTCTCGGGCAATCGGGCTTTGGCATGACTTCCCCGACGAATTCCGGCAACTCATGAAAAACGGCATGGCGACCGACTACAGCTGGAAGGATCCAGGGCAACACTACTTGAACATCTATAACCACATCCTGCCCCGTTGAACGGCAGGTACGGATCGGGAACCGCCCGATTCATCGACCGTTTCTCACGATCGGAGTCGCGTTATGAGCGAATTGCCTGAATACATCGAGGGCTTACCCAATATCGCCGGCCAGGAAGACCGCATCGAAGCGGCCCTGAAAGCAAGCCAAGACCAGGATGTTTTCCGACCGGAAAGCCCCATTGATTTTGGCTCCATTCAAAGCGCAGCAGCCATCGCCCTGCACATGCATCAGCCCCTGATCCCGGCCGGTGGCGATGACCTCGAACAGGCCGACATCATCAGCAATCTTCAGTACATGATGGAACACCAGGACATCGGCGATAATCACAACGCGCCGGTCTTCCACGGGTGCTACAAGCGTATTGGGGAATTCGTGCCGCAGCTCATCGACGCCGGCAAAGAGCCCCGCGTCATGGTGGAATACTCCGGGACCTTGCTGCACGGGATGCGCAAGATGGGTCTGAACGATGTGTTCGAGCAACTTGACCGCGTAACCAATGATCCCCGCTATCGGCGCGGCATCGAGTGGTTGGGCGCACCGTGGGGCCACGCGGTGGCCCCCTCCACCCCGGCTCAGGACTTCCGCCTGCATGTCCGCGCATGGCAACACCACTTCGCGGCCATCTTCGGCCTGGAAGCGCTCACACGGGTCCGCGGCTTCTCGCCCTCGGAGATGGCCTTGCCCAACCACCCCGATGTGGCCTATGAGTTCATCAAGACGCTGCGGGACTGTGGCTATCGCTGGGTCTTGGTCCAAGAGCACACGGTGGAGGAGCCAGAGACGCGGGATCATCCGCGCCACCCCCATCTCCCCCATCGGATCGTTTGCACCAACTCCAAGGGTGAGACGACCAGCCTGATCGCCATCGTCAAGACCCAGGGCTCGGACACCAAGCTCGTTGCCCAGATGCAACCCTGGTATGAGGCCCAGAGCCTAAGCCGCCAGGAGCTCGCAGGCCAATCCGTCCCGCCACTGGTCACGCAGATCGCCGACGGGGAGAACGGGGGCGTGATGATGAACGAATTCCCGGACAAATTCTTCGAAGGCGTTCACGGAGCCAGCGGGACCCGGACCCCGCTCATGAACGTGACGGAGTATCTGGAATACCTGGGTGAAATGGGCATCACGGAGAAGGATTTCCCCACCGTACAACCGATCTTTCAGGGGCGTATCTGGGAGCGCCTCAAGCCGGGCGACGGCCCCGAGACACTCGCCGAGGTCATCGAGAAGCTCAAACAGGAAGATGGTCGCTTCCACATGGAGGGGGGCAGTTGGACCGATCACATGTCCTGGGTCCAAGGCTACGACGATGTCCTCGGCCCGATGGAACGCGCCAGCGCCCACTTCAACGAAACCGTGTTGAACACCCAACAGCCGACGGACGAAACCCGTTACCGCAATGCGCTGTTTCATCTCCTGAGCTCCCAGACCAGCTGCTACCGGTACTGGGGTCAAGGACTATGGACGGACTACGGTAAGGAAATCTGCCGACGCGCCGACGCCATCCTCAACAACGATTACACATAATCCAACCCAAGCGCCCCCGCCATCGGCCCC
>CAYFWJ010000040.1:0-16154 GCA_964346755.1 uncultured Ectothiorhodospiraceae bacterium
CCGGCAAGGGGCCTGCGGGGCGAGCTCGAGCCCCGTTTCGATCCGCAACCCGGGCCCGCCGGACTGGAGGCGCCCGAGTGCGCAACGCCCCCTTTCTCGGACCATCGGGGGGGACCGCCCCGCGCCGCACGATCGCGATCCGCGGGGGGCCGTGTTCCCGGACCTCGCAGGGGGCCGTCCGGGGTCCGGGATACCCAGAATCCTCGGAGATCGCTCTTAAGTGGACCGACCGTGGAGGTGGCTCATGATGCAACGATTACCCTGGGTGTTGACGCTGAATCGCGTCGTCCTTGCGTTGGCGAATGTCGCCGTTGTGATGGGGTTTGTCCCGATGCGCTGAGGCCGTTCTTGGGCCCGTGTCGTTGAACCGCGTTCAGGGTCGGTGGCCTCTCTGAGCGCGGTAATCCGTGTAGCGATCCCGAGAGCGTCCCCGGCCGATGTACTGCGGGGCGATACTCTCCAGGGGGGTTGGGCATAACGTCGTGCCTTCGGGACAAACGCTGTCCCAGCTCAGTGAGGCGTAGTTATCCAGCGACAACGGTTTACCCGGCACCCGCTCGAAGACCTGCGCCTGGAGGTGACCGAGCGAATCGGGCAGTCCCCAAATATAGCGTCGAACCCCGACCAGCCGGGCCGTGTACTGCACGAGTTCTTTGAGGGTGTAGGTATGCGGTCCGCACAGATCGACCCGTTCGCCGGAGCGATCGAAGTCCCCGAGGGCATCCACAAAGGCATCGGTCACATCGCCGGCGAAGACCGGGGCGAACCGGGCATCGGGTTTCGCCAGCGGGAAGACGCCCGGGGTGAACTTGAGCAGGCCGGCGAAGCGGGTCAGGAAGCTATCCCCCGGGCCGAAGACGACCGAGGGGCGAAAGCTCGTGACGGCCAATCCCGCATCGGCCGCGGAATGCACGAGATCCTCGGCTTCGCCCTTGGTCTTCAGGTAGAAGCTCGGCCCCCGCTCGGCGTCCGCGTGAAGACCGCTCATGTGGAGTAATTGCGGCACACCGGTCTTGCGGCAGGCGTTGACCACCTTTTCGGCCAGTTCCACGTGGGCGAAGCGAAAACCCGTCCCGTCATTGCCCTTCTCGTTGAGAAGGCCGATCAGGTTGATCACCGCATCCCTGTCCTTGAACAAGCGCTCCAGCGTGGCCGGGTCGTGGACATCGGCATCCTCCATATCCACCTTCGGCAGGACCTGGAGATCCCGATGGCGATAACTATGGCGGGAGGGGATGTGGACCTGGATCTCCCGCTCGGTGAGCCGGCTCGCCAGGTAGCGGCCAATAAAGCCGCCCCCGCCGAGGACACACACGTTCTTGACTCTCATCCTCACAACCTCTTTCGATATAGACAGACGAAGGATTCGGGCTTGCGCAAGGCACCCCGAACCGGTGGGTTCCCGTTACGACACGTCGTCCCCGTCGGTTACCGCCAGCCGTTTGTCCGATCGCGCTCGTAATCCCGATACGATAAGGCCTCGGCCAGGTGGTCCGAGGTGATCCGTGGGGCCCCGGCGAGATCCGCGATGGTGCGCGCGAGCTTGAGGATGCGGTGGTGGCTGCGTGCGGATAATCCCATCCGCTCACCCGCTTGGATCAGCAGCGTCTCCTCGGTCCGCCCGAGGACGCAGTGGGTCTCGAGCTCTTGCCCGGCGAGTTCCGCGTTGGGCTTGTGTGCCCGTTCGGTTTGGCGTGCCCGTGCCGCCAGGACCCGCTCGCGCACGGTCGCACTCGCCTCCTCGGCGGTGTCCCCCGCCGGGTGGGCCCGAAGCACTTCGCGACTCACCGTGGGCACCTCGATCTGGAGATCGATGCGATCGAGGAACGGCGTTGAGAGCCGCTGACCGAGGGGCGCACTCGGCCGCGCCCCGGGATCCTCGGGTGGGTTGAGGGCGACCACGAGCTGAAAGCGGGCCGGGAAATCCGCCTGACGGGCCGCCCGGGCGATGTGGATCCGGCCGGTTTCCAGGGGTTCCCGCAGGGTCTCCAGGGCGCGCCGCTCGAATTCGGCCACCTCGTCCAGGAACAGCACGCCGCGGTGGGCCAATGACACCTCGCCGGGCCGGGGGTGGGAGCCACCCCCCGCCAAGGCGGTCGGCGAGACGGTATGGTGGGGGGCCCGAAAGGGTCGGCGGTACCACGTCGGGGGGTGGATGGGCTGACCGGCCGCCGACCAGACCGCTGCCACCTCGAGGGCCTCGGCCTCGCCCAGCGGTGGCAGGATCCCCGGTAACCGGGCCGCCAACATGGATTTACCGGTACCCGGCGGCCCCGCCATGAGCAGGTTGTGGCCCCCGGCGGCGGCGATCTCCAGGGCCCGGCGGGCCCGGGGTTGGCCGCGCACGGCTTGGAGATCCGGCGGTGGCTCCTCGGGGGCCGATTGCGCGGGGGCTGTCGGTGACTCCAGCCAGCGGACGCCGTTCAGATGGGCATAAGCCGCCTGAAGCGTCTCGGCCACTCGGGTCTCGGCTCCGGGAACGAGTGCGGCCTCCGCCCCATTCTCGGCGGGTACGACGATCGCCCGACCCGCCTGCTTGGCGGCGATCACGGCCGGTAGTACCCCGGTGACCGGTCGAATGGCGCCGCCCAGGGCGAGCTCGCCGAGCCACTCATGATCGGGTAAGGCGGTGTCGTCCACCTGACTCGAGGCGGCCAGGATACCGAGGGCGATGGGCAGATCGAAGCGCCCGCCTTCTTTCGGCAGATCCGCCGGCGCCAGGTTGACGGTGATGCGGCGCCGCGGGAACTCGAACCGGGCGTTGTCGATGGCCGCTCGGACCCGGTCCTTGCTCTCTTTGACGGCCGTTTCCGGCAAACCCACGATCGAGAGGCTCGGCAGGCCCTGCGCCAGATGGACCTCGACGGCGACCCGCGGGGCTTCGATCCCAACGCGGGCTCGGCTGTACACCACGGCCAGTGCCACCGGCCCGTTGCCTCGCGGTTGCCTGGTCTAATCCCGCGCCGGAGGCTCCGACGAGCCGCCGATCGTCCCGGGACCGCTCGCCTCATCCCCCTCGAGCCGGGCCTCCAGTTCACTCACGCGCTGTTCGAGAGCCTCCAGCTTCGCTCGGGTCCGAGCCAATACCCCGGCCTGAACCTCGAATTCCTCGCGGGTCACCAGATCCATGCGATGGAAGGCCCCCTGGAGGGAGGACCGGACACTGTCATGGAGATCCTGCCGGGCCGATTGGAATCCCGGAGGGAATGAATCGCTCACCCGGCGGGCGAGGTCATCGATGGTCTTGGGATCGAGCATGGTTGCGTTCCTCGATGCGATGGGGATGAACCTGGGACCGCTCGGTCCGGGTCCCGAGCGTACGACAACCCGCGGCGCGGCGGCGTTGACCCCGGTGTGCTGCGGTCGTGTCGCGACGCCTTCGAATCGCCCTGTTGGACATGAGGATACCAGAAGTACCGGCCCGCTGCTGCGGCTCGTCAAGGCCTCGGGCGTCGCGGATCGAGCCCGAGGTTGTTGGGTCTGCACCTTAATGAGGCAGATGGAATCGATCGGGTGCGTTATGCCCTGCTACAGGGCGTGCGGGTACGTGGGCTCAGTCAGTCACCCCGGCGTGTCGCCGCCCGGGGGGATATCGGCCGGCGAGATCCCTCGCCGGGGCCCTGTTAGGTTGATGTGGCATAGAGCGTGCAAAGAGCCGGTCGCGACTTTCCAATGGCTAAAACGTTCGCTTTGTGAGGGCCAAAAACCGATGAAAAAGCACGTCACGTATCTTGCCTGGGCACTGCCGATGACGTTGATTGGCAGTGCCGCACACGCCGAGATCGTCGGTAACATCGCGGTTTCCAATAACTACGTGTGGCGCGGTGTGACGCAAACCGGGGACCAGGCGGCGGTGAGTGGTGGCTTGGATTATAGCCACGCCTCGGGTGCCTATGTCGGCACCTGGGTGTCCAATGTGGATTTCGCCGCCTCCGAGACCGATCTCTATGCGGGTTTTTCGGGTGAAGCGGGACCCGCAGGCTACGATGTGGGCTACATCTATTATGCCTACCCCGGCGGCGGACCGATTAGCTTTGGGGAAATCTATGCCTCGGGCAGCTACGGACCGGGTTCCCTCGGCGTTGCCTTTACCACCAATTCCGAAATCGATTCCGATGATCCGGGCGCTCAGGGCTTTGTTCCCGGGGATATCTACATCAACGGCGGTGTCGATCTCCCGATTCCGGAAGAGACCGGCCTCGGTCTCGACAGCATTTCCCTATTTGCCGGTGTGTATCTCTTCGATGAAGACGATGTGGGGGGTGCCGAGCTGAACTATACCCACTACGGCATTCACGTGGCCAAATCGGACTTCACCTTCGGCATCGAGATGAACACCTTCGACGCGGACCACGCCCTGGGTACTGGCTCTGACGAGGATGGCGATCCCCGCTTGATCGCATCCTGGGGCAAGGAATTTTAGTTTAATCCGCCATCGGGACGTGCAGGAGAACGATTCATGAAACTCGTAACCGCCATCATCAAACCGTTTAAACTGGACGACGTCCGGGAAGCCCTGAACGAGATCGGTGTTCAGGGTTTGACCGCCACGGAGGTCAAGGGATTCGGCCGTCAAAAAGGGCATACCGAGCTGTATCGGGGGGCCGAATACGTGGTGGATTTCCTCCCCAAGGTCAAGCTGGAGATCGCGGTCGGCGACGATATGGTGGATCCCGTCATCGACGCGATCACCAAGGCGGCACAAACCGGCAAGATCGGAGACGGCAAGATCTTCGTCTATCCGCTCGAGCAAGCCATCCGCATCCGAACCGGTGAAACCGGCGCTGACGCGCTGTAAGGGGGTCGCATCATGGAAAATTCCGCCGTACAACTCGCCTACGCCCTGGATACGTTCTACTTCCTGATCGCCGGCGCCTTGGTCATGTGGATGGCCGCCGGCTTCACGATGCTCGAGGCGGGCCTCGTGCGCTCCAAGAACACCGTGGAGATCCTGATCAAGAATGTCTCACTGTACTCGATCGCCTGTATCATGTATCTGGTGGTCGGCTATAACATCATGTATGGAGGTGGCATAACCTCGTGGCTCCCCAGTATCTCCTTGTTTGGCCTGTCGCCGGATAACGCCACCTCGGATGTCCTCGGCAGCGGGGGCGATATCTACTACTCCGGGATGTCCGATTTCTTCTTCCAAGTCGTGTTCGTGGCCACGGCCATGTCCATCGTCTCGGGTGCCGTCGCCGAGCGGATGAAGCTTTGGGCCTTTCTGGCCTTCGCGATCGTCCTCACCGGCTTCATCTACCCCGTCCAAGGCTTCTGGAAGTGGGGCGGCGGCTTCCTTGACGCCGCTGGGTTCCAGGACTTTGCGGGTTCCGGCGTCGTGCACATGACCGGAGGCGCGGCGGCCTTGGCCGGTGTCCTCATCCTGGGGGCCCGCAAAGGCAAATATGGGCCAGATGGCCAAATCAACGCCATCCCCGGCGCCAATATGCCCCTGGCAACCCTCGGTACCTTCATCCTGTGGCTGGGGTGGTTCGGTTTCAACGGGGGCTCCGAGCTGATGGTCTCGAACGTGGACGAGTCCAACGCGGTGGCGCGGATCTTCGTCAACACCAACGCGGCGGCTGCGGCCGGCGTGGTCGGGGCCTTGGTGACCTCGCGGCTGATGTTCGGCAAGGCCGATCTGTCGATGACCCTCAACGGGGCCCTGGCTGGCCTGGTGGCCATCACCGCGGAACCCCTCACGCCGGTTCCGGCGTTGGCGAGCCTGATCGGGGCCATCGGTGGGGTGCTGGTGGTCTTCTCCATCATCACCCTGGATAAGCTCAAGGTCGACGATCCGGTCGGTGCCATCTCCGTGCACGGAACAGTGGGCATGTGGGGGCTCATCGCCGTGCTCTTCTCCAACCCGGCCGCTACGATCTTCGGTCAGTTGCTCGGGTTGTTCACCATCCTCATCTGGGTCTTCGTGGCCAGCTTGGTGGTCTGGTTGATCCTGAACCTGATCCTGGGCATTCGGGTCGACGAGGAGACCGAGTACGAGGGGCTCGACCTGGCGGAGTGTGGTATGGAGGCCTATCCGGAGTTCATCCAGGGGGATCGCGTACGGTCTTGATCACCGCACCCTCCCCGGTGTTGCACCGGGGTCGTCTCTGACGGCCCCGGTCTGCGTCCGGGGGTCCCGTTGGATCCCTCACCCCCCCGACCCGCTTTGATCCCGCCGCGCCCCCTCGCATCGGACCCACCGTCCCGATCCCCGGCGTTTCTTCCCCACGCGTTTCCGTCGCCGCCATCACCCCCCGTAGAGGGTGTCCGGATCGATCAATGGATCGGTCAAGATCACGAATGCGCGCTCGTCGTTCGCCAGGCCGTGGTAGAAACAGCTCCGCCGGCCGGTATGGCAGGCCGGCCCCGTCTGGTCCACCTGGAGCAATAAGGTGTCGCCGTCACAGTCGGCCCGGAGGGCGACCAGGTGTTGCGGCTGACCCGAGCGCTCCCCTTTGCGCCACAGGGCCTGGCGCGAGCGGGACCAGTAACAGACCCGGCCCGTTGTGACGGTCTCCTCGAGGGCGGACCGGTTCATCCAGGCCATCATCAGCACCTCGCCGGAATCGTGCTGTTGCGCGATGGCCGGTATCAAACCCTGATCATCGAAGCGAAGCCGCTCCAGGAACTCGGCCCAGGGGACGCGATGGCCGGCCGGTTCCCGCTCCAGGTCCTTCATGGGGTCGATCCTTGATTCGTCGGGGGTTCCGTTGGCTCCGCGAACCGGTTCATCTTGCGGGCGAGGTCGATGTCCTTCTGGGTAATCCCGCCGGCATCGTGGGTGGTCAGGATGACCCGCACGGTGTTGTAGACATTGCACCACTCGGGGTGGTGATTCATGCGTTCGGCCGCCAACGCCACCCGGCTCATGAAGCCGAAGGCGGCATTAAAGGTCTTGAACCGGAAGGTTCGGGTGAGGGCATCCCGGTCGTCGGCCTTGGCCCAACCGGGCAGTTGCGCGAGTGCGGCATCACGCGCCTCGTCGGTCAATCGTTCGGACATGCGGCCCCCCTCGGGCTGGTTGGCTTGCGGGGCGTCGTGTGCGCCCCCAACAGCGTGACGAATGCCTGCCTATGCTACATGGCGGGCGCGGCCTCACCCAACCACCGGCTGCCGAATGCATCCAAGCCGCTGACTCATGCGATAGCCCGCACGCTGCGGAGGACGAGGACCCCGACCATCCACCCCAGGGCCCGCCGGTCCTCGCCTCGCGCGCGGGGCCTGGGGCCGAGCCGGTCCGTGAGCGCTCGGCTGACCGGAGGACCTGGCCGCGGGACCGCCCGGCCGACGCGTTCGACCTCCCCCGGGGGGCGGATCGGATCCGGGCGGGGGGCGTCTCGGCGATCAGACGCCCCCGACGTCGCGGCCGAAAGGCCCCGTCCAGGGTCCCGACGACGGCCAGTGTGAGCCAACCGGCGACTCGCCAGACGGTGCCGTCCGCCGCCTGACGGGAACGGTGGCGAGGCTATCGAAGGCGGCTATGGGCGGTCAGCGACTGAACAGGCTCTGGCAGGCTCTGGACATCCACGTCTTGGGTCTCCTCATCGGCGAAGCGCAGGCGTTCGACGGGCGAGAAGCCGAAGCGCTGCGCGATCAGCCCATCCGGGAATGGCTCGATGCGCACGTTGTTCCGGTTCACGGCCTCGTTGTAGAACTCCCGCCGATCCGCGATGGCGTTGCCCAGTCCGGTGATGCGCTGTTGCCGATGGCGGAAGGTGCTGTCGGCTTGGAGATCCGGATAGGCCTCGGCCCGGGCGAAGAGCTGCCCGAGCCCCCCACGCAGTTGCTGTTCGGCGGCACCGAGTCCCGGGACGTCTTCGGCGGCGAGGCGCTCGGAGACGTTCTGACGGGCACGCATCACCCGCTCCAGGGTCTCCGGGTCATCGGCCATGTCGTGTTTGCAGACCGCGACGAGTTGGGGGAGCTCGTCGTGGCGTTGTTTCAGCAACACGTCGATGTTGGCCCAGGCCTTGGAGACGTTGCGTTGACGATGGACCAGACGGTTATAGATAAAAACGCCGTACAGGAAGGTCGCGATGACCAGCCCGAGGATCCCCCAGCCGATGACCTCCATCCGGATCTACCCCCTTGGGATTGTTCGTCGACGGCCGGCCCCCGGTCATGAGACAGGATACGGCGCGCCCGGCCACTCCTGCCGAGTCCCGGACAACCGGCCGCCGCATGGGTTTAAGCGAGGAATCGGACAACGGGCGGGGCCTAACCGCTGGAACCCGCATGCTGGCCGCGGGATTATAGCGCGTTGAGGCGGGCCTTCCCGATGGGGCGTGACCCCTGAGGCGGCGGAACGGGCTCGCCGAGGGCTGCGGCAACCCGTGGGGGCGGCGGGCCGATGCCACCCCCCGGTAACCCGTCACGTGGGGGGGCTTGCCTTAGCGTGGATGGAGTTCGGGCAGGCCGGCGCTTCGGGCCCGGCGGGGGGCTCGGCGTGGCGCCGACGGGGCGGATTCGCTCGCGCGCTGCAAGGCGGCCTCCAGGTGGCGCTCCGCACGCCAGCCGAGCCGACGGGGGCGGGCGTCGGCGAACGAGATCCGATCGAGGAGCTCCACCGCGGCCCCGGCCTCGGCGTCGTCGAGCCGCGCCGCCAGGGTCCGTAGATTGCGGGGGGGCTCCTCCGGCCAGCGATGCCCCGCCCACTCGAGCAGGGCGGCTCGGGCCTGGGGCCAATCCCGTCGTCGCCGGGCGTGGCGAAAGGCCTCGCGGGCGGCTGCCATCGCGTGCCGCCGGGCCCGCGGTGTCCTCGGCGGGGGGGCGGGTCCGTTCCGGACCAGCCGGCGCCGCAGGGTGAGGGCCCAGGCCAGGGTCAGGAGCCACAACCCCAGGGCACCGGCCGCCAGATGCTCGGGCGCGGGTGGGGGCAGGCGGCCCGCTTCGGAGGCGTCCGACCCGTTGCCCCCGGCGAGTGTGGCACGGGGTTCAACGATGAGTTCGTGCGCCGGTAAGGCCACATGGCGTAGCCGCTCGGCTTCGACGTCCCACCAGGGGAGGCGTATGGCGGGGAGGGTGAAGGTCCCGGGTTGGGTCGCGACGAAGGCCACCGGCTGGATCCGCCGCCCCGTGACCCCGTTGTCGTCCACCTCGGTCGTGGTCTCCGCTTGGTCCGGATAGGCGTTGAGTCCCGGGAACTCCGGGGCCTCGAGGGGCGGGAGTTGCTCGCCCGTGGCCCCGCGGGCTCGGAGTTCGATGCGGCGGGTGAGCGCCTCGCCGACCTGGATACGTCGGGGGGCGTCCCCAGCATCCCCGGTGCCCTCGGGGGTCCAGGATTCCGCCAGTTGGAGCTCGGTCACCGGCAGCCACCAGTCCCCCGTGAACGCCCCGGGGGGAGGACGCACGGTTAGGGTCTGCTCGGCCGTTTCGCGCCGGATGGGTTGACCGGTTTGGAACATCAATCCCTGGCGCGGCTGGGTCGCGACCTTGCCCTCGAAGACGATGGGGGGGATGGTCAAGGACCCGCTTGCCCGGGGCAGCACCGCATAGCGGCGTTCGATCACCCGATACTCGCGCTCGCCTCGGGTTTGCACCCCCATCTGATCCCGACCCAAGCGCTTGACCACGGCGTTGCGCAGATCCGGGGTCTGGATCGAGCCCTCCAGCGGCCGGTCCACCCCTTGAAACAGGCGCACGGTGAGTCGCGTCTGTTGCTGGACGTAGGGGCGCTCGGGGGTGACCTCGAGTTCGAGGAAGAAGTCGCGGTCGCTTGCCGGGCCGCGATCGGGTTCCCGGACCTCGAGTGTCAGCGGCTCGGTCACCGCTTGGCCGACGGGGATCGGGGGAAGACGAAGCGTACCGGTCCGTCGTGGGGCGAGGGTGAAGTGCCAGCGCACGGTTTGTTTGACGCGACCGTCGATCAGGCTGAGTTCGGTCGTCTGTTGTCGTCCGAGGATCTCGAAGTCCCCGCGGAGCACGGCGAGCTCCGGTTCCGCGCCCCCGCGCCCCCCGGCGTGCTCGATGGTCAGGCGCACGGAATCCCCGAGGGCGACCCGCTCCCGGTCGAGCTCGACGCGGAGCTCGGCCAGCCCCGCGCGCGGCAGGACCAGCAGCAGACCGAGCAGGGCGATCCCGATGAGGTGGCGTGGGTTGCCTCGGGGGCGGTTTACCATGGCTGCTCCGCGCGGGGCTCGTCCGCGTAGCGGCGTTCGTAGGTGCGGCGGATCTGGCGGCGCAGCAGCCCGGCCGGATCGTCCTCGATGCCCTCGAGCCACTGCTGGGCGGCCTGTTCGGATTCCCGTTGCGGGTTCCAGGACGACGCCTGGGGTGAGTCCCCGGGCTCCGCCGGCCCCGTTGCGTCGGCCCCGGCGGCCGGCTCATCCGATGGCGGCGTGCCCGTCTCCGGTTGGGCCGTGGCGTCGGCGCGTGGCTCCGTCACCGAGTCGCCGGTGGCCGCCCGGTCGGCATCCGCCCCCGTGCGACCCGGGCGGTTCGCCGATTCGGGGGGTTTGGTCCCGCCGGTTGCGTCCGGTCGTTGCCCCGAGCCAGCAGCGGCGGATCCCTCACCGCCTTGATTGCCCTGGCCGGTGCCAGGGTCCGATGCAGCGTCCGGGCCTTGGGATTCCAAGAGGGCGCGGACCAGTTCGTAGTTGTGGCGCGCATCCGGGAACGCCGGCTGCGCCTCGAGGGCCGCTTGATACGCCTCGGCCGCGGCGGCGAGTTGCCCCGATCGGGCCAAGGCATTGCCGCGGTTGTAGTGGCTGACGGCCCCCTCGGCCCGAGCGAAATAGTCGGCGGCGCTCGCGAAATCGCCTTGTCGATAATAGGCGGCGCCCCGCCAGCGCGGATCCGGGGTGGCCGCCGCGGCCTCCGCCGGCTGGTCGGCGCGGAGTGCCGCCGCGGCCTGTTGTGCCGGGCGTTGCCACAGATCCGCCCAATCCCAGGCGGCCGCGGGAGGCGGGATAAGCAGGATCGGGACCACCAGCCCCGCCAGCCAGCCCCGACGGAAGAGCAGGGCGGCCAACGGCAACGCCGCCACAACCAGCCAATGCCCTTGATCCTTCCACGCGGGGCGGGTCGCGCTGGCCTGCGCCTCCGGTGGCCCTGCGGAGCGCTCAAGCTCGGCGGCAAGGCGTTGCACATCGCGTCCATCCAGGGCCGCCGGGATATAGACCCCGCCGCCCGCCTCGGCCACGGCCTGCAAGGTATCGGGCGTGAGGGCGCTCACGACCAGTTCGCCAGCGGCGTCGCGTTGATAGCCCCCGCCGGCGGCTGGAACCGGTCCGCCGGCGGGTGTGGCCATCCCCCAGACGGAGACCCGGTGACCCGCGCGGCGAAGTCGGGCCGCCGCTGATTCAACGGCTTCGGCGGTCGCGCCGGGGTCGATGCCGTCGCTGACCAGCACCACCTCGGCCCGTCCCGCTTCCGCCCGCCGCAACGTCGCCGCGGCCAACTCCAACGCCCGCGCGGGTCGACTCCCCGAGGTGGGCACAAGCTCGGTGCTCAGCCGTTGCAGAAAGGCCTGCACCGTTCGATGGTCCTGGGTTAGGGGACTGATCCGATAGGGATAGTCGCTGAATCCGATGAGCCCCCACCGGCCCTCGGGGGTTTGATCCAGCAGGTCCTGCAGCTTGCGGCGGGCCGCGACGAGGCGATCCGGTGCGAGATCGGCAACCGCCATGGAGCCGGAGAGATCGAGCAGGATGAACCGGGGGGCGGTGACGTGCGAGACCGTCTGGGGCAGGCGTTCCCAGCTGGGACCCGCGAGGCCTAGGGTCACCAGGAGCCAGGTCAGCGCGAGCAACCACCAGCCCCCCGTGGCGGCTCCCCGCCCGCGGGTCACCCACTGATGGCGGACGAGCTCCGGATCGCCCAGTTGGCGCCAGGCCTGGCCCCGTCCGGCGCGTCGCCAGCGCCAAAGCAAAAGCCCCGCTAGGGGAACCAGGGCGAGCAACCAGAGGGGACGCAAAAGATGCCACTCACTCATCGCTAAGCCTTCAATCGGACCCGCGGCCCCGGCCGAGGTCGGTTCGGGTCGTCTGCCCCGGGGCTACCCGGTGCGGGGGTCGCGCCAGATCAGCAGGACGCTCAAGCCCAACCCGAGGGCGAGGGGCCAGGGGTAGAGGGGCGTCCGCGGGCGATAGGGGTCGGCGGGCGCCTGCGTCGGCTCCAGGGTATCGAGACGGGCATAGATCCGGCGCAGATCCTCGAGATCACGGGCCCGAAAATAGCGCCCGCCGGTCGTCTCGGCAATGCCGATTAGGGATTCTTCGTCGAGGGCACCCTGGGCATCCTGGCGGGTGTAGCCGAAGGGGCCCCGCAGGCCGGTCCGGGCACTGCCCACGCCGATGGGATAGATGCGCAGGCCACGCTCGGCGGCGAGGCGGGCCGCCTCGCGGGGCGGCACATGGCCCGCATTGTTCTGGCCGTCGGTCATCAGGATCAGGACCGGGGGTGACCCGCTCGGCGCCTCAGGTGCACGCCCCGCCGCAGTCGCCTCGAGGCGTTTCAAGGCCAATCCGATGGCATCCCCGATGGCGGTTTGCCGGCCCGCCAGACCGATCTCGGTCCGCTCCAGCAAGGCCTGCACGCTGGCCCGATCGAAGGTCAGGGGGCTTTGCAGATAGGCCTGCTGACCGAATAGGATCAATCCGACTCGATCGCCGGTCCGGCCGTCGATGAAACGCTTGGCCACCTCTTTGACGACCTCGAGGCGTGTGACCGGCTCGCCATCCCGTTCGAAGTCCGCCCGGTCCATGGTGCGGGACAGGTCGATGGCGATCAGGAGGTCCCGACCCGCCAGGGGCTGCTCCACGGTCTCGCCCCAGCGCTGCGGTTGAGCGGCAGCGATGACTAGGGCAAGCCAGGCCGCCCCGGCGAGCCAGCCCACCCAGGCCGGGGGGCGATGCCCGATGTCGGCCCCGGGCGCGAGTTGTGCGAAGAACGGCACGCGAAGGCCGCCGTGGGCGCCTTCGGCGGTCGCCGGCAGGAGCCGCCGGACCAGCCACGGGAGGGGCAGGGCGAGGAAGACCCAGGGCCAGGCGAAGTCGATCATCGGCGGGCGTACCGCAGCCACTGCCGGACCCCATGGAGTAAGGCCTCGCCATCGAGCTCCGGGTCCTCGTGGTACGGGGCCTCGATCAACTGCCGTCCCGCACCGCGACGGAACCAGGCATGGTCGTCGCCGGCGAGGGTGTCGAGGCGGTATAGCCAACGTTCGCCTGTCAGGCCTGCGACCTCGTCCGCGGGTGCCCGGGCCAGGGCGTAGCGGCGCAACAGCCGCGACAGGCCCTGGGCCAAGGCCCGTTGGTCCCCGGTTTGCCGGTACGCGTGGCGCAACTGTCGCCACGCCCGGACGGCCTGGCGATAGGCCCGGCCTCGGCGCCAGCGGCGATACAGCAGCCCCCCCAGGAGGGCGAGCAAAACGAGGGCCCCCAGCAGCAGCCACCATCCCGGTGCCGGCGGCCAGGGGCCGGCGTTATCGGGCAGATGGATGTCCCGCAGGCCCTCGAGGCCCCGCGGTGGCTCGGTTGCCGGGGCCGTGGGGTTCGTGGCCGGCCCCTCCGACCCGGCCGATCCCAGGGCCTCGGCGGTTGGCTCGGGTGCCCCGTCGTTCACCGGGTCCCTCCGCGTCCCGCCCGGATCGACAGCAGACGTTGCACGCTCTCGACGACGCTATGCTCCGTGGACAGCCGCAGCAGGTATTGCCGTTGGCCGACGAAGCGATCCCGCAGGGCCTCCGCGTGGGCGGCGAAACGTGCCCGGTGGGCCGCCTGGTTGGCGGGATCCCGGCCATTGACTCGGGCCATCCGTTCTCCATCGCTTACCGGTAGCCGGTCGACCGCCGGCAACGCCCGCTCGAAGGGGTCATAGATGAAGCAGCCGACGAGCTCCCGGTGGCCGGCGAGCCGCCGGAACCAATGATCGGCCCCCGTATCCCAGTGGGCGAAGTCGCTGATCAAGAAGATCAGGCTGCCCGGCTGGCTCATCCGGTGCAACGGCTGGAGGACCTGGGCCAGTCGATCGCGTCCGGGCGGGGGCGGGCCGGTGGGCAGCCCGGGATGGAGATCCGCCAGCGCCTTGAGGAGCGGCAACACCCCCGCGCGCCCGCCACGGGGTCGCAGCTCACGGAAGGCCTCGTCGGTGAAGACCAACCCGCCGACCCGGTCGCCGCTGTCCGCGGCCAGCCACGCGAGCAGGGCGGCCACCTCCGCTGCCCGGTAGGATTTCAGCGCCTGGCGGGTCCCGAAGCGCATGCTGTGGCGGTAATCCACCACCAGTAGGACGGGGCGTTCCCGTTCGTCGCGGAAGAGCTTGGTATGGGTCTCCCCGGTTCGGGCCGTCACCCGCCAATCGATGGATCGGACGTCGTCGCCGAGCTGATAGGCGCGCACCTCATCGAATTCGAGCCCGCGTCCCCGAAAACGGGATTGATAGCCCCCGGCGCGCCCCGCGCGGCTTCGCTGGCGCGGCAACAGCCCGGCGTGCATCCCCCGATGGCGTTGGAGCACGAGCTGCGCGACGGTCAGATCGATCCCGGGGCGCAGCGGCGCGGCGTCGCCACCCGGTGTCGATGGGGTGGATTCCGTGGTTCGAGGTCGCGGCACGGGTCGTGCGGAGGTCGGTTCGGGCGTGAACGGGAATGGGGCCCCATCCGCTTTAGGGGACGGGGACCCGGTCGATCAACAGGTCGATGAAGCGATCGGGTGTGATCCCCGCCGCTTCCGCCTCGAAGGACAATAGCACCCGATGCCGCAGGCTGTCATGGGCGATGGCCTGGACATCCGATGGACCCACGTAGGTCCGCCGTTCGAGCCAGGCATAGGCCCGGGCGCATCGGTCCAAGGCGATGGTCCCGCGGGGGCCGGCCCCGTAGTTGACCAGTCGCCCCAGGTCATCCCCGTAGGGACTCGGATCGCGAGTCGCCAGCACCAATCGGACCAGGTATTCCTCGACCGGTGCCGACATATGGAGCTGCAGGGCCTCGCGCCGGGCCGCGAACAGGGTCTTCTGGCTGACTTCGACGGCCGGTGGCGCGGCCGGGGCGCTGCGACGCCGGGCATCGTCACGGACCAGATTCAGGATGCGGTGCTCGGTCTCCCGGTCGGGGTAATCGATGCGGACATGCATCAGGAATCGATCGAGTTGGGCCTCGGGCAGGGGATAGGTCCCTTCCTGTTCGATGGGGTTTTGGGTGGCCATGACCAGGAACAGCTCCGGCAGCGGGTAACTGGCATTGGCCACGGTCACTTGCTGCTCGCCCATGGCCTCGAGCAGCGCCGATTGGACCTTGGCGGGTGCCCGATTGACCTCATCGGCGAGCAGGAGATTGTGGAAGATCGGCCCGCGCTGAAAGCGGAACGATCCATCCTGGGGCCGATAGATCTCGGTGCCCGTCAGATCCGCCGGGAGGAGGTCCGGCGTGAACTGGATGCGCTGAAAATCCCCTTCCAGGCCGGCGGCGAGTTCCTTGATGGCCCGTGTCTTGGCGAGCCCCGGCGCCCCCTCGACGAGCAGATGGCCGTCGGCGAGTAGGGCGATCAACAGGCGAGTGACCAGGCCCTCTTGGCCGACCACGCGCTGGTTGAGCCGACCCCGCAATGCCTCGATGGCCGCCACAGGGGCCGCCGCTGGGGCCGCAGCCGCTTTTCCGAACACCATCGCGTTGTTCCACCTCCTCAGGTACTCGAAGTGATGCGCCGCGTTAGGATACGACGTCGGGGGTCGCGGTGGGGGCACAGGCGTCGCCGTCCCTACCCCCCGGATCGCCGATGGCGACGATCCCCCCCTCGCACGTTTGGGCGTTTAACCCGTCGATTCGTCAGATTACCCAGCAGGGCCCCAACCCACAACCCTCGGACCCGCATCCCGCTTCGTTCTGCGAGTCGGATGGGCGCTGGATCGGGATGCCCCTCCACCGTAAGATGATAGGCCCGATCAGGTCCCCCAAGGCCGCGAGAAGTTCCGGTCGGGGCTAAGCGTGTGCTTGGGAGCCCCGCCGTGGTGGCACGATGCCCCGTTCGGGCGGGCGCCCGCCGCGCCGCCGGGTGGCGATGGCCGGCGGGGTCGAATCGGTGCGCGCCTGAGGCGCCGGTGCGCGAAGGATCCGCCGGATGGGGCGCATCGCAATCCCCGGGCCGATCCGACTCAGGTTCTCCCCTCGGGCGCGCGGTCGCGACGGAGGCCTTCCGCTCATCGCCCCCAAC
>CAYFWJ010000040.1:16254-20919 GCA_964346755.1 uncultured Ectothiorhodospiraceae bacterium
GTTCTCCCCTCGGGCGCGCGGTCGCGACGGAGGCCTTCCGCTCATCGCCCCCAACCGCCTCCAGGAATCGCCCCATGACCCCCCAGCGACTTCTCGCCCTCGTTCTGCTTGTCCTATTGATCGCGGTGGCCCAAGGCATTTGGGGATGGGGCGAGTTGCTGCGGCCCTGGACGGCCATGTCCCCGGTGGGCCTGACGATCGCCGCGCTCGGACTGCTTGCGAGCTATCTGCTCCGGGCCGGGCGTTTCCGGGACTTCTTCTTCGGCGCGCAGGACCGGGTGATGCTCCCCGTCACGCGGGTCATGCTACAGCATAATCTGCTGAACAACCTGCTGCCGATGCGCACCGGCGAACTCAGCTTCCCTTGGCTCGCGCATCGCGACCTCGGTGTGCCAACGCATCGCTCCATCCCCGGCTTGCTGTGGCTGCGGTTGCTCGATCTCCATCTCCTCCTCGGGGCCGCAGCGCTTGTCCTCAGCGCTCGGCTCGAACTCGGCCCAGCGGTCGCCTTGATCGGCGCGTGGGCCCTACTCCCGCTGCTCGGGATCCTACCGGCCCGCGCCTGGCGTCCCGCCCCGGAGGAATCCCGGGGGGCCTGGCGGCGTTGGTTGGATCGGGCCATGGCGAGTTGGCCCCGCGAACCCCGGGTCGTGTTCCGTTCCTGGGCCTGGACCCTGGCGAATTGGGGGGTGAAGCTGGCGGTCTTCAGCTGGGTCCTCGCCCAGTTCGGCCCCGCCGACTGGGCGGGGGCCTTGAGCGGCGCGGTCGGGGGGGAGCTGACCAGTGTCTTGCCGGTCCACGGCCCCGGCGGGGCCGGGACCTATGAATTGGGCGTCGGGATCGGCCTCCGGCCGTTCGGGGTGGATTGGCGGACGGCCGGCGCGATGGCCATCAACCTGCACCTCTTCGTGCTGTCCGGCAGTGCCCTGGGCGGTGTGCTCAGCCTGGTGCTTCCCGCCCGTCGTGTGAGGGCGCCAGGTGAGGCCACCCGACCCGCTCGTCAGTGACGGCGACGCCGGCGGCGCCCGCCGCTGAGCCGTTCCCGCATGACCGCCCAACCGAGATCAAGACGGCGGCGCTGGTAGGCGAACCAGCCGTCACCGGATCGATGTTGGTGTCCGCCGCGCGACTCGCCCCGATGGGTCTCTTTCGGGATCTTCGGCGCGGGTTTGAGCCGTTTGAGCAGTCGAAATAGGCCCCTGAACGGACTGCTGAGTACGTGCCACAGGGAATGACGCGCCTCCATCTGCCGGGCCCAGCGGCTCTGCCGCCAGGCGATCACGAAGAAGAGCGAGGCAAGCAGGGCCCCGAGGTTCCACTTGATCGACCGTTCCCACAGCTGCACGGTGCGCTCTCGGGCCTGATCGGCTGCCTGACGCTCGAGGCCCTGTATCCGAAGGCCGAGCTGCTTGGCCAGTGTCTGTTTCAGGGCGTCGGGATCCTCGGTTTGCAGGGCGCTTTCCGAGAGCTGAAGCCGTTGGCCGAGGTTGCGCAATGGGGTGAGCGCTTCGACCGTTTGCAATCGCTCCTGGAGCGCCTCGAGCTGGGTGATTTGCGCCTCGAACTGCTCGGTGACCTCAGCCGTCCGTTGGGTATCCAGGCGAGCGGTATTGGCAATACCCAACGGGATCATCAGCAAATAGAGGACGCCGAGCAGCAAGGCAAACCAGGAGACGAGCCGAATGAGATGGATCTCCCCATGCCCGCGGGTCACATTGCCCTGGTAGAAGATCATCAGGAAACTCAGGAAAAAGATCAGCGATTTTTCGACGAATTGGCCAAAGGTGCTGAACTCCCACGACGGATTCATCGGATCCGGCGGAAACACGATGCTCGCGGCGTCCAGGAGCGCAAGAATGAGAATGATGTAGCCGGCGAGCTGAATGAAACGCGTGGATTGCCGAAACCCCGGGTCGAGGGTGTCGCTTTCGGTGGCTGCCATCGTGGAACACTCCCAGATCCAAATGAAAAATCGAAGGGCGTGGCGGGCGGCTCATCGCCTGATCACGCGCATCGGCCTCCCGGGGCGATGCGCGTTGGGCGCAGCGGATAAACGCCTGATCGTTCCCCGAATGGGGATGAAGGGATGCCCTAGTCAGTCGCGGATTCGGTTGGCTCGCTGCGGGTGCGACCGCCTCGGCCCGAGCGCTTGGATCCCGATTGGGATCGATTATCGTACTCGTAGGTGTAGTAGCGGCTGTAGCGGTAGCCGTACCCGTATTTATAGCCGTACCCATAGTTGCGTCGCCGGATCGGCACGTCGTTGAGCACGAAGCCGGAGAGGCGAATGCGGTTCTGGTGAAGGCGGGCCAGGGCATTCTTGAGTTCGTCGTGGGTATGCCGTTCGGCGCGGAGCACGAAGAACAACGTGCCGGCTTGGCCCGACACGAGCAGGCCGTCGCTGACGGCCATCAAGGGCGCGGAGTCGATGACGACGACATCATAGGTGGCCTCGAGCTCCGCCATGATGTTCTGGAAACGCTCGCTGCTCAGGAGTTCGGCGGGGTTCGGTGGGTAAGCCCCGCTCGCGATGAAGCTGAAATTGGGGACTTCCTCAGGCTGGTGGGTACAGCCCGCCCGATCCACCTCGTCGCGGATCCACTCGGTTAGACCCGGCCCCTGGGGTAGACCGAAGTACCGGCGCAACCGGCCCCGCCGAATATCGCCGTCCACCAACAGCACGTTCTTGCCGGCTTGGGCGAGCAAGATCGCCAGGTTGACGGAGATGAACGACTTCCCGACATCCGGTGACAAACTCCCGATGACCACCGTTTTGCGCCCGGTCTCGAGCAGGGAGAACTGCACGCTGGTCCGCAAGTTGCGCAGGGTCTCCACGGAGAGGTCCCGGTTGTCCCGCAGGGCGAGCGCCCGTTCGGCGAGCTTGCCCTCCGAGGCCGTGTCCTGGGTCTCCTTGGGCTCCGCCGCACGTCCCCGGCGACGGGTGCGCCGTTGGCGACGTTCCGCGATGGACTCCAGGGCGATCTCGCGGGTGACGAGGTCCTGCGTGCTCGAGTGGGGCACGACGCCGTAGACGGGTAACCCGTAGCGCTCCTCCACCTCTTCGGCCGTAAAGATGCGTCGATCCATCAGCCGCCGCACCACGGCGATGCCGATGCCGATCAACAGGCCGATGACGCCGCCTTGGATCAACGCGTCCCGCGGTTTCGGTGCAAACGGCCGTCCCGGCACGCGGGCCTCGTTGATGATGGAGACATTGCCCGTGATGCCGGCCTTGGAGATCTGCAGCTCTTGGCGTTTGTTGAGCAAGAGCAGGAAGAGCTCGCGGAAGACCCGGACATCCCGTTTCAACTCGACGAATCGTCGCTCCCGCTCCGGAAGCTGTCCGATCCGCTGGTCGAGTGCCTGCTTTTCTTGCTCGAGTCGGCTGATCTTGCGGTTGATCGATTGAATACGTGGATGTTGTTCGGTGAGTGTACTGCTCAGCTCTTGTTTCTCAATGCGCAGCCGCGACAGGTTTTGCTCCACCGAGACGAGCTCGTCGACGGTCATCTGAACCTGGCGGTCGATGTCCAGGATGGTTCCGATTTCCCGCTTGTAGGTGTTCAGCTGCTCCTCCGCCTCGGAAAGCTTGGCGCGCATCTCGTTTTGCTGAGCATTCACGAATTCCAAGCTCTTTTCGATATCCGCGGACTGCTGTTCCAAATTGAGCCGCGCATACTGATCGGCGATGGCATTGACGATGCGGGTGATCCGCTCAGGGTCCGTGCCGGCGTAGGAGACGGTCAGCAGACCGGTACTGTTCATGTAGCTCCGAGAATCCCGGGATTTCTCGCGGATGTCGACTCGACTCCTGAGTTCGCGGGCCACGTTGTCGACGGAGCGGCGAATCAGCTGGAAATGGGTGCCGGGTCGGGCCTCGAGCCGACGAACCTCGAGGCGAAGCTCACCCCCGTTGGGAAAGACAGCCGCCGCGGTCTCGCCGACGCGGCCACGTCCCAGCTCGGTGCCGTCCGGGGTCTGGATGCGGTATCGGTTCCCTCGCCCGGCGACGAGGTGGACCCGGAACGACGACCAATCCTCGGGGGCTTGCACTTGTCCCAGCTCGATCCGCTCGCCGCCCCAGGCATATCGGTTGAAACGATTTAAGGGCAGCGGGGGCGATTGCGGGGTGTTGCCGCCGAAGTACCGGGCGTAGGCCTCGCCGATCTGCGGGTAGTAGAGGGGCTGCACCTCGTAGTGCAGATCCAACCGGCGCACGACCCGAGCCATCTGTTCCCGGGATTTCAACCGCTCGATCTCGACGGCGATGGTATCGCGGCGGCTGAAGCCATTCCCGGACGAGCGGTCGCTCAGGATCGAACGTGCCGGTGATCCTTCCCCGACATAGACGAGGGCCCCCGTGCGATACGTCGGCGGCTCCAGGTACTGGACCCCGCCGACCAATGCGGCGAGCACCAGGATCGAGAGCAGAATGATGAACTTCGATGCGAACAGGGTCCCGATATAATCGCCGACCGACAAACCTTTGCCACCCTCGTCGCCCTCCTCGGGCCGTACCGCTGGCCAATAGCTATCGGCTCCCACTTCCGAGTTTGCCGGCGAGTTGTCGTTTCGATACATGCAGCGCTCTTATGCGGTACGGTTTCGCGGGCGTGCGCTCGATCGTCGGATCGGCAACCGAGTGCATGGGCCGACGCGGGGTTC
>CAYFWJ010000041.1:0-19345 GCA_964346755.1 uncultured Ectothiorhodospiraceae bacterium
CAAGCGATGCTATCCTGCCAATACCCCTGCCATGAAACGTCAACACGCCCTAGAGTTGAGTTGATGGGTGTCCTTCCCGAGTCGCGATGGGTGTGGGCTAGTTCGCGGTTTGTCGCTGGGTCTGGCTCATGGCGCCGACGGTGTGTTGTGACTCCGGGGCCGGTATCGGGTCCGGTGCGAACCAAGTGCGGCGAATTCGATCGCCGAGGTCGATCAGGTCGCATTGAATCTGATCGATGTATTCGTGCATGCCCGTTCGGGCAAGGGCCGTGGCGTCGGCCGTGCGGATCCGCGCGGCGAGTTCGGTGAGCGGTTCGTGGACGGCGGTGGGGCGGGGCAGCGCCTCCATGCATCGGTCCGCCGCTTCGACGCAGCACAGGATGGCCCGCGGGAAACGGGTGTCCTGGAGCAGAAAGCCGGCGACGCCCGCAGCGGTGATTCGGGGGCTGATACGCAGCCGGTAGGCCTCGACCGCATTAAGGGAGTCGAGGACGTTCATCCAAAGCAGGGCATCGAAGGGTAGGGGCGCGTCACGCCGGATAAGCAGGGCCCCGGCACCGACATCCAGGATCCGGCTGGTCATATCCGCCCGTTCGAGATTGCGGCCAAGGCACGTGAAGGCGTGGGATTGGTCGTGGCTCAGGCTCCCCTCGAGCAGCCCGGTGAGTTGTTGGCATCCTGCGATCACCTGGCGCAGGAAACGGTACCGACCCTTGCGCTTAACCGCTTGTTCGGCGTGGCCATGGACGTAGTGATGCAGCTCATTAACCCGTTCCCAGGCCTCGGAGGGGATCACCTCTCGGGTGGTACGGACGTTCTCGCGGAGGCGGTTCACCGAGGTGACGATGGAGGCCTGGTTGTCCCCGTCCGAGGTCAGGAACCGGATGATCTCTTTCTCGCCGCGTTGCTTGTATCGCCCCGCGAAGCCCCTCTCCGAGGTGGTGATGTGGAGCAACGTATCCCAGCCGAGCTCGTTGCCTTTTGGCAGATCCAGGGTGACCTGGTTGTAGGCGAGGATCAGCCGTGCCGTGCTCTCGCTGCGTTCCAGATAGCGGGCAAGCCAATAGACCCGTTCGGCCACGCGGGATAACATCAGCCCCCCTGATCGACGACCCAAGTGTCCTTGCTGCCGCCGCCTTGTGAGGAGTTGACCACCAGGGAGCCGGCCTTCATGGCGACGCGGGTGAGCCCGCCTGCCGTGACAAAGATCTTCTCGCTCTGGAGGATGAAGGGGCGCAGATCCATGTGCCGTGGGGCCAGCCCGTCGTCGCCGAGGGTCGGCGCCGTGGACAGGTTCAAGGTCGGCTGGGCGATGTAGTTGTCCGGATCGCGGGCAATGGCGGCGGCCATCTCGGCTCGGCGGCTACGGCTGGCATGAGGGCCGACGAGGATCCCGTAGCCACCCGATTCGTTGACCGGTTTGACGACGAGTTCATCGAGCCGGTCCAGAACGAAGGCCCGTTGTTCCGGATCCCGGCAGAGATAGGTGGGGACGTTGTCGACGAGCGGTTCCTCGCCGAGGTAGTAGCGGATCATACTGGGGACGTAGGCATACACCGCCTTATCGTCCGCGACACCGCTGCCCGGGGCGTTGGCGATGGCTACGTTGCCCGCCCGCCAGGCTCGCATGAGGCCAGGGACACCCAAGACCGAGTCCTGGCGAAAGACCTCCGGGTCCATGAACAGATCGTCGATGCGCCGATAGATCACATCGACCCGAGCTGGGCCATCCACGGTCTTCATGTAGACGACATCGTGGCTGTCCACGAATAGGTCACTGCCTTCGACGAGTTCGGCCCCCATCTCTCGAGCCAAGAAGGCGTGCTCGAAATAGGCCGAGTTGTAAATGCCCGGGGTCAGGACGACGATCTCCGGCAGCTCCATCGGCCGCGGGGACAACGAGGCAAGCATCTCGAAGAGCTGCTGGGGATAGTTGTCGACCGGTTGGATGCTGTGATTTTCGAACAGCTCTGGGAACACCCGCTTGGTGACCACCCGGTTCTCGATCATGTAGGAGACCCCCGAAGGGACCCGTAGGTTGTCTTCCAGCACGTAGAGGGTGCCATCCTTGTCCCGGACCATGTCCGAACCGGTCACATGGGCCCACACCCCGAAAGCCGGGGTGAAACCGGCGCAGGCGGAGCGGTAGTTGCTGGATTGCTCGATGAGATCGGCCGGGACGATCCTCGCTTGGATGATCTCCTGGCGGTTGTAGACGTCATTGATGAATTGGTTCAGGGCGCGTGCGCGCTGGGCTAGGCCCTGCTCGACACGTCGCCACTCCCGCAAGCCGATCACCCGCGGGACGATGTCGAAGGGCCAGCACCGATCAATGTTGCCGGCCTCCGAGTAGACCGTGAAGGAGACACCCATCTCGCGGATGGCGATCTCCGAGGCCTGTTTGCGGGCTCGAAGCTCACCATCGCCGAGGGATTGCAGATACTCGACCAAACGCCGGGCCGCCGGACGGCTGCTGCCGTCATCACAGAACAGCTCGTCGTAGGAGCCGTTGGGGCGGTAGCGTGTCCAGTCGGTCTTCATCGTGGTTTGGTCCCCGGTCCGCGGATTGGTCGAGCAATGAGCAATGGACGTGCCATTGATTGGACCGATGAATGCGCAGGATGTTGATACGGTTTTGGCCCCTTTTCGGGTTGGGGTGCTCGAGACGGTGCAGGACGGCACGGTTCTGGGGCACTGGTGTCGCCCATCCGACCCAAATGGCGAGCCGCCGGTGGCGCAAGCCTTGCAGTGGGCCGCTCGCCGCGGCGTGACGGCACGCAATCCCTCGGGAAAAGGCCCCTTCATGAGCATACGCATCGCACTGAATCATTGGACGCGCTATCGGTACGACCGGTTGGTGGCACTCTCGCCCCATGTCTTGCGCCTCCGTCCCGCCCCGCATTGTCGAACGCCGATCAGCGCCTACTCACTGACGGTCCAGCCATCGAATCATTTTATCAATTGGCAGCAAGATCCCTTCGGCAATTACCTGGCGCGGCTTGTGTTTCAGGAGCGCACGCGCGAACTCACCGTCGAGGTGGATCTGGTCGCCAATATGACGGTGATTAACCCCTTCGACTTCTTCCTGGAAGAAGACGCCGAGACCTTTCCGTTTCACTACGAGCCCGCCCTGGCCCGGGAGCTGGCCCCGTATCTGCGAATCGAGGCGGACGGTCCCCGGCTGCGGGATTGGTTGCGGAAGGTGCCGAGCGAACCGATGGGAACAGTGGATTTCCTGGTCGCGGTCAACCGATGCCTGCGCGAGGACATCGATTACAGCATCCGAATGGAGCCTGGCGTTCAAGACTGTGAGTATACCTTGGAGCGGGCCATCGGCTCCTGTCGGGATTCCAGTTGGCTGTTGGTGCAGATATTCCGTCACCTCGGCCTGGCGGCACGGTTCGTCTCCGGCTATCTCGTGCAGTTGGCCCCGGATGTGCGATCCCTGGATGGGCCTGCAGGGCCGGAGGCGGATTTCACCGATCTCCATGCCTGGACCGAGGTGTATCTGCCCGGAGCCGGTTGGGTGGGCCTGGATCCCACCTCCGGGTTGTTTGCCGGTGAGGGGCATATCCCGCTGGCCTGCTCGCCCGATCCGGTGGGCGCCGCGCCGATCACGGGGGCGAGTGATCCCTGCGCGGTGGATTTCGCCTTCCGCAACACCATAACCCGAATCCATGAAGACCCGCGGGTGACCAAGCCCTATCGGGAGGATCAATGGGACGCCATCAACGCCCTCGGTCGGGCGGTCGATCGGGACCTCGCGGCCCAGGACGTCCGCCTGACGCTCGGGGGGGAGCCCACCTTCGTGTCCATCGACGACGTCGATTCGGCACAATGGAATACCGCTGCACTGGGGGCGCACAAGCGGCAACGAGCGCGCGAGCTGTCGGCGCGGTTACGCCAACGCTTCGCCCCCGGGGGATTGACATTCGATGGCCAGGGTAAGTGGTATCCTGGGGAACCCTTGCCCCGTTGGGCGCTGGGAATCTTCTGGCGCGCCGACGGCGAGCCCCTCTGGCGGGATCCGAGCCGCTTGGCCGATGAGGACGTGGATGACGGCGTAACCGCGGTACAGGCCCGGGATTTTATGGAAGCGGTGGTGGCCCGACTCGGGGTCCATTCCAGCCATATCTTGCCGGCCTACGAGAACGCGCTCTATTACCTCTGGCAGGAGCAGCAGCAGCCGGTGAACGTGGATCTTCGCACGACGGATCTCGACGACCCCCGCGCGCGACGGCAGTTGGTGAACGCCCTGCAACGCGGTCTGGACCACCCCGTGGGCTATTGCCTCCCACTCAGTGCGGATCCCGTCTCCGAGGTATGGCAGAGTCATCCGTGGACCCTGCGGGGCGAGCGGTTGCTGCTGACCCCCGGGGATTCGCCGATGGGGCTGCGCTTGCCCCTGGATAGCCTGCCCTGGGTGGCGCGCGAGGCGCGCGAGCCGGAACTCGAGGAGGACCCGATGGCCGAGCGGGGCGCCTTGGGCAATGGACGGGCTCGGCTGACCCCACCCCCCCCACCCCACGGGACCGGCTCGGGTCCCCCCGTGCCTCTGCCCGCGACGCAGACCGCGGACTGGCGCAAGGTGCCACACACGGCCCTGTGCATCGAGCCGCGGCAGGGCCGGCTCTACGTGTTCCTGCCACCGATCCGGCGCCTGGAGGCCTATGTGGACCTGGTAGCGGCGATCGAGGAGGCCGCCGAGGCCCTGGATCGCCCGGTCATCCTCGAGGGCTACGAGCCGCCGGCGGATTGGCGATTGCGTCAGCTCAAGGTAACCCCCGATCCGGGGGTCATCGAGGTCAATATCCAGCCAGCCCACACCTGGGATGAATGGGTACACATCACGGAAACCCTGTACGAGGAGGCCCGGCAGGCGCGATTGGCCACCGAGAAGTTCATGCTGGATGGCCGTCATACGGGCACCGGTGGGGGCAACCACGTCACCCTGGGCGGGCCACAGCCCATGGATAGCCCCTTTTTGCGTCGCCCGGACCTGCTGCGCAGCCTGATCACCTATTGGCAGCATCACCCCGGGCTGTCGTATCTCTTCTCCGGGCTGTTCGTCGGGCCAACCAGCCAAGCCCCGCGGGTGGACGAGGCCCGGGACGAGGGGCTGTATGAGTTGGAGATCGCCTTCGAGCAGATGCCCGCCGGGGAATCGTCCCAACCCTGGTTGGTGGATCGGCTATTGCGCCACCTTCTGGTGGATATCACCGGCAACACCCATCGCACGGAATTCTGCATCGACAAGCTGTACGCGCCGGACTCCGCCGCCGGTCGTCAGGGGTTGGTGGAGTTGCGGGCCTTCGAGATGCCGCCCCATGCCCGCATGAGTGCGGTGCAGATGCTGTTGTTGCGGGCCCTGATCGCCCGGTTCTGGCGTCAGCCCTACACGGGTCGATTGGTGCGCTGGGGAACGGCCCTGCACGATCGTTTCATGCTACGCCACTTCGTCTGGGCGGATATCAAAGAGGTGGTGGGGGAGCTGCAGGCGGCGGGCTATCCCTTTCAGCTCGAGTGGCTGGAGCCGTTTCGCGCGTTTCGCTTCCCGCATTTGGGGGAGGTGCAGGTCGGGGACATCCACCTGGATCTGTATACCGCCATCGAGCCTTGGCACGTGCTGGGCGAGGAGATCACCCACGTCGGCACGGCCCGTTTCGTCGACTCCTCGGTCGAGCGGCTCCAGGTCCAGGTAAGGGGGCTGACCGAGTCGCGCTACCTCGTGACCTGCAACGGCCGGCGGGTTCCCTTGCACGCGACGGGGGTCCATGGGGAGGCGGTCGCCGGGATCCGGTACCGGGCCTGGCAACCTCCCTCGGCCCTGCATCCCACCATCGGCATCCATTCGCCCTTGGTTTTCGATATCATCGATACGTGGAACGGGCGCTCCGTCGGGGGGTGTACCTATCATGTCGCCCATGCCGGGGGGCGTGGCTATGATGTCTTTCCGGTCAATGCCTATGAGGCCGAGACCCGCCGCAACAGTCGGTTCGATGCGTTCGGCCACACGCCCGGGGCGGTTCAGCCGCCGCCGGCTATCCAGCGGCTCAGCGAGTTCTTCCCGGAGGGACACCCCGTCGGGCCCATGGCCCCGCCGCCCGAGGAGATCAACGCCGAGTATCCCTGTACCTTGGATCTCCGCCGGGCCCGGCGCGGGTGGTAGGCGGGCTGATCGGCGCGAGGCGCGCCCGGCCGGCCCGGTCGCCCGCTTGAGCGGCGGTTCGAAGGCGAGGACCCTCCGATGGATGCGAACGCCCTGAGCGCGGCCTATACGCCGGC
This sequence comes from uncultured Ectothiorhodospiraceae bacterium, assembly GCA_964346755.1. Lineage (GTDB taxonomy): Bacteria > Pseudomonadota > Gammaproteobacteria > CAYFWJ01 > CAYFWJ01 > CAYFWJ01. The sequence continues at coordinate 6,286 of CAYFWJ010000041.1, forward strand.
GACGGAGGCCTTTGACGAGATGGCCGCCGCGGACGGTTCACTGCGGCCACACTGGTCCTACGTTGCCCAGGCCCTCGATGGCCTGGGGCCGGTGGAGTTGCGGCATCGTGCCAATCAGTTGGGCGAGCGGTTACGCGAGGACGGCGTGCGTTACGTCGTCTACGACGGCGCGGAGCGTGGCGAGCGAGCCTGGCGTCTGGATCCGGTTCCATTGCTGGTCACCAGCGCCGAATGGCGGGAGCTGGAGCTCGGACTGCAGCAACGGGCCGAGCTCCTGGAGCTCATCCTCCGGGATCTCTACGGTCCCCGGGATCTGCTGCGCAAGGGATTGATCCCGGATGCCCTGATCTACACCCATCCGGGATTCTTGCGCCCCTGTGCCGATCTCCTTCCGGCAACCGGCCAGGCGCTACTGCTCTACGCCGCCGATCTGGTGCGCGGCCCCGACGGCGTGTTTCGGGTGCTCAGCGACCGCACCCAGGCCCCGTCCGGTGCTGGCTACGCGCTGGCCAACCGGCTCGCCCTCTCGCGCACCCTTCCGAGCCTGTTCCGGGAGGCCCAGGTGCATCGTCTGGCGAGCTTCTTTCAGGCCCTGCGCAGCGTGCTGACCGAGGGGGCGGCGGCCCTCGACGAGCCCGCTCACACCGTGTTGCTGACCCCGGGGCCCCTCAATGAGACCTACTTCGAGCATCGCTATCTCGCCGATTACCTGGGGCTGACCCTGGCCACCGGCCCTGAGCTCAGCGTGCGGGGCGGTCGGGTCTGGCTGCGCTCCCTCGGTCGGCAGCTCCCCGTCGGGGCCATCCTGCGTCGGGTCGACGACGACTACTGCGATCCCCTAGCCCTGCGCCCGGAGTCGCTACTGGGGGTCGCGGGATTGACCGAGGCGATTCGGCGCGGGCAGGTGGGGGTCGTTAACCCCCTCGGCTCGGGTGTGCTCGAGAACGCGGGGCTTATGGCCTATCTGCCACGGCTGGCCCGGGAGCTGCTGGGTCAGGACCTGCGCCTGGAGTCCCCGCCAACCTGGTGGTGCGGAGACCCGCAACAGCGGGATCATGTCCTGACCCACCTCCCGGGGCTGGTCATCAAGCCCATTGCCCGTCGCGCCGGGGATCCCACGAGCATCCACATGGGCCGGCTGAGTGAGACAGACCGCGCCGCCTGGGGCGAACGCCTGCGGGCCGAGCCCATGCGCTGGGCCGCTCAGGAGGTCTTGGAGACCGGTCATGCCCCGGCCCTTGGTGCCTCCGGGTTGGAACCGCGACGCAGCGTCCTGCGCACCTATCTGATCGCCCGTGACGCGGGTTATGTGCTGATGCCGGGGGGGCTGACCCGAAGCGCCCCCGATCCGGAGACGACCATTATCTCCAACCAGGCCGGGGCGATCGCCAAGGACACCTGGGTGCTCGCCTCGGAGCCAACCCCCGAGCCCCGTGCCATGGAGGCCCTGAGCCCAGTCCCGATGCCGGGGGACGTGGAAGAGATCCCGTCCGCGACCGCGGACGGCCTTTTCTGGCTGGGCCGCTACGGCGAGCGCGCCCTCCACGGCGGACGATTGCTTCGAGAGGGCCTGCGACGATTAAACGACGATCTTGGGGAAGGGCTCGATGTCGTCTCGGCCCATCGCGCCCGAGTGCTTCGGGTCCTCCACACCCACTGCCTCGGCACCGGGGCGGTCCCGACCGGTCCCGACGGACCGGCGACCGAGTCCGCGCTAGCGGCCCTCCTCGGCGGTGGCTCAGGGCGCCGTGGTCTGGTGTGGGACCTGCAGGCAGTGCGGCGCAATGCCCAGGCCCAACGCCACTACCTGCCGCCGGATGTTCAAGAATCGGTGGCGGCACTCCAGACCGTGGCGACGGCCCTGGAGACCCCGTCGCAGGCCGACACGCTCAACCATTCCGCCCTGAGCGAGACCCTGACCTCGCTGGCCACGCACCTCGTCGGGCTCCTGGCCCGAGGCGATGACGGGATGCGCCATGGATCCGCCTGGACCTTCCTGCGTCTGGGGCGGGATCTGGAGCGGGCTCTGCTGACCGCCGGTCTGGTTCGTGGGGTGCTGGGCGAGGTCGACGAGCCGGTGGTCGAGATCCCCTTGTTGCGCTTCGCGCTGGCCGCCAGCCAGGCCGATCCCGCCCATGATCGACGCCACGGACCGGTCCCGAGACCGGCTAGCGTGCTCGATGTCTTATTGCAGGATGTCCGCCAGCCGATGGCCCTGGCCCATCGGCTGCGTCGGCTCCAGGACCGGCTCCAGGATCTGCCGGCGGTGGCCGACGAGGCGGCCCCCCGCCTGGGGGCCAAGGTGGCCGATGCCGCCGCCGGTTTGGACACGGCCGTTGCGCGGGGGCTCGCCGAGGCCGATGCGACCGGTCAACGGGGTCCGCTGATCGCCTACCTGGAGTCCGTGTGTCACGGCTTGCGCGACACCTCGGAGCAACTCACCACCCTGTATTTCACCGAGACGGGACTTCCCCGGCCGCTCTAGACATCGCCATGAGATACCGCGTCCGCCATCGCACCGAGTTCCAATACGGCCAGCCGGTGAGCCTGGGGCACAACATGGCCCATCTGACCCCGCGGGACTCCGCGCAGCAGCGGCTGGACGAACATACCATCACCGTCGAACCGACGGCAGCGACGGAGGCCTGGCGCGAGGATTGCTTCGGCAACCGGACGTATTACTTCGCCATCGAGGCACCCCATCGTCACGTGGCGGTCACCGCCGTCAGTGAGCTCACCATTCACCGCGCACCCGACTCGGAGCCTGCCTCGACCCATCGGCCCTGGGACGAGGTGCAACAGCAAATCGGTAACGACTCGAGTGCCGCCTCCGTCGAGGCCCGCCAATACCGCTTCGACTCGCCCCGGGTCGCCGCCTCATCGGCCCTCCAGGCCTATGCGGCCCCCTCGTTCCCACCGGGCCGTTCCCTGGCCGAGGCGGTCGCCGAGCTCAGCGAGCGGATTCACGAGGAATTCGCGTTTCGCCCGGGAAGCACCCGGGTCACCACCCCCCTCGCCGAGGTACTCGAACGGCGCCAGGGGGTGTGTCAGGATTTTGCCCATCTCGCCATCGGTTGTTTACGATCGATGGGGTTACCGGCCCGTTATGTCAGCGGCTATCTGGAGACCGACCCCCCGCCGGGTCGGCCGCGGTTGACCGGTGCCGACGCCTCCCACGCCTGGTTCGCGGTGTTCGACCCCGACGTCGGTTGGCGGGACTATGACCCCACCAACAACCGCATCCCCGGGGAGCGGCATATCACGACCGCTTGGGGGCGTGACTACGCCGACGTGGCCCCCCTGCGCGGGATCCTCTTTGGCGGCGGCGGGGGCCAATCGAGCACGGTGGCGGTGGATGTGGAACGGTTATAGCAGCCCAGTTGATTGCCGGATGGACAAAGCGGCGTCGATCCCGGGCTCGCGCCGTTCCTTGAGTCCGATCGCCCTTGAGTCCGGCGAGCCAACCCAACGGTGATCCCGCGGCGATCGAATGAGCGGACGGTCCCCTCCGTCCTGGCGCACGCTCGGGCCGGCCCGGAGTCTAAGCCCTGCGCCGGCGAATCACCGGGCGGCTCCCCGGCCCGCCCGCCCACGAGCCCGACTCGCTGCGGCGATGAGGCGCCTCGCCCGCCGTCCACCCCGCCGAGGCACGAGCGCCATCCCAACCCCCTGTGTATCATGGACCATCCTGACCGAGGACATTGCCCATGTGGCTGAGAGCCCGTTGTGAACTGCACTTCGATATCGCTGTTCCGACCCCGTTTATCCTGATGCTCCGACCCCGGAGCAATACCCAGCAATGGATCGCCCGCGAGGCGTATCAGCTCCAGCCAAGCGTCCAGGCCTATGAGTTCATGGACGGCTATGGGAATCTCTGCCAGCGGCTGGTGGCCTCTCCGGGGCCCTTTAGCGTCCAGACCACGGCGGAGGTCATGACCGCGGACGCCATCGAACAAGCCCCCAGGGCGCCGTTTATCCCCGTGCAGGAACTCCCCGAGGCGGTCCTCGGCTATCTCCTCCCGAGCCGCTATTGTGAGGCCGATCGCTTCGGGGATCTCGCCGGCTTCATTACGGCGAACCGGCGGCCGGGGTACGATCAGGTGAAGGCCATTCAGGACTGGGTCCGCGACCGGATCCAGTATTTACCGGGGAGCAGCACGTTTCCCGTCTCAGCGGCCGAGGTAAACCAGCGCGGCAGCGGGGTTTGCCGTGATCTCGCCCATGTGGCCATTGCCCTATGCCGGGCCCTGACCATCCCGGCCCGGTTGGTCGTCGGTTATCGCGAAGCATTGGTGCCCATGGACCTGCATGCCTGGTTCGAGGCCTATGTTGGCGGGCGTTGGTATAGCTTCGATGCGACGCAGCCCGAGTTGCAGGGTGGGTACATCGCCATCGGTTACGGGCGGGATGCCGCGGATGTGGCCATCTACACCCAGTTCGGGCCGGCCGTGTTTCCGCTGCGACAGGTGATTGAAGTGGAGCGCACTGGATAGACCCGATACCCGGTCCCGGCTGCCCACTCGTGGACGGCCTCACGGGGGCTCAGAGCCGCTCGGGGGGCGTCGTCATTCGCTCCAGATCGACCATTGGTAGGGCCTCGAAGGCCTCCATCAGCTTTTCGTTCCACCGGCGGCGCAGAAGGGCGAGATACGGGTCATCGGCATCCAGGCTGAGGTAGCCATCCAGTGCCAGGCGGTCGCGACGATACAGCAGCACCTCCACTGGTGGGCCGACCGTTGCGTTGCTGCGAATGGTCGAGTCCATCGAGACCAACACACAACGGAGGGCGTGTTCCACGGGGGTATCCGGGCGGATGATGCGATCGAGGATGGGCTTGCCGTATTTGATCTCGCCGATCTGTAGGAACGGAGCGCTGTGCGAGGGTCGGATGTGGTTACCCTCGGGGTAGATCAGATGGAGTTGGGGCGGGCGGCCGACGATCTGGCCACCGAGGATGAAGCTGGCCTCGGGTTTAAACCCTTGATTGCGGGGACTGCCGGTGTGTTTGGCCTGCTCCTCACGGCTGACTTGGCCGATGTAATCGGCGGTCGCGTTCAGATCGGTCGTCGTAAACAAGTGGGTGGCCGCTGCCTCGTCGATATCTCGCTCGATGCGTGCGGCGACCGCCTGGGTCGTGGCCAGATTGCCGGCGCTCAGGAGCACGATTTGTCGCTCTGCGCCCCGCCCCCAGTGGTACATCTTGCTGTACACACTGACTTGATCGGGACCGGCGTTGGTCCGGGAATCGGAGACGAACACCAGGCCGTCTTGGAGTTCGAGGGCGACGCAGTAGGTCATGGCGCGACGGTTCCAAGCAAGCGCAAGCCAGCCATCCTAATACAATCCGCACGGCATCACCACGCGCGCACCGCACGAGGGCAACTCGGCACCCGATCGGTCCATGCCACTCCGGTCAAGGGAGGTCTCGCCCGATCTTAGGGCGATCACCGCGGGGCGGCTCACCGAATGGTACCGGACTTGCTATGATATCGGTTCCACTGACTATGATCCTTCGTCATGATGACTGATTCCCTCCGATTTCCCCGACAAGGCGACAAACAGAACTCCGCGTTTTTCGAGGAGTACCTGACCCGGCTCCTGGAAGAGCGTGACCGCGTCGGTCTGACGGATCGGATCCAACAGATCGATGCCATCATGATCACCGTCGACCCCGGTCATTCGATCCAATACATCGGCGAGCTGGCGTTGATGACGCCCTACCACTATCTGGTCACCCTCGAGAGCGAGTCCCACTGGACGCACGTGTTGCGGATCGACATGCAATCACCAGACCTCCTCCTGCGGGAGGTCAAAGACCCAAGCATCCGCGGGATCTTCCGGAGTTTGAACGAGGTGTACCCGGTCGGCGCTCGGCGGCCAAACAGCCGTTACATGGGTGAGATCCTGCGGGTGACGGATTGTCACAGCGTGACCGCCGCGCAGCAGGAGCGGGACTTCCGTTTCTTCACCCCGGACGATGTCCGACGATTGGAGCTACCGGGCAATCTCACCGTCGGCAAACCCTCGCCGTATACCCACAATATCGTCGCCTATCTCGAACGCGAGCCCGAGGAGCTCCGGGTCTACGCCCTCGGCATCAGCCGCATCCGCAGCGATGCCGATGAGGCGAGTCGAGCCGCCAAGGCCCTTCAGGAGTCCTTAGAGATCGCCGATCGGCTCTTGCCGATCGACCACCTGGCAACCCGGGTCTATGCCCAGAACCGTGAGGTCGCCATCCTCGAGTATCTGTCCTGGAGTAGTTATTTCTATTGGGGCAGTTACAATATCGCGGATCAGAACTCCTCGACCAACGTGACCAAGAGCGTGCACTTCGACCGGGAGCGCCAATCGCCGGCCAAGGTCTTTACCGCCAACAACACCCCCTACTTCGTCAACCACCTGGAACAGCTCCCCTCCCCCACCGAGACCTTCGTCCGAAACTACGGCCCGCGCCTCCATCACATGGCAGTGGGGGTTAAGGATGGCTACACCCAGGGCCAGGAGAACATCGAGCACGTGGTGGCGGCCATCCGAGATCAGGGCAAGGATTTCCTCCTGGATGTCATCGGCTCGAAAGAAGAAGGGCTGAAGCAGATCTTCTCGACCGCCTCCGAGCACTCCTCACTGATCGTCGAATACGTCCAGCGTTTTGCCGACTTCGACGGGTTCTTCACGCGGCAGAACGTGGCCGAGCTCACCCACGCAGCCGGTGCGGACGAGGCGCTTCAGGACGATGGTAACAGCCAATGACTCGGCGGCACGAAGGGCGTTCCAGCGGGGACCTTGGCACGCGGATGGGCGCCTTGCCCTGATCGATGAGAGCGAGCGCTGGTCCTACGCGGGGCTTACCGCGGCGGCCGATGAACGATACGCCAAGCTTCGTCGGGCCGGTTTGCGGCCCGGCGAGGTGGTGCTCGTCCCCGAGCGACCGATCGGCGAGTTCAGTCGGATGCAATGGGCCTTGGCGCGGGCGGGGGCGGTCTTGCAGCCGCTGCCCGCCGATGCCGACGCCGCGGAGCGGGATCGGCGGGCCCAGGCCGTCCGTGCTGAGTGGCTGTGGCAGCCGGGCGGGCCCGCCCCGGGGCGATTGCATCGGCTCACCGCCGGCCCGCCAAGGCCGGTGGGGTCGATCTCGGATTTGGCCCTCATCGTCGAGACGAGCGGCAGTACGGGGCGCGCCAAATCCGTCCTGCTGACGGCCAGCAACATCCTTCACTCCGCCGAGGCAGTGAACCACCGACTCGGCCTGGAGACCGGGGATCGCTGGCTGTGCTGCCTGCCCCGCACCCACGTGGGGGGACTCGCCATCGGGTATCGGTGCGCCCTCGCTGGAGCGGCCCAACGCATCGTCCCGGACTCCCGGGCCGAGACCCTGGCCCGGGTCCTGAGCACCGAGCCCATAACCCACCTCTCGCTGGTCCCGCCCCAGCTCGCCCGCCTCCTCGACGCGGGCATCACTCCGCCGCCGAACCTGCGCGTGGCCCTCATCGGCGGCCAAGCCCTCCAGCCGCCGCTCGCGCAGCGGGCATTGGATGCCGGCTGGCCCCTGCACGTCACCTATGGCATGACCGAGACCGGCTCGCAGATCGCGACCAGTGACCGGCTGACCGCCCCTCCCGCCGTCGGTTCGGTCGGTCGGCTGCTGCCTGGTGTGGAGGCCGAGTGTGCCCCCTGCACGGCGGAACCCACGCGGCTTCGGGTGCGCGGTCCGGTGGTCATGGCCGGTTATGGCAACCCAGACCGCCGCCCCGGCGTCGGCCTGGATGGAGACAGGTTCACCACCGCGGATCGGGGGTGTCGGGGCGATGACGGGGCCCTGCGCATCGCTGGGCGTGCCGATGATGTGCGGGTGATCGCCGGGCGCAACGTCTCATTGCCCGAGGTCGCAGCCCGGGTCCTCGCGGCCCCCGGGGTCGAGGCCGCGGTGGTGCTTGCCGAGGAAGACGCTGTCTGGGGCGCGCGGCTCGTCCTCGCCTACGAGGGCACCCTCGACACGGCCGCCCTGGACACCTGGTGTCGCCAACACCTCCCCGGCAGCGAGCGCCCCCGACGCCTCGAGCGCCTCGCAGCCCTGCCGATTGGACCCTCAGGCAAATACGATCGCCGGGCGTTGGCCGAGCGTTTGGGACTATCCGCCGCCTGACCCGGGCAATCGGGTTCGGCGTTGGACGAGGGGCCCGCCTCGGGGCGCGCTGGGTGTCTTGCCTCGCCTTGCCTCATTGCCTCGCCCCGTGCGGCATGAATTGAGGGCGATGTTGAGGATCCGTTCGAGGTCTCGAGGAACTTGAAAGCGATTTGGACTGACCCTAGATTAGGATTTGTTGATAGAATAACTCAGGTAATTAAGCGGGTCGCCACGTAATCCCTCGTGACGCCACCCACGCCATACATCGAATGGCATCCGCTGGAGGTGCATCCATGATCTTTCGGCAACTCTTCGACAAGAACTCCTCGACCTATACCTACCTCCTCGCGGCTCGCCCCGGTGGCGAGGCCCTACTCATCGATCCCGTCCAGGAGAATACCGATCAATACCTGGGCTTGGTCGACGAGCTCGGGCTCAAGCTCGTCGTCGCGCTAGACACCCACATCCACGCAGATCACGTCACCGCCCTCGGCGACCTGCGCGATGCCCGTGCCTGCGCCACCTGGATGGGCGAGCAGAGCCGTGCCGAGTGTGTCTCGGCCCATTATCGCGACGGAGAGACCCTGCGCATCGACGGGCTGGCCCTCGAGGCGATGTACACCCCGGGCCACACCGACGATTCCTATTCCCTGCGCATGGCGGACCGTGTCTTCACCGGGGACACCCTGCTGATCCGTGGCACGGGCCGAACGGACTTCCAGAACGGGGATCCGCGGGCCCAGTACGAGAGCCTGTTCGAGCGCGTGCTGACCCTGCCGGACGACACCCAGGTCTATCCCGCCCATGATTACAAGGGCATGACGGTCAGCACGATCGGCGAGGAGCGGCGCCACAACCCGCGGCTCCAAGTGGGTTCGGTCGAGGAATACGTGGAGCTCATGAATAACCTCAATCTGCCCGACCCGAAGCTCATGGATGTGGCGGTGCCCGCCAACCAGGCCTGTGGGCGCCGGGCCGCCTGACTGGGGTGATCGGCCTGGGCCGAGGGGGCGTTTCCCAGGGCCGGCGGTCTTTCTCGTCGCGACAGGACCCCGTATCATAAACCAAGCGCGTGGCGGCTTCGGTGGCTGTCTCCGCCGCCGTGCCTCGGTGGCCTTGCGAGCGCCCGCCACGCGTCGATCCGTGCAATGACGATAGGAGGCGCCTCCCGGCAAGGCCGCTCGGCTCGACGGGATCCGGTGGGATCGCCCCTGGGGTGGCAGTGCACCGTCCCAGACACCCGCCCGTTCGTCTGGTCCTGCGGCTCCGTCTCGAGGCGAGTACGCGCAGGGCTCCGAGACCGGGGCCCGTGCAAACAATCACCACGAGACGGCCAGCACCCGGAGTGCACCCCCGATGAAGGTCCTAATCGGCTACTCCATGCGCAGTGGGAGTACGCTTCTCCAGCACATCCTGAACGGACACTCCCAATTGCGTTCCTTCAGCGACATCTCGTCGATGTTCGCCCTGATGCAGATCCTGGCCCGATTACCGATACGGGGTCACGTCTGTGTCAAGCCGATGGATCTGCTGTTTCTCCAGCGGCGGATCGACTTCGATCGATTCTTCGATAAGTTCCTCTGGCTCGCGCGAGATCCCCGCGATAGCTATCTGTCGACCGTGGAGTCTGGCTACGCCTACCTGTTTTGGCGTCGTGGTGCGCGTCGGGCCGGTGTCGATGTCAGTCTCCTCGAGCGTTGGAAACGGGTCTATCGGACCTACCTGGATCATCCGGAGCGTTGGCATCTCATCCATTACGAGCGGTTGGTAGGCGAGCCAGAGACCACGGTTGCCGAGATCCTGGACTACCTCGGGCTTGCCTATGAACCCCTGTTCCCCTTCAAGCGCTTCGAGCGAGCGACCGGCGGGGATTACAAGATTGCCCAACATACGAACGTGACCCGCCGCTCCGCGAAACGTCACACGAAGGAGCTGAGCCCGGAGCAATTGGCGGTGTTCGAAGCGATCTTGGGTCCCGAGATGGAGGCCCTCGGGTATCGATGACGACCGAAGGGCTCGATGTCGGTCCCCGATTCGGGGGGATGGATGCAAAGGGCGGCGACCCCCGGTATAATAAACGGTTTTTCTCGAAGGTTGAGCCCATGCTCGAGATCAACGCCTTGAAATCCCAGATCCAAGACCTCCAGGGGCGTGTGACGGCCCTGAGGGGGTATCTTTGACGCCGATGCCAAACAGGAACGCCTCGAGGAGATCCTGCGCGAGCTGGAACAGCCGGATGTATGGAATGACCCGGATCGAGCCCAGTCGCTGAACAAGGAACGGGCCACCTTGGAGGGGGTCGTCGGGGTCCTGGATGAGGCCGGGTCCCAACTCGCCGATGCCGGCGAGCTTCTGCAGCTTGCCGAGGCCGAAGACGATCCGGGGACGATCGAGTCGGTGAATGCGGACGTGCAAGCAGTCGAAAAACGCGTTGCGGACCTCGAGTTCCGCCGCATGTTCTCCGGCGAGATGGACATCAGCCCGGCCTATCTGGACATCCAGGCGGGTTCCGGGGGGACGGAGGCGCAAGACTGGGCCCATATGCTGTTACGGATGTACCTGCGTTGGGCGGAGCGGCGCGGCTTCGAGACCGAACTGACCGAATACTCCGAAGGCGAGGTCGCCGGTATCAAGAGCGCGACGATCCGCTTCAACGGGACGTACGCCTTTGGCTGGCTACGCACCGAAACCGGTGTCCATCGGTTGGTCCGCAAATCCCCGTTTGATTCGGGAAATCGGCGACACACCTCCTTTGCCTCGGTCTTCGTCTATCCCGAGATCGAGGAAAATGTCGAGGTCGATATCAACCCGGCCGATCTGCGGGTCGATGTCTATCGCGCCAGTGGGGCGGGTGGCCAGCACGTCAACCGGACGGAGTCGGCGGTGCGCATCACCCACCTCCCCACGAATATCGTCGTCCAGTGTCAGGCGGATCGTTCCCAGCACAAGAATCGCGATCGGGCCATGGGGCAGCTGCGTGCCAAGCTCTATGAACTGGAGATGGCCAAGAAGCGGGCCGAGGCGGAGGCCGTCGAGGACTCCAAGTCCGATATCGGTTGGGGCTCACAGATCCGCTCCTACGTCCTCGATCAATCCCGCATCAAAGACCTGCGTACCGGGCTTGAAAACAGCAACACCCAAGCGGTCCTTGACGGTGACCTCGATCCCTACATCGAGGCCAGCCTCAAAAGCGGTCTGTAAGACGGTCCACGTCGGTTGAGATCGACCCCGAACAACCTCCACCGCCGCTCCAGGAACCCCTGCGCTATGTCGACTGAGCCGTCCGACGATAACGCCCTCATCGCGCAACGCCGAGAAAAACTGCAGGCCTGGCGCGCGCAGGGCGACGCCTTCCCCAACGATTTTCGCCGGGATGCCCTTGCGGGTCCCTTGCATGCCCACTATGACGCGTGGGACAAACCCGCGCTCGAGTCCGAGCTGCGACGGGCCGCGGTGGCCGGTCGACTCATGGCAAAACGCGTGATGGGCAAGGCCAGTTTCGGCCAGATCCAGGATGGTTCGGGGCAGATCCAGCTCTTTCTCCAACGGGATCACCTCGGCGAGGTAGCCTACGAGGCCTTCAAGGGCTGGGATGTAGGTGACATCATCGGTGCGGAAGGGACGCTCTTCAAAACCAAGACCAACGAATTGTCCCTTCGAGTCGATCGTCTGCGTCTGCTGACCAAGGCCCTGCGCCCCCTCCCCGAGAAGTTCCATGGGCTAGCCGACCCGGAGGTCCGCTACCGGCAGCGTTACGTCGACTTGATCATGAATGCCTCTACCCGGGAGCTTTTTCACCGGCGTCGGGCGATCATCCGCTTTATTCGGGCGTTTCTGGATCAGGACGATTTTCTCGAGGTCGAGACCCCAATGATGCAGGCCATTCCGGGCGGGGCGACCGCGCGCCCGTTCGTGACCCACCACAACGCCTTGGACCGGGATTTCTACCTGCGCATCGCCCCGGAGCTCTTCCTCAAGCGCCTCGTGGTGGGGGGATTGGAGCAGGTCTACGAGATCAATCGGAATTTCCGTAACGAGGGCCTGTCCACCCGCCACAATCCCGAGTTCACCATGCTGGAGTTGTATCGCGCCTATGCGGATTATCGGGATCTAATGGACCTAACCGAGTCTCTCATGCGCGAACTGACTCAGGCGATACTCGGGACGACGACCGTGACCTATCAAGGGCAGGCCTACGACTTCGGCCAGCCGTTCACGCGTCGGACCGTGGCCGAATCGCTGCGGGAGCGGCATCCCGAGCTGAGCTCGGCGGACCTGGTCGATCGGGACCAGCTCGCCGACTACCTGGAGCAACAGGGCATCCCGGTCCACCCGGGGTATGGCGTGGGCAAACTCCAGCTGGAACTCTTCGAGAAGACCGTAGAGCCCACCCTTGAGGATCCGACCTTCATCACGGAGTATCCGACCGAGGTCTCGCCGCTCGCGCGGCGCAAAGCGACGGATCCCGCCGTGACCGAGCGCTTTGAGTTCTTCGTCGGCGGTCGCGAACTCGCCAATGGCTTCTCCGAGCTCAACGACCCGGAAGATCAGGCGGAACGCTTCCGTCAACAAGTGGCCGACAAGGACGCCGGTGATGCCGAGGCGATGCATTATGACGCGGACTACATCCGTGCCTTGGAATACGGGTTGCCTCCCACCGCGGGCGAAGGGATTGGGATCGATCGGTTGGTCATGCTATTGACCGATGCCCCATCCATTCGGGAGGTCCTGCTCTTCCCCCACATGCGTCCCGAGGGCGGCGAGCCCACTGCCGCGGAGGACTGACGCCCGTCCATTGGCGGTGGGATGCCGGGCGGCTGCCGACGCCGCCCGCGGCAGCGCGTTGCGACGGCACGTCGCAGGCTGATTGCCCAAAGCGATGCGGCTTGGCCGCCTCGGTCACCGTGGGTTACGGGTTCAGATTTCGACCCTTCT
>CAYFWJ010000041.1:19445-20900 GCA_964346755.1 uncultured Ectothiorhodospiraceae bacterium
TGCGGCTTGGCCGCCTCGGTCACCGTGGGTTACGGGTTCAGATTTCGACCCTTCTCGTAGGCTCGGATAACGGCGGCGCGATCGGTCATGCGATCGAACCATTCGCTGAGTGCCGGATAGTCGGCGAGATCCTGTTCTTGCCCCTGATGGGAGGCGACCCACGGATAGGCGGCCATGTCGGCGATGGAATAGGTATCGGCGATGTACTCCCGGCCGACCAAGCGCTTGTCAAGGACGGCGTATAAACGGCTGGTCTCGTCGACGTAGCGTCGCTTGGCGTAATCGATGGACTCGGGGGCGTAGCGCAGGAAGTGATGGGCCTGTCCCGCCATCGGACCCAGCCCGCCCATTTGCCACATCAACCACTCCAGGACCCGATAGCGTCCCACCCCCTGGGCCGGCAGGAAATGCCCTGTCTTCTCCGCCAGATAGATCAGAATCGCCCCGGATTCGAAAAGGGAAAGCGGCTCGTCGCCCTCGAGCGGTTGGGTATCGACGATGGCGGGTATGCGATTGTTTGGGGCGATCCGGAGGAAATCGGGGTCGAACTGCTGGCCCGCCCCGATGTTGACCGATTTGACGGTATAGTTAAGGCCCGCTTCCTCGAGAAAGATCCAGGGCTTGTAACCATTCGGCGTGGTCCAGGTGTAGAACTCGATCATAACGGATCTCCAGTCAAGTGGAAGGGTCGGATGGGACGTTCAAGGCCCTAGTGCACCGGCCCGTGCGGTGGTGCATGTCATCCCGGAGTCATCACACGAACGCGGTTGGGCTATGCGCTGATCGGACCGAGGGCTCGGGGCGTCGTGGGCCTCCTGACCCTCCTGGGGCTCGCCGGACTCCGTTTCCTCATACCCCGACCGGCCCCGGCGTTACCCGGTGCGGCGCCCGAGGCGCCGCCACTGAACAAGGCCGGGCCACGGCTCAACGTCGCCATCGCCGACAGCCTTCATCAACGCGTCATCCTCGCGGATCACCCGGGCCAAGTCGAGCATGATCGTCGGCGGCCAATGGAGCGATGAGACCCTCGCCAACGCCGCGGCGGGATTGAGGCCCGATCGCCCCCGAACGGTGGACTGGCCCCTCGCGGCCAGCGGGCCGCCTTAGCGGGGCCAGCCGCCCGACGGCGATGCCGGCCCCTGCTCCCTCCGACTGACCCTGACCCCCCTGGAACCGGTAGCCGATTTTGGAACTTGAGCGCAGGCCGGTGGATCTCCAGCAACTCGTCGACTACGCCCTCGAAACCGCGGATCCCCTCTTATCCCAAGGCGAGCATCACGTCGAAGTCGAACGCCCGGCGGAATCCGTCCTGGTCGATGTGGATCGTCACCGTATTACCCAGGTCATCGGCGATCTGCTACGCAATGCGGCAACGTACACGCCCCCCAAGGGACGGATCCGGGTCTCCGCGGAGACCCAGGATCGATGGGTCACGGTGCGGGTCGCGGACAACGG
>CAYFWJ010000042.1:0-20652 GCA_964346755.1 uncultured Ectothiorhodospiraceae bacterium
CGGATCGCATCTTCACCGCTAAGCGCCCGGAGGATGTTGTTCGGTGAGGGGTTTTTGCCCCCAACCCGCCGGCCGCCCCGCGGCGTCCATCGGGCCGGTGAATACCGGCCCCGACGGCGTCAGTCTTGCCACAGGGTGAGTCCGTCGGGCTGGGACGAACCGGGCCAGCCCCCGACTTCGACGAGGATCCCCGGATGCTCAAAGGGCCCCTGCACCGGCGCACGGCGGCGCGTGAACTCAAGGTGGCGGCGGGGCAGGCGGTGATCGAACCACGCGGCGAGTCCGAACGGATAACCGGTGTCTGGATCAAGTCCAAGGACGCGATGACTCGTACCCATCCCCGGAGGTAGTCCATGCACCCTCAATCCCGACGGCGGTTCCTGACGGCCCTGCTGGGGCTCACGGCCACCTTGCCCGCCGCGAGCCGCACCCCATCCGACTCCACGCCGCGTCAGTCGGCCGGCCCCTTCTATCCACGGCGCAAGCCGGACGACGACGACGCGAATCTCGTCCGCGTCGATGGCCACACACAACCCGCCGAGGGCGATCATACCCGCCTGAGTGGACGGGTGCTGGACACCAACGGCCGCCCCCTGCCTAACCTCACCGTCGAGATCTGGCAATGCGACCACCGGGGGCGCTACCGTCATCCCCGGGACCCCAGCACCGGGGAACGTGACCCGGGCTTTCAAGGCTTCGGCCACGCGGTCACCGATGCCGACGGCCGTTATCGCTTCGCGACCATCCGGCCGGTCCCCTACCCCGGGCGCACGCCCCATATCCATCTGGCCGTTCGCTTGCCCGGGGATCGGCCCTTTGTCACCCAGCTCTACATCCGCGGCGAGCCGCGTAACGAGTACGACTTCCTCTTTCGCCGGGTGCCGCAATCCCGGCGCCATCTCGTTGAGATGGACTTCCGATCCGTCGAGGGGGAGGTACCCTTCGCCGTGGAACGGGATCTCATCCTCGACACGCAAAACGGCACCCCGTCGGAGCCGACCTGACGGACCTCGCGAGCCTCTGAGCAAACCGTGACGATGCTCGCCTCGGCGGCGGGCCACCCGACCCGTCGTCCGGCCCGCGCCCTTCCCGCACCTGTCCCATCGACCCGCACCGCCGCGACCGGCACCCCGGCCATGGCGATGCGCGGGTCTCCGCGTTGCCCGTATGGAAATCGTGCCGATGCGATCCCATACCTCGGATGAATCCCTCGGGACCTGGCCCCCCGATCCCCGCACCGCGCGCCGTCCCATCGGCGGCGGACCGGGGCCCTTGGCCCCCTGCGCTCCCAATCACCTAGGGATCGCTCGCCTCGCTTGACGCATCGCCGAGGACTATTGATAATCTTTAATTATACATAAACAAGTAAATCTTATCGATCGATGACCGAGTCAGATACCCGACTTCGATACTTCCCGATCACGCTCTTCGCGGTAGTGATGGGACTGACCGGACTGGCCATCGCCCTGGAACGGACCCATCACCTCTTTGGCGGATCGCCGGTGTTTTTCCAGGGGGTATTGATCCTCGCAACCGCGCTCTTCGGGGGGTTCATCGTCCAGTACGGCCGGAAGTGGACCCGTTACCCGGACGAGGTGGCCAAGGAGTTCTTTCACCCCGTACGGATGCACTTCTTCCCCACGGTGTCCATCTCCTTCTTGTTGTTATCCATCGGCTACTACAACCTGGTGCCGGTGCTAGCCATCCCCTTGTGGTTTATCGGCGCGGGGCTACACGCGGGGCTGACCTTCTTCATCTTCAGTTACTGGATCCGCCACAACGTGGAGATCCAATACGCCAACCCGGCCTGGTTCATCCCCATCGTGGGCAACGTCATCGTACCCATCGTGGGAGTCGATCTCGTCGGCGCCCCCATCGCGTTTTTCTTCTTCGTGGTGGGCATCTTCTTCTGGCTGGTGCTCTTGACCATCGTGCTGTATCGGATCATCTTCCACCATCAGCTCCCGGCGCGTTTCCTGCCCACCTTGTTCATCCTGATCGCCCCACCCGCGGTGGGCTTCATCGCCTATCTGCGATTGACTGCGAACCTCGACCTCACCGCCCACATGCTCCTGAATATCGCCTATTTCTTTACGATCCTCCTGGTCTTCATGGCACGGAGCTTCTGGGGGCTGCCGTTCTACATATCCTGGTGGGCCTTCACCTTCCCCCTCGATGCGGTGACCATCGCCTCCCTGGTGGCCTATCAGGCGAGTGGCCACCCCTTTTACGCGGGCGCGGCCCTGGTGTTGCTCCTCGTCACCCTGGCCGTGATCGGGGTCGTGACCTTTGAGACAGCGAAACAAGCGCGGCGCAGGGCGATCTGCGTCGCGGAGGGTTGATTGTGATGAAGATCGTTCGGAATACCATCCTTATCCTCTTCGGATTCCTCCTCGGGGTCCTGTTCACGGGACTCACAGTGAATCTCGTCGCCTCGGAATTGTTGATCAAAGAGGTGCGTAGCCCCTACGACCTGGAGAAAACCGTGCGCGTGATCCAGGACCGCATCGAGGCGAGCGAGAACTGGCATGGGGTGACCGTCTACGATCAGAATTCCGAGTGCGTCGAACACGGCGGGGAGCCGATCGGGCCCATGAAGATCGTCAAATACTGCAGCGGGGTCTATGCCTCGAAGATGCTCGAGTCCGATGACCGGAAGAAACTGGGCGCCATGATGCCGAAAGGGATCGCGGTCTACGAGAACGAGGCCGGCGAGGTCTGGATCGCCATGAGCAATGGGGCCGTCATGGGTCAGCTGTTCGGCGGCGAGGTGGCCGGCATCATCGAACAGGTCTCCCGCGAGGTGGAGCAGATCATGGGCTTCATGCACTTCAAATTCACGGTACTCTGATCGACATCCTGAAGGCTACTCCCGGGGACACCGTTTCCCCAGGATCGACTCGGAGCCCGACCCATGACCTATGCCGAGATGACACCCACGGGACGCATTCGAGCGGCCTACGAGGCCTTCGACGGCGACTTGATCCTGACCACGTCCGGGGGCGAGACCTCCGCGGCCCTGCCCCACCTGGTCGCCTCACAGATCGGGATGGATTTTCCCCTGGTGTTCGTCGATCACGGCTTCTACACCAGCGGGACCTATCGCATGATCGAGTACTTCCGGTCGGCCGGCTACGATCTGCGCATCTACCGCAGCCCGATCACCCCGGGCGACGTCGAGCGGGATTATTTCGGTTGGTCGGATCCGCGCTCGCCGCTGTTCTCGACGGTGGTCCGCCAGATCAAACACGGCCCCCTCAATACGGCCTTTCGGGACCTCTATCCCCGGGCCTGGTTGCGGGGCATCATGCGGTTCGAGACGCCAGAGCGAGAACAGGCCGACTTCGTCCAGTACAAAAACGGGGTGTATCAGATCCACCCGATCTTGGACTGGACCCACGCCCAGATCCTCCAATACCTCGCGGATCACGATCTACCCCGCAATGAGGATCACTGGGACCCAACCAAGGGCCGTGATCAGACGGGCGAGTGCCTGATCGGGGATCACTGTGGTCTGGCCAAGACCCAAGCGGTTCCGGCCCCGGACTCGAGCGAAGACTGATCGCTCACAACGCGTCCCTCCCCGGCGCGATCGCCGGCCCCACCGGCTCGGTGCCCGTCGACCGGGCCCCGAGCCGCCCACCGCTCCGATGAACACCCCAACGAACGGGCACGCCGCGCCCACCCCGAGGTCTTCAGGGTCGACGGCGATCCCGATCTCGGCTACCCGTGATCGCATTCCATTCATTCGTTCGGCCTCCGGTGTCATCCTACCCAAATGTCGGCCGGCAGCTTAAGCCCATGCGGGCGAAGCAATTGGGGCGCAACCGGGTCGCATCGCGCCCCTGGACGGTGGCCGATGGCCCGTGAGCCGGAAACCATTGGCGCCTTCCGCGATCTCGCCGCCCACCGGCCCGGTGAGTACCTCGAGCTCTGTTTCATCCCCGATTCCAAGCCCCTGAAGCAACGTTGGCGAAACAATGGCCTATCGGCGGATTTCTTGGGCGATTACGTGACGACCTTCTTCCCACGCGTGGCCGACGACCCGGAGACGGTGACGCGCCAGGCGGCGATCAAGGACGGCGTGACCTACATCGCCAACGAGATCCTCGAGAACGCGATGAAGAACGCCGACGGCGAAGGCGGCTTCCCCGTGTCGGTGCGCTTATCCCTCGAGGCGGATCGGATCATCATCTCGGGCACCAACGTCGTGGGGACCGACCAAGCCACCGTCTATCGGGGCTTCATCGAGACCCTACGGGCTGCCGATCCCATGGCGCTGTAGCTGGAGCGACTCGAGGCCCAGGATCAGCCCAATGCGGAATCGGGGCTGGGGTCCTTGACCATGATCAATGATCATGAGGCCGAATTGGCCTGGTGCTTCGTCGACGACGAGCCCACGGGGTTCCGGCGCCGCCCCGCCTCGCCATCCACCGTCGAGCCGCTCAGGCTGGGTGCCCCATCGCCGCTGTGAGCGCCTGCTCCAGATCCGCCCGGAGATCACTCAAGTGCTCCAGACCAATGGACAGACGGATCAGGTCCTGGGTGACCCCGGCGGAGGCGAGCTCCGCCTCGGAGAGCTGGCGATGGGTGGTGGTCGCCGGGTGACAGGCCAGCGATTTGGCATCGCCGATGTTCACCAACCGCACGATCAGTTGCAGGGCATCGATGAACCGTGCCCCGGCCTCGCGGCCCCCCTCGATCCCGAAGCTCAGGATGGACGCCGGTCGCCCCTCCATGTACCGCTGGGCGAGGGCATGATAGGGATTGTCGGGCAGTCCGGCGTAATGGATCCAGGCCACCCCCGGGTGGGTTTGAAGAGACTCCGCAACGGCCTGGGCGTTGGCGCAATGCCGATCCATGCGCACCGGGAGGGTCTCAATGCCCTGGAGGATCTGAAAGGCATTGAAGGGCGATAGGGCCCCACCCATGTTGCGCAGCGGGACCGCGCGACAGCGCCCCGCAAAGGCCGCCGCCCCGAAGTGCTCGGTGTACTGGACCCCGTGGTAGGAGGGATCCGGTTCGCACAACCGGGGGAATCGCCCCGCGTGCTCCGCCCAGGGAAACGCGCCGCCGTCCACGATCACCCCTCCGAGGGTGGTCCCGTGCCCCCCCATATATTTGGTCAAGGCATGGATGACGATATCGGCCCCCCACTCGAGCGGACGACACAGATAGGGCGTGGCCACGGTGTTGTCGACGACCAACGGCACCCCGTTGGCATGGGCGAGCGTGGCGAGGGGCTCAAGATCCGCGATATTTCCCGCCGGGTTGCCGATGGATTCGCAGAAGACGAGTTTCGTTTGCCCGTCGATCGCCGCGGCCACCGCGTCCCGGTCGCGCGTGTCGACGAACCGGGTCTCGACGCCGTAGCGGGGCAAGCTATGGGCGAAGAGGTTGTAGGTCCCACCGTACAGGGTCGCGGCGGTGACGATGTTGTCGCCCTGCTCGGCGAGGGCCATGACCGCGGCGGTGATCGCCGCCATCCCGGAGGCGAAGGCAACCCCGGCAACGCCGCCCTCCATGGCCGCCACCCGCTTCTCCAACACGTCGTTGGTGGGGTTCATGATCCGGGTGTAGATGTTGCCCGGCACCTGCAGATCGAAGAGATCGGCCCCGTGCTGGGTGTCGTCGAAGGCATAGGATGTGGTCTGATAGATCGGCACCGCGACGGCATGGGTCGTCGGTTCCGGGGTATAGCCGCCGTGGATGGCGAGGGTTTCGAGACGCATCGTGTGGCTGACTCCCAATGGGGTAGAGCGGGACCTGGCCTACCAGGTCCGGCGGATCTCGAAATAGGCGGTGGTCTCTAGGGAGGTATCGCCTCCGCCAACCGGTTCGAGCTGAAGCCCTTCGACGCCCAACCCGATCCGAGTACCGAACAGTGCCGCGCGTTCATGGAGGAGTCCGATACCGCGAAGATCGGTCGCTGCATCCACGAGGGGATTGCCGCCGGGGGCCGTGTCATCGGTCCCATCGGTGTTCAGCTTCCCACTCAGTAGGCGTAGGCCCCAGAGCCCCCCGGTGTCGTGCACCAGATTGACCCCGAGGGTCCACAGCTGACTGTCGTTATCCAGGCTGTGGCCGATGGATCGCCCATAATGGCGATAACCGCTTTCGTAGATGAAATGCTCGTAGGTGACATTCGGCTCCGTTTCATCCCGATGGAATCGGGCCGTGGTGTCCACGTATTCGACATACCCGCGCCAATTCTGGCCGAGGGCACCGAGCCGCCCCCAGGCCTCGGCCCCGAACAAACCGGTCTGCCAAGCCGGTAGCTTGCCCGCCTCTTCCTCGCCGACGAGCTGACCGTAGACGGCCAGGGGGAGCCACTGGACCGGGGCGCGCAGCCGCACATCGAAGCCCCCCAGCTGGTTGCCCGGATACTCATCCGCGCCGACATCGTCGTTGGAGACGATGAGATCCCCGATGGACGCGGCATCCTCGGGGCGGCCATCCCCGCCCCACTGGGCCGTACGCGACACCCCGAGCGTCAGGAAAGAGACCGGGCGCAACTCGAGACGTCCCCCGAGCAGGCGGGCCTTATCCACCGCCCGGTCGTCCCGTGTCTGCCCCCCGAACAGCACCAGACGCCAGTGGCCCAACCAGCCCAACCCGGGGACCCCGAAGGGCTGGGCGCTGTTGCGCATCAGGTAGACCCCCGGAACCGGGCGGGCATTCGTGGAGAGGATGAGGCTCGAGCGATGCCCCGGGCCCCACCACTGGTCCAACGCCCCGGCGGAAATCAGCCAGTTGCCCCAATAGCTGGTGAGATGCGATCCGTCGATCTGGAGGTCTTCACTGTCCTGTTGGCTCGCATCGAAGGCCACGCCGGTCAATGCGACTCGCCCGGCGATCCGGTCACCGTTGGCCTCGATGCTCAGCAACCCCTCGCCGTTTTCCCGGGGGCGCTCCTGGAATCCCCGCAGGTTGATCCCACCGAGGTCGCCCCCGGCCATACCCCAGGTCCAACGGGTTTGCCCAACGCTGGTCTCCTGCACGGCCCGGCGTTGGAGGCGAGCGAGGGTGGCCTCCAGGTCCGGCCGGTCGATGGCCTGGGTGCGCGGATCGCCGAGCACGGTGAGGAGATCGCGCCAGGGGACCGGCCAGGTGCCGACGGGGAGCCCGAGGACACCGGCATCGGCGAGGCGTTGGATATCGTCACGCATGCGCTCATCGCCCGGACGAACCCAGGGGGCGGCGAATACCGGCATGAGCAGGCCGAGGAGCCAAAATCCGAGGCATAAGCCCAAGACCGTTGATCGCGTTGGTGACATGGTCGGCTTCCTGAGGGAGGGGGCGGAGGCATGAACGGGCTCGTCCGAAGATCCGGGGCTCACCCCGGCGGATCGAGCCGAATCGGCGCGTGCGGAGCTATCGTACCAAGATCCCCCGGGGGACTAAACGCCACCCGGGGCGATCTCGTCGGCCATTGCACGAACGTACAATAGCCACCCCCGGAATCGGTGCGGATACTGGTGGGGTTGGGATAAACCCGATCCCGATCCAACAAGAGGTAGCCCATGCCCCAACACGCACCGATTTACCCGCTTGCCTTGTGCGGTTTTCCTGCACGCGACACCGCGTTGGTGAGCGCCCTTTTGCGCGCCGCACCAGGTCCCCTGGAACGTGCCCCCTATACGCTCTGGTCCGCCGACACCGAGACACCCCCGGCCTGTGCGATGGTCAATGCCGATGTCACCACCGGGCCCGCGGATTATGCCGGGCTATCCGAACGCTTCCCCGGTTACCTGCTGCCCGTACTCTACATTGGCCAACGGATCGCCGACGGGGAGGGCCCCTCGACGGTCGGCTTCATCGGGTGCCCCCTCAGCAGCCGGCGGTTGGTCCGACAGCTGGATCGGCTCCTGGCCCATGGATCGCCGATCGCGGCGGAACAAATGCGCCTGCGCTGGCAGGAACGGCGGGTCTTGGTCGTCGATGCCGATCCGCTCGCCCGAGAAGACCTCCTCCATCCCCTGGAGGCCATGGGCGTCGTCGTGGATACGGCGGAGGACGCCCAGGCGGCGTACGCCCGGGTCGAGCACCAGGGCTATGACCTCGCGTTCATCGATCTCCGGCTACCGGACGACAACGGATTGAATCTATGCCGCGCGTTCCGGGATCTCCCGCACGTCGGCTCCGTGATCATGACCGGCCGCGGGGCCTCCCGCATGGATCGGATGCACGCCCACCTCATGGGCGCCACCCGTTACCAATCCAAGCCCCTGGGACCCGATAACCTACCGCGCCTGTTGGCGGAACATTTCGCCACGTCGACGCGATCCGCGCTCGGCGCTCGGACGAGCGGCCTCTGGCAGTAAGGGGCGGATGGCCATGCCGCAGCGGCGAGCCCCCTTGGAACCCCCCCATCGCGGGCGCCGCGGCGTCCGGTGGCAGACCCCATGAATCGCCGGGAATCCCCCGGTGCCGGCGGGTTCGAGGCCTTCGAAGCCGAGCTCGCGGCCATCCTCGACGCCCTCCTGGCCCCATCGGATGCGCAGATTGGCGCGGGCCTCCAACGCGGCGTCGAGCAGCTGAGCCGCATCGGACCCCAATGCGCCGCCTGGCTCTATGCACGTGATCTGGCGGCCGACCGTTTCCAGGTCGTCGCCGCCTCGGGCCGTGCGCCAGATCCACCCCCGGCCTGGCCCGCCGTGCGGTCCCTCGGCCTCCTCCGGACCGCCCTCGACCGCCAATCCCACCTGGAGCTCGAGGCCCAGCCCCCGAGTCTGCGCACCGAGCTGCGGCTCCCGAATGCCGGGTGGCTGATCCCGCTGGTGGGCGAGGTGGGCACCGCCCTCGGCTGGCTGATCCTGCATCTGCCGAGGGATTCAACACGGCGATGGCAACCGACGCCGGCGCGTCGGCAGCTGATCGCCGGTACCTTCACCAGCGCCCTGCAGCGCCGCGAACGGATCCTGACCCTGGACCGGCTGCGGCGCGAGCGTGATGCCCTCTTCGGTCAAGACGGCATCGGCCTGGCGATCGTCGACCGATCGGGCCACTGGTGGACCGCCAATACGTATCTGGCCCACCTGCTCGAGGCCGATCCGGACGGTTTGATGGCCTACCCCTTCTTCGCGTGGTTCCCGCCCACGGAACGGGAGACCCTTCGCGGGGTATTCGACGGCCTGGCCACCGGCCCGCACCGCCGCCGGGTGGATTGGGCCCTGAGCCTGGGGACGGGGAGCGGGGCCACGCGTCGTCTCAAACTGAGTGCCGCCCCCGCCTGGCCCTCCGGTACCGCAGAACCGGTCTTCGTCCTGGTGCTGACCGAGGCCCCCGAGCCGTTTCCCTCGGCAACCCGAGCCGAGCCTCACCTCAAGCCCGAACTCTTACCCTGG
Source organism: uncultured Ectothiorhodospiraceae bacterium (assembly GCA_964346755.1). Classification (GTDB taxonomy): domain Bacteria; phylum Pseudomonadota; class Gammaproteobacteria; order CAYFWJ01; family CAYFWJ01; genus CAYFWJ01. The sequence continues at coordinate 9,348 of CAYFWJ010000042.1, forward strand.
CAGCAGACCTCGGCGACGGTGGAACTGGCGGCCGCCCTGATCCACCAACTCCGCCAACCCCTCAGCACCTTGGGTTGGAACCACCACACCTTGGAGCGCTGGCTCGCTCGAAACGAGCTCTTGGACGCATTCGGGATGGATTTGGTCGGGGATATCGGCGAGGGGGTTCAGCACATCCAAGCCATCGTCGATCACCTCGAGGCCTTCTTCGTTCGCCACGAGCTGCATCTCACCGAGCTCTGGGTACGGGAGACGCTGGAATCCGTGTTGCCGCTGATCCAACACCGACTCGACGCCGCCGGGATCACCGTTCAGCTGGAGGGGCCGCGGGCGGCAGCGCGGGTGCGTGGGGACCGGATCCAGTTGCAACTCGTCTGGATCAATCTCTTGAGCAATGCCATCGAGGCCTTGGAATCCACGGCCTCGGCGAATCGGCGGATCCGTTGCGCCTTTGACCCGTTGCATCGTGGGTTTATGATCGTCACGATTGGCGACAACGGGGACGGACTGACCGACGAGGCTCAGCGCCGGGGTTGCGAGGCGTTATTCTCCACCAAGGAAGGCGGGATGGGGATCGGCCTGGCCTTGAGCCGGGCGATCCTCAGAGCCCATGGAGGACGCCTTCGGCTCGTCGAGGCAGAGGACGAGACCCGGGTGGAATGCCATCTCCCCAGGCACCCCCCGCTAGTTCCCGTTCACTCCGACGAGGCCGAACACACAACCGATGCCCCCCGATCCGCTATTTGAACGCTTCTCTGAGGCCACCCTCGCCCTGGTCGACGACGATCCCGCCTTTCGGGCCGCCCTTGTCCGGCGGCTCGAACTCGAGGGGCTACGCGTCGAGGCCTTCGCCTCCGGCGACGAGCTGCTGGAGCGGCCGGATCTCAGCGAACTCGGGTGCTGCATCTTGGACTGGGTGTTGCCCGGGCTCAGTGGGCTCGAGGTGCAGCGGGAACTGCTGCACCGGGCCGCCGGGCTGCCCGTGATCATCCTGACCGCCTATGGGACCATCCCGCGGAGCGTTGAGGCCATGCGCTATGGGGCCGTCACCTTCCTCCACAAGCGCGGTGACGAGAACGGTCTGTTCGAGGCCATCGAGGAGGCCCTGAAGCTGAGGCTGCAACGCGGTCAACACGCGGTGAACCGGCGTCAGGCGAGGATGCTGGTCCGCGATCTGAGCTTTCGCGAACGGGAGATCCTCTGCGCCCTGGTCCAGGGCCAGATATACAAGCAGATCGCCGAAACCCTTGGGATCTCGGAGCGAACCGTCAAGGCCCACCGAGCCCAGCTGATCACCAAGTTTGCCGGGCGCAACAACGCCGATCTGATTCGGATCGCCCTCTCCGCCGAGATCTGCGGGGGGTTACTCCCCCCCCCGGACGAGTCCGACTAGGCCGGTGGGGGCAGGGCCTGCTGGAGCCAGGCGGCGGTCATTCGGGCGATGAAGGGCGCCCGGTTGCCGAGCAGGATCCCCACGTGGCTGACACCCTCGAACTCCATGACGTCCGTGCGAAGATAGCGGGCCAGGGCATAGTTGACCGACGGCTTGATCGTGCGGTCCGAGCGCCCGGTCACGACGACCCGGGGGATGGCCGGGGTGGTGGCCGGGACCCCCTGGTACAACGAGCGCAGGACCGGCCCCGACTCGTCCCGCCACAACCCGTGGGCCCAACGGGCCGTCGCCTCGTCCGCCTCGGGCATGCTCCGCCAGGTCTCCTCGAGGGAGAGCTTGCGGCTCCAGGCAACGACATCGGGGATATTCGAACGGGGCGGATGCCAGCCTTCGATGCCCGCGGGGGGGACCGAATTGACGAGGACGAGGCCGGCGAGCGGGCTGACCTCGGCCGCCTTGAGCGCCAAGATACCGCCCATGCTGACCCCGACGAGAACCGTCGGTCGGGTGCAGGCCTCGATCGCCGCGACGATCTGACCGACGTAGTCCCGATACCGGGTCTGTCGGAGCCCTTCGTCAGCCGGTTGAAGCGTCAGCGGATGACAGCGAATGGCGAAGGACTCCAAGACGGGGCACCAGTCCCGCCATTGCCATCCACCACCGCCAGCCCCGTGGACGAGCACGCCGTCGCATTGGTACATGGAGCCTCCTCAGGGTAAGCCGCTCGCCCGCTCGGCAACCGGGCCTCATCCCGCCTCGCTGAGCAATTGATCGATCATCCGTCCGGCCTGGGCCCCGTAGCCGCCCCCGAACAGGTTGTAGTGATTCAGCACATGGTACAGGTTGTAGAGCGTTCGACGGACCGGGTAAGCCGACCCGCGGGGCCAAACGCCATCGTAAGCCGCATAGAAGCGGCCCGAGAAGCCACCGAACAATTCGGTCATTGCGAGATCGGCCTCGCGGTCGCCATAGTACACCGCCGGATCGAACAACACCGGCTCGCTCGACGGGGTGCCGGCGCAATTGCCGCCCCAGAGATCGCCGTGGAGGATGGACGGGACCGGCGTGGCGTCGGCGAAGAAGGCGGCGAGCCGCTCCGCGAGACGTCGGCCGCGCTCCACGGTGCGGGCGTCGAGGCCGCCGCCGGCAGCGAGGTCCAGTTGGTGGTTGAGCCGATGATCCCGCCAGAAGGCGGTCCAATCCGCCGTCCAGGGGTTGGGCTGAGGGGTGGAGCCGATGGTGTTGTCCCGATGCCAACCGAAGGCCTCGGCGCGATGGGCGTGGGTGCGGGCCAGCCCCTCGCCGAGGCGCTCCGGATCCGGACGACCGCCCAGGTCCAGATACTCCAGGATCAGGACGACCTGCCCGCCCACCTCGGCGGTGCCGATCACCTCGGGCACGCGCACCCCACCGGCTTGGGCAAGGGCCTCGAGCCCCTCGGCCTCCGCAGCAAACATATCGGCGTGCTCGGCCCGATTGAACTTGACGAAATACCGCCGGCCGTCCACCCCCTCCAGTCGTTGCGCCTGATTGATACAGCCCCCGCCGATGGGGACGGCTCGAGCGGTCTGGAAGACCTGTCCCGTTACGGCACGGATCTGTGCCTCTAGGGCGCGCTGCGTCATGGGACCTCCGGGGACGAAATCGCGTATCGGAATCCTCGTGGACCGCCGTCCTAGCGGGAGGAAGCCAGGAGTCGCTCGCCGATGCCGCGGGCCATAGTCAGCCACGCCTCCGCCAACTCCGGCTCCAGATGGGCCGTCGCCGCGCGTTCCAGACACGCGAGCCAACGATCCATCTTGGCACGGGTCAAGGTGACATGGCGATGGGCGCCCTGCATATCGACGGTCCGCGGGTGGGCCACCCGACCGCCCATGGCGATCCACCAGAACTCGACGATATGGGCTTGGTGGCCGGTGAGATCGGGGATCGAGGCGAAGTCAGGCGCGAGTCGCTCATCGGCGAGCAACTCCTCGTAGAGCCGCTCGATGACCGCGCGCACCCGCTCATGGCCGATGCGATCGCACAGGGGACGGAGGGTTCGCGGCATGGAAGCGCCTCACGACGCGGGGGCGCCCTCCGGCTCGTGCCCGGAGGCGCGGCGCGCCACACCGCTCGCGACGGCGGCCCGGGCAACGGCGGCGGGGACGCGATCGGCTAGCCGGGGATCGAAGGGCGTCGGGATGATGTAATCGGGTCCGAAGCTCATGGCGCGGTTGCCATAGGCGGTGAGCACCGCCTCGGGGACGGGCTCCCGGGCCAGGGCACTCAAGGCCTCGACCGCGGCGATGTGCATGGCCTGATTGATCGCGCGGGCCTCGACATCCAGGGCGCCCCGGAAGATGTAGGGAAAGCCGAGCACGTTGTTGACCTGATTCGGATAGTCACTGCGGCCCGTGGCCAGGATCACATCATCCCGCACCGCCGGGACGTGATCCGGGCGGATCTCCGGATCGGGGTTGGACAGGGCGAAGACCACCGGGCGCGGGGCGAGGCTGGCGAGCATGGCCGGTGTCAAGAGATCGGGACCGGACAGTCCGACGAAGACATCCGCACCGGCACAGGCCTCGGCCAGGGTGCGCTCGGGATGGGGCGCGGCGAAGCGGGCCTTGTACGGATTCAGGTCGTCCCGCTCGGCGTGGATGACCCCCTGGCGGTCGACCATCAGGATGTTCTCGGACCGGGCCCCGAGGGCCTGCAGCAGCCCCATGGAGGCGACGCCGGCCGCGCCGGCGCCGAGGCAGACGATACGCGCCTCGGCGAGGCACTTGCCCTGCAGGGTGAGCGCGTTCTCCAAGGCGGCCGCGACGATGATCGCCGTGCCGTCCTGATCATCGTGGAAGACGGGGATGTCGAGCCGCGCCTGCAGGGCCTCCTGGACCTCGAAGCAACGGGGGGCCGCGATGTCCTCGAGGTTGATCCCGCCAAAGCCCCCGGCGATCTGGGCGACCGTCTCGATGACGGTCGCCGCGTCTTGACTCGCGACCTCGAGATCGAAGACATCGATGCCGCCAAAGCACTTGAAGAGAACGGCCTTGCCCTCCATAACCGGCTTGCCGGCCAAGGCGCCCACGTTACCGAGGCCGAGCACGGCGCTGCCGTCCGTGATGACCGCCACCAGGTTACCCTTGGTGGTGTAGCGGTAGGCGGCCTGCGGATCGGCGGCAATGCGACGCACCGGCTCGGCAACACCTGGGGTATACGCCAAGGCCAGATCGTGCTGATTGGCCGTCGGCTTAGTCACCTCGACGGCGAGCTTGCCCGGCCGGGGGCGGGCATGGTAATTCAGGGCTTCGTCGACAAAATCTTCGCTCATTGCACTGCCTGCCGTCGTCGCGAATCGCCGGCGATCTGGGTCACCGGGGCGGTGCCCCGCATCCCGGACCTAGCGCTTCTTGCCGAATCGTCGACGGAATTTATCCACTTGCCCCGCGGTGTCGACGAGACGCTGTTTGCCGGTAAAGAATGGATGCGATCGGCTTGAGATCTCGACTTTGGCCAGGGGATACTCGTTACCGTCCTCCCATTGGATGGTCTCCGAGGTCGCGATCGTCGATCGCGTCAGAAAGGCGAAGTCGGAGGAGAGATCTTGAAACACGACCGGGCGATAATTCGGGTGGATGTCTTTCTTCATGGCGACTTCCGCTCAGGCAACCCATTCACACAAACCGTTAATGTTAAGCGTTCGGTCTCGATCGGGCAAGCGGCGCGATGCCCCGGGCGAGGCAACCGATCCCCGCGGGCCTGTGGATAAGTCTGTGGGTAACTCAGTGGAAAACCACGCGCAACAGCCGTAACCGCCGGGTTATCCGGGTTTTATGTCACTTGCGTTACGAGTCGATGAACGGCTAATCTCATTAAAAACAAACACTTAAAAATAAGTTACAGTTTTTCCTCGAGGGATCGGCTGCCTAAGGGCCTCGGGGTTTCACTTTTGGGTCATGTGGATAAGTGCGGATTCGGCCCGGCGCCTGCCCCGACGGCAACACGGTATACTGGATTTTTCCCACGTATCTCGGGGCTGTATGCCCTTCAATGCCGCCCCCCGACGCCGCGAGCTGCTCCCGGGGTCGGGGGGCTTCCCCGCCCGACCTCGACGCGGATCCCGAACCCCCGATGAGCGATCAACCCAACCCAATCGGATTCGTCAGTCTCGGCTGCCCCAAGGCCTTAGTGGACTCCGAGCGCATCATCAACCAATTGCGTGCCGAAGGGTACGGTATCGCTGCCGATTACCAGGCCGCTGACGCGGTCATCGTCAACACCTGCGGATTCATCGACTCGGCCATCGAAGAGTCCCACGAGGCGATCGACGAGGCCTTGGCCGAGAACGGCCGAGTCATCGTTACCGGCTGCCTGGGGACACGGGCCGAGCAGATCGCCGAGGCCCACCCGGAGGTCCTCGCCATCACCGGCCCCCAGGACTATACCGCCGTGATGGCCGCAGTTCACCGCATCCTACCGCCGAACTCGGATCATCGGACCCGCTTGTTACCGGGTGAGGGCATCCGTTTGACGCCCCCCCACGACGCCTACCTGAAGATCGCCGAAGGCTGCGACCACCGATGTCGATTCTGTATCATCCCCCCATTGCGGGGGGATCTCATCAGCCGCCCTGTCGAGGAGGTCCTCGCTGAGGCGGAACGCCTGGTGGCCGGCGGGGTACGCGAATTGCTGGTCATCGCCCAAGATACCAGTGCCTACGGGGTGGACCGCGGGTATGCCGCGGGGCGGCCTTGGCGGGGTCGATCCGTACCCGCCCGAATGACGGATCTCGCCGCCGCCCTGGGCGAGTTGGGCGCTTGGGTGCGGCTACACTACGTCTACCCGTCTCCCCATGTGGACACGATCATACCCTGGATGGCGGCGGGTCGCGTTTTGCCCTATCTCGACATCCCCCTACAGCATGCGAGTCCCACGGTGCTCCGGACGATGCGGCGCCCGGCCGCTGGGGCCCGCCTGCTCGAGCGCCTCGGCGCCTGGCGACAGGAATGTCCGAATCTGACGCTGCGTAGCACCTTCATGGTCGGTTTCCCCGGCGAGACCGAGGGCGACTTCGAACAGCTCCTCGAGTTCCTCGAGGCCGCCGAGATCGACCGCGTTGGTGCCTTCGCCTATTCGCCCGTGGAAGGCGCCCCCGCGAACCACCTCGACGGCGCCGTGCCCGAGGCGGTGCGGGTGGAGCGCTTGGAACGGCTGATGGCGGTGCAAGCCGAGATCAGCCGCTCCAAGCTCGCGCGGCGGGTCGGTGAGACGACGGATGTCTTGGTGGATGCCATCACCGAGGATGGCACGGCGATTACGCGCAGCCCCGCCGAGGCCCCGGAGGTCGACGGGGTCGTCCAGGTCGACCCCGGTGCCGGCTCACCCCGTCCGGGTGAGTGGCTGCGGGTGCGCATCCACGATCACGACGACCACGATCTGTTTGCCGAGCCGGTTCCCCCCTCTACGGTCTAGGGTTGTCAGCTGGGAGTTCGCCATGCCACGCATGAGCCCACGGGTCTTCTCGATTCTCATCAAGAATCTGCCCCCCGAGCGGATTCGAAGCATCAATCCCGAGGAGGTGCCTGAAGACCTCCCCGCCAACTTCGTGGAGCAGCTGCCCAAGGACATCCAAGGCGCGGTCGAGGACCTGATCTTCCGCACCCTGGGCACGGAGGTGGAAGCCGAGGCCGGGGCATCGACCCATCCCGATGGAGCCGTTCAGCGGGCCCTCGAGGAGGCGGCAAGCCGCCGGATGGGCGCTGAGACGGGGTTATTCCAGGAGATCCTGCGCGACTATCAAGAGCTCCACGCGCAACGCCACGGCTTGACCCATAAGGCCTTCCCGAGCGAGGACGCACGCCGACAGATCCGGCTCCTCGATGAACGGCTCGCGAGCAAACGCAAGGAGTTACAGGCCCAACTCGATGATCTCAATCGACTGCGCCGGTCCCGCGAGATCCATATCCAAACCTTGAAGGATCGCCAACCCGCCACCGCGGACGAAGCCACCCGCTTGCAACAAGGGCGGCGCCTGCTGGAGCGTCAGCTCGAAGACATCGACCGCCTGGTAGCCCCCTTCCTGGTCCTCGTCCTCCGCGACGCGGATCAGACGATGGAAGACGAAAAGTTCCGGATTCGGCGGCTCGAGAACGAGGCGGAGCAGACAGATCGGGGCATTGAGCGACTCAAGGCCGAGACCGAAACGCTAGCGCGCAAGCAAAACGACCTGAACTCCTTCAAACTCTACCAGCAGAATCAGAAACGCCTCGCCGAGTTGTATCGGGAGCGGGCCAGCAAAGAGATCGCGGTCTCCGAAGAGGGCCTCACCCATTGGCTGGACATCTTCGTCGATGCCAACGTCAATCCCTACGCGGCCCAGGAGGTCGAAACGGAATCCAGCCGAGTCAAACGCAACCTCTTCTATCTCCTGAGCAAGTATTGCGAGGCCCAGGAGGAATCGGCACGCAGCGTCGCCAACAACACCGTGGTCCAAGTGGACGCTCGACAGGCCGTGCAATTCATCCTGATGTCCGAGCGCATCGTCCTCGACTACTTCGCGGCGAAGAAAAAGGACTACTCCAAAGGCATCAGCGAGACCGCCAAGCTCCGGCTAAAGGCCATCGAGGGACTGGAGCGCGATCTCATGCATGAGCTGAGCGAGAGCCGACGGCAAGCGGAAGAACGCTTCCAGGCCGAGCTACTCGAGCAAAGCGGCTCCGGCCCCCAAGCAGCGGCGAAGAGACCCGGGCTCCTCGGGCGACTACGCGGGCTGTTGGGGCGTTCGAATCGAAGCCAGACATGACGCCCGGGGCGGGAGCACGTCCCGGACGACCCTCGGCCTTCTAACCTGATGACGGTACCCGATCCCGTGACAAGAGGCAGCCCCCCTGTGTCCCTTCGTATGCTCGTGGCCTATGTCTCCCTGGCCGGGTTCGGCCTCACGGCCTGTACCCTGACCCCACCGAGACCCGCATCGGCGCCGCCATCGGCCCCCGAGGTGCCGAGCACGACGCAGCAACCCCCCGCCTCGCCCCAACGGACGGAACCCGAGGCAAAGCGCGAACCGCTGCCGAACACGCCCCCAGCCGACCCCATCGGCCCTCGCGCCAGCTCACGGGACGCCGCGGCGGGCAACCGCGAACCCGAGTCGGAACCAGTCGCCGATCCCGGGCCACCCGCTGCGGATACCCGCCCCCTCGCGGATGAGCCCCAGTCGCCCCCGGCGGAACCGGAACGGGATCCAGAATCCCGCATGGCTGAGGTCAGCGATCGCCTGGACCGGGAACCGACCGACGACGCCGCGGAGGATCCAGGGGAGATGGCCGGCGCCCGAGCCGAGTCGGCCCCAACGGCAACGCCCAGCCCCCCGGCGGCTGAGACGCGCCCTTCCGCGGAGGACGCCCCCCCATCCGCCGCCTCGTCGACACAGGCTGCCCCGGCATCGAGGGCCTCCCAGCCGCCACCCGAGCGCAACGCACCAGCCGATGCAGCGACGTCTCACGCGCGCCTCACCGGTGAGGTCCGGATCGTCGGTCGAGGGGATACCTTGATCCCGCCGAAGCATGTGATCGTGAGCCTGCGGCCCCAAGAGGGCCAGTTGCCCGCGGAGCCGTCCCCGGATCGATCCCACGCGGTCGATATGCAGGACAAGACCTATCGCCCCGGGGCGCTGTACGTGCGCCAGGGCGAGGCGGTGAATTTTCGCAATTCCGACAACTTCCGGCACAACGTCTTCTCCCGCTCCACGGGCAACGCCTTCGACCTCGGCACCTACGGACCCGGCGGGAATCCGGCCCAGCGCTTCTCGACGCCGGGTCTCGTCAAGGTGTACTGCAATATCCACGCAGAGATGGCGACCTTCATCCGGGTCGGCCGTAGCCCGTGGGGTCAAGTCACTGGGGGCAACGGGACCTTCCGTTTCGATAACCTGCCGCCGGGGGGCTACGAGATCGACTTCTGGAACGTCCGAGCCCAGACCGAGCGCACGATCGATCTGAAACCCGGCGAGACCCGCTCGATCACGGTGACCCTCGACGCCTCCCGCTACCAGGCCCAACCGCACCTCAACAAGTTCGGCAAGCCCTATGACAAGGACCCCGTGGATTTCGGAGGCGGGTTTGAGTACTTCTGATGCGGTCGGCCGCTCCCGGGTGCCTCTCGGGTTGACCGCCAAGCTGTTCTTGGTGGTCTTCCTGGGGTTCGGCGGCCTACTGGCCATCATCGTCTGGGTGATCGGCCTGCAAGCGGATCAGGCGGCTCGATCCGCCCTGGACGAGGCCCTTGAGCGTTCGGATGCAACCTTGGCTACGGCCCTCGAGTCCCGCTATGATGATATCTTCGAGACGGCGACGAGCCTCGCCGGCGATGCGCGGGTGCGCCCCCAGGTCTATGTCGGCGATACCGCCTCCCTCCGGGACCTCTCCGAGGAGTTCGGGCGGGTCATGGACTTCGACATCCTCATCTTCACCGATGCGGATGGGGTCATCCTGTCCCGTTCCGATGAGCCCCGAGCCGTCGGGATCCAGGTCAAGGGCCGAAGCCACCTCTTCGACACCGCATTGAACGGTGAGCGTGCCCAGGGGATCGTCTACAGCAACGAGCGACTGTACCAGATGGTGGCCCTGCCGGTTCGCGACAACGCGGCCCCCGATGTCATGCGTGGCAGCCTGGCCATGGGCTATCGAATCTCGGCTCGGGTCGTGGAGGGAATCCGCCGCCTTACCGGCGGTGAGCTCGCGGTGTTCGCGGTGGATCGCGACCCGCAGGGACAGCCGCAAGGGGTCAGCCAACGCCAGCTCACGCGCCCCGAGTTGGCCGCCCCCCTCGCCGCCTACTTCGCGAAGCATTCGCCGCAGTGGCGAATCCTCGTCGAAGAACCCGCCATCCCGCCGGCCGAGTTAACCCTGCCAGTGGCCGGCAGCACCTACCATGGCATCCCCTATCCCCTCGAACGGAGCGGGGGTGGGATACTCGGCTTCGTACTCCCCCTGCACTCCCGTTCCGAGCTCTTGCGCCCCTTCATGGCCATCCGCGACCGGGTTCTGCAGGTGGGATTGGTCCTGATCGTCGGTGCCTCCCTGCTGGCTTGGCTGATCGCCCACGGGGTCTCACGGCCCATCCTGCGGTTGACCGAGCTCACCCAACGCATCCAGGAGGGGCGCTACGTGGCGGGTGAACCGCCGAAGCGGCGCGACGAGGTGGGGATCCTCTACCGAGCGGTGTACCGGATGAGCGATGCGCTGCGTCAGAAGGACGAGCTCGAGGATTACCTCGCCAATCTGTCCGACGACCTCGACGCCTCGGAGTCCGCCTATGCCCTCGCCCAGGGGACGGGGTTGACGGGCAGCGACGGGACGACCCGTGACGTACCCGACGCCCCAGGGCCCGACGGGCTCGAGGCGACCCAGCCGAGTGGATCGCCTGCGGGTTCAACCCACTCCGCCTCCCGGGTACACGGGGTGAACCCCACCGACTCGCAGACCTTCGCGGGACGCTATCGCATTCAGGGGACACTGGGCACGGGGGCCATGGGACGGGTCTATCTCGCCTGGGACGAGGCCCTGAACGAGTCGGTCGCCCTGAAGCTGATCCACGAACAGATCCTCAACCCCGAGGCCATCGAGTCATTCAAATCCGAGATCCGCTTGGCCCGCCGGATCACCCACCGCAACGTCGTGCGCACCTACGACTTCGGGAGCGCCGATGGGGTGGAATTCATCTCCATGGAGTACGTGCCGGGCTTCAGCCTCGACGAACTCATCCGTCGCAAGGGTCCCCTCGAGCCCCGTTTCGCGGTCATGATCGCCCGTCAGATCGCTTCCGCCCTGGCGGCGGCCCACGCCGAGGGGATCATCCATCGGGATCTCAAACCGCAGAACATGATGATCAACCGCCAGGGGGTGCTTAAGGTGATGGACTTCGGCCTGG